>JAHWKT010000044.1:20902-20986 GCA_019347695.1 Actinomycetota bacterium | reverse complement strand
GCTGCGCTCGCCCACATCCCCCAGATGCCCACCCACCGGCTCGCTGCGCTCGCCCACATCCCCCAGATGCCCACCCACCGGCTC
>JAHWKT010000044.1:0-20802 GCA_019347695.1 Actinomycetota bacterium | reverse complement strand
GCTGCGCTCGCCCGCCGACGCAGGCGGACGGGTGCCCGACGAAGCCATCGCATTCGCTCCAATGTCGTACATGGTGCGGCACAGGGCCGGCGCGCCGTCGCATCGATCGATGCAGGGAAGATGGGACGAGGTTGACCTGCGCCCGACAAGAGTGTAGCCCCACACTGGCCATCCGACGTCACAGATCGGCCAACACCGTTACAACCGAGGGTATAACTTGAACTACACCAGGTATGGTGGATAGCGGGAGCGTTCGTGGTCTGGTCTCTGGCGAGCATCATTACGCTCGTGGTCGGCGTCATCACGCTGGCCATGGGTGGACTCGCGTTGCACGTCGGACGACAGCGGACCCGCCGCAGCGTCGCCGTGCTGCTGCTCGCCGTCGGCGTGTGGAACGTGGCCTACGCCATTGAGCTGGCGACCGCCGACGTAATGGTGGCAAGGCTCGTCGGCGGCGTCGTCAAGTACGGGGCGATCGGCGTCGTGCCACCCGCGCTGCTGATCTTCGTGCTGCAGTTCACGCGCAGGACGGATCTCATCTCCCGTCCGCTGCTGCTCTCGCTGGTCGTGGAACCCGTGTGGGTCGTCACGATGCTCGCGCTCCCCGCGACCCACGAGCTCATCCGCGTCTATGAGGAGCCGCTGGCTCCGCCGACGGTTCCGCTCATCGCCACGGGCCCGCTGTTCTGGGTCCACTACTGGTACGTCCAGGCGCTGCTCCTCGTCGCCGTGGGGCTGCTCGTCGTATCACTCGCGCGCCTCCCGCGCACCGCCGCACCACAAGTTCGCCTGCTGCTCGGCGCGGTCTCACTGCCGTGGCTGGTCAACGTCGTCGTCATCTTTCGCATCGGCGGGCTCGGGCGCTTCGATGCCACCTCGATCGCCTGCGCGGTGTCCGCCAAGGTGCTGCTGTGGTCCTCCGAGCGCTACTCCCTGTTCGACGTCGTCCCCATCGCACGTGGACTTGTGATCGAACGGATGAGCGACGCCATCCTGGTCCTCGACGACGAACGCACGGTCATCGACCTGAATCCGGCCGCCGAGAAGCTGGTAGGTCGCAGCCGCGACACCGCACTCGGCCTGCCCGCCGGCGAGCTGATGCGCGCCGTGCCCGAGGTACGCGCCCTGCTCGACCGTGTGGGCACCCAACCGTCCCGCGCCGAGCTCGAGCTGGCAAGCCGCGACCACGGCATGCTGCACTTCGATGCCGTGGCCAGCCATCTGCCGTCGCGGGCGACACAGGCGACCGGCTATCTGCTCGTGCTGCGCGACGTGACCGACCGCAAGCGCCTCGACGCCGAGCTGCAGCGGCTGGCGCACTTCGACACCCTCACGGAACTGCCCAACCGCAAGCTGTTCATGGACCGGCTGTCCCAGGCGCTCGCCCGCGCCCGACGGGATGGCACACCACTCGCCGTGCTGTTCTGCGACCTCGACGGCTTCAAGCGCATCAACGACACCCTCGGCCACGCCCAGGGCGACGAGCTGCTCCGCGAGATCGCGGCACGACTCCAGCGCCGCATCCGCGACGGCGACACCGTCGCCCGGTTCGGCGGCGACGAGTACACGGTGATCCTGTCCCAGCTGACGCGCGCGGGCGACGCCGCGCTGGTCGCACGCAAGCTGCTGGGCGAGCTGTCGACACCGATCCAGCTCGGCGGCATGAGCGTCCAGGTCACCGCCAGCATCGGCATCGCCATCTGGCCGCGTGACGGTGACGACCTGGAGGCCCTGATCCGCTGCGCCGACATGGCGATGTACCGGGCCAAGGCGTTGGGGCCCAACGAGCTGGCGTTCTTCACCGCCGCGATCGGCAAGAACGCCGCGACGCGACACCGGCTCGAGGACGACCTGCGGCGGGCCATCGCGGAGCACACGCTCGACCTCGCCTTCCAGCCACAGCTCGCCGTCGACGCGACCGGCATGTCCGGTGACGTGCTGGGCATCGAGGCCCTCGCCCGCTGGAAGCATCCCGAGCTCGGCACCATCCCACCGGCGACGTTCATCCCCCTCGCCGAGGAGCTCGGGCTGATGGGCGAGTTCGGTCGATGGGTGCTGTCGCGGTCGTGTGAGCAGGCGGCTCGCTGGCGCGATCAGCTGCACTCGCGAGTGCCTGTCGCGGTCAACGTCTCCGGTCGCCAGCTCAATCCCGAGCTGCTGATCCACCTCGACGATGCGCTGCTCGACGCGCATCTCGACCCGTCACAGCTGATCCTCGAACTATCCGAGGGCACGGTCGCCAGCCACGGGGAGCACGCGACCGATCTCATCGCCGCCATCCGCGCTCGCGGCGTCCGCGTCGCACTCGACGACTACGGCACCGGCGCCACATCGACCATGCGGCTCGCGAGCCTGCCGCTCGACGTCATCAAGATCGACCGGTCGCTGGTCGCCGGACTGGCCCGGGAGCACGATCGACGGGCCAGTGCCGTGCTGGACGCGACCATCAATCTCGCCCACGATCTCGGGTTGCTCGTCATCGGTGAAGGCGTCGAGCAGCAGGTTCAGCAGCAACGTCTCGGCGTGCTCGGCTGTGATGCCATCCAGGGCCACCTTGTCGCGCGGCCCGTCCCCGCCACCGAACTGCCCGATGTGCTCGGGAGCCGCGTGTCCAGGTAACGTCGGGACATGCAGATCTCTCACGACGACAACTACAGCGGACACGTCGAGCCGCGCGGGGCACCAGCACGCCGGATCATCCACCACGACGCCGCCACGGTCGCGGTGACCAAGCTGTCGGTCGGACCGATGGACAACAACTGCTATGTGCTGGCCGAGGTCGACAGTGGTACCGGCATCATCATCGATGCGGCCAACGACGCCGAGCGGATCCTCGACGCGATCGGCGACATCGACATCACCACGATCCTGACGACCCACCGTCATCAGGACCACTGGCAGGCGCTGGCCGCCGTCGCCAGGGCGACCGACGCCAGGGTGCTGCACCACCGCGAGGAGCAAGCCCACGTGCCGGTCCCGGCGGATGGCACGGTCGCACATGGTGACCGGATCTCGCTCGGTGCCGCCAGCATAGAGATCCTCCACACGCCCGGGCACACGGGCGGGAGCGTCTGTGCGGTGCTCGACGGCACCGCGGAGGATCGCCCTGACATCACCACGCACGCGTTCACAGGTGACACACTGTTCCCGGGCGGTCCCGGCAAGACGAGCGGCGAGGCCACCTTCGAGCAGATCATGACGTCGCTGCGGACGCAGCTGTTCACCCTCGACGACGACACGTGGGTCTACCCGGGTCACGGCGATGACACGACGATCGGCGCCGAGCGTGACCATCTCGACGAGTGGCAGGCGCGAGGCTGGTAGGTCGGCGGCCAGGCATCCGGCGCGACGGAACGCGCGGGACGCCGCCGGATCACGAGAGGAACAACGATGGTGATCGAGCTTGCCGCGGGCGACGACCGCGTGACCGTCGATGCGGCGCACGGCGGTCGACTGGCATCACTGGTGGCGGCTGGGGCCGAACGTCTCGTGCATGCCGACGAGGACGACGACCCGTTCGGATGGGGCGCGTTCCCGATGATCCCGTGGGCCGGACGCGTTGGGAACGCACGCATCGCCGACCTCGACGTCGACCTCGAGCCGAACATCGGCTCACACGCCATGCACGGCGCGGTGTACGACGTCGCCTGGTCGGTCGACCGCTCGGCCGGTAACGCGGTCGAGTTGCTCTGCACGATCCCGACGTCCCGCTGGCCGTTCGGCGGCATCGCCGCGCAGCGCATCACGCTGACCGTCGGCTGCCTCGAGCTCGAGATCCAGGTCCAGGCCGGCACCCGCGCCATGCCGGTTGCGATCGGCTGGCATCCGTGGTTCCGCCGCCCCGACAAGGGAGACATCACCGTCATCGTCGACAGCCCCGCGGTGCTCGAGACGACCGACGATCTCATCCCGACTGGCGACGTGACGAAGGTCAATCGCAAGCTGGACCTGCGCCGCGGCGCCAAGCTCGGTCGACGGCGCCTCGACCACGCGTACGTCGACGTCGTTGAACCGGCGATCGTGCGGTGGCCCGACCTCGAGCTGACGATGGAGCTGCCGCACAAGGCGTCGACCGTGGTCGTGCACACCCCCGAGCGCGGGGTCTGCGTCGAGCCACAGACGGCCTGGCCCGACCCGTTCGCGAGACCCGAGCAGTCCGGCGCCACCCACCTGGGTCCCCGCGAGATCCTCAGCGCCCGCACCCGCTGGACCTGGAAGCCACGCTGACGCGAGGCCCTCTCTGCGCCGGGATCGGCACTACCGCAGCGCGTCCTCCATCGCCCGCAGTTCCCGGCGCAGCTCCGTGATCTCGTCGCGCAGCCGTGCGGCGTACTCGAACTTCAGGTCCGACGCGGCGTCGTGCATCTCGTCGGTCAGCGACTGGATGAGCTTGGCGAGGTCGGCCTTCGGCAGATCCGAGACATCGACGCCGTCGCCATCGTCCCGCCGGGTACGACGATTCGGGGTCGCCGCCGCGTAGGGAGCGCCGGCCTCCGCCGCGCGTGCGATCTGGATGATGTCGCCGACCTTCTTGCGGATCGTCTGCGGGTCGATGCCGTGCTCGGCGTTGTAGGCCAGCTGCAGCTCGCGGCGGCGGTTGGTCTCGTGCAGCGCGCGGCGCATCGAGTCGGTCAGCTCGTCGGCGTACATGACGACCTGACCCTTCACGTTGCGGGCGGCCCGCCCGATCGTCTGGATCAGCGACGTCTCCGACCGCAGGAATCCCTCCTTGTCGGCGTCGAGGATCGCGACCAACGAGACCTCGGGCAGGTCCAGGCCCTCGCGCAGCAGGTTGATGCCAACGAGCGCGTCGAACTCGCCGAGGCGAAGCTCGCGCAGGATCTCGATGCGCTGCACGGTGTCGATGTTGGAGTGCAGGTAACGCACCCGCAGCCCCGACTCCAGCAGATAGTCGGTCAGGTCCTCGGCCATCTTCTTGGTCAGCGTGGTGACCAGCACCCGCTCGTCGAGGTCGGCCCGGGCGCGGATCTCGGCGATGAGATCGTCGATCTGGCCCTTGGTCGGCCGGACGATCACCTCGGGGTCGATCAGTCCCGTCGGCCGGATGACCTGCTCGACCACGGTGCTGGTAACCCGACGTTCGAACGGGCCGGGCGTCGCCGAGACATGCAGCGTCTGCGGGACTCGCGCACGGAACTCCTCGAAGGTCAGCGGACGGTTGTCGCAGGCGCTCGGCAGGCGGAACCCGTGCTCGACGAGCATGCGCTTGCGTGACATGTCGCCCTCGTACATGCCGCCGATCTGCGGGTTGGTGACGTGCGACTCGTCGATGATGCACAGGAAGTCGTCGGGGAAGTAGTCGAGCAGGGTGTGTGGCGCCTCACCCGCGCTGCGGCCGTCGATGTGCCGTGAGTAGTTCTCGATGCCCGAGCAGAAGCCGATCTCGCGCATCATCTCGAGGTCGTAGGTCGTGCGCATCCGCAGCCGCTGCGCCTCCAGCAGCTTCTGCTGGCCCTCGAGCTCGGCAAGTCGTTCGGCGAGCTCCGCCTCGATGGTGCTGATCGCGTGCTGCATGCGGTCGGCACCCGCCACGTAGTGGCTGTTCGGGAAGATCCACGCCTCGTCGACCTCGGCGACCAGCTCGCCGGTCACCGGGTTGAGCTTGGTGATGCGATCGACCGTGTCACCGAAGAACTCGATGCGGAACGCCAGCTCGGCGTCGGCGGGGAATACCTCGAGGGTGTCGCCGCGCCGGCGGAACTTGCCGCGGATGAAGTTGAGGTCGTTGCGCTCGTACTGCAGATCCACCAGCTTGCGCAGCACGCCGTCCATGTCGACGTCCTCGTCGCGTCGCATCGCCAGCACGTGCTGCTCGTACTCGTCGGGTGAGCCCAGGCCGAAGATGCACGACACGCTGGCCACGATCAGGACGTCCCGGCGGGTCAGCAGTGCCATGGTCGCCCGGTGGCGCAGCCGCTCGATCTCGTCGTTGATCGACGAGTCCTTCTCGATGTAGGTGTCCGACGACGGGATGTACGCCTCGGGCTGGTAGTAGTCGTAGTAGCTGACGAAGTACTCGACCGCGTTGTTGGGGAAGAACTCCTTGAACTCGTTGGCCAGCTGCGCCGCGAGCGTCTTGTTCGGCGCCATCACGAGCGTCGGCTTCTGCACCGCCTCGACGATCTTGCTCGCGGTGAACGTCTTGCCCGACCCGGTGACGCCCAGCAGCACGGTGTCGGTCTCACCGTCAGCGATCGCGCGTGCGACGCCCTCGACCGCCCGTGGCTGATCGCCCGCCGGTTCGAAGTCACTGACGACCTCGAACGTGCGCTGCGTCCGCGTGGTGGTGGCGCTCATCGCCTCAATCCTAGGCCCGCCACCCCACCCCGGCTCCACCACCCCGACTTCCTACGACCACCCCGATGTCAGCAGACCAGCTTCAGCGAAGACTTCGGGGTGGTCGACGCAGGGCGGCCTATCGTCGACGTTCGTCGACCACCCCGAAGTGTCGTCGGAAGGTGGTCGACAGAGTTCGGGGTGGTGGCGGGTTGGGGGTCAGGAGCGGGAGCGGCGGCGCCAGATCAGCAGGACGAGCAGGAGCACGACGGCAGCCGCGGGGATGGCGCGCTTGGCCACCGACGCGCCGGCCACGTCGAACAGGTCGATCGCCTCGACGTCCTCCTCGGCGGTCTGGCGCGGTGTCGTGGTCCGCTTGGCCGGCGTCTCGGTGGTCTCGGAACCCGCCGTGGTCGCTTCCGAACGCGCCGGCGTCGCACCTGAGGTCGCCGCGGCGGCCGACGGCGCCGCCGCGGCGGCAGCTGGGGCCGCACCGCTCGCCGGCTGGGGTGAAGCTGCACCGACCTGCCGCGTGATCTCCTGCTCCGATGCGGCCGCGCTGCTGCCGTTGCTGCCCACCGAGGCAGCGGGCGCCGACTCGTCGGTCTCCGGCTCCTCCGGCTCGGGCTCCTCGTCCTCGCCCCCCAGCCGCGTCGCGAGGCAGTCGGCGAACTGTCCGAGCAGCTTGGCGCCGACCTCGTTCATGACGCCGCGCCCGAACTGGGCGGGACGCCCGGTGATCGACAGGTTGCTGACGACGTTCACCTCGGTCTCCTCGGCGCTCTTCTCGGTGAGGTCCGCGGTGATCGTCGCGTTGGCGGTCCCACTGCCGCGCATCTCCTGAGCGCGTGCCTCGATGACCGCGCTGTGGTTGTCGCGATCGAGCTCGGCGTACTTCGCCGTGCCGCGGTAGGTGACCTGCATGGGGCCGACCTTGACCTTGACCTTGCCGGTGAACTCGTCGCCGTCGACCGAGTCGATCGACGCTCCAGGCATGCACGGAGCGATCCGCTCGATGTCGGTCAGCACCTCGAACGCCTGGTCCACGCCGACGGGGACGGTGAACGAATGATTCAGTTCCATTGCTGCTCCTTTGACGCTTCGGCGTCAGTCACACCGGCAGGGTTGGGATCGGCGACGGTCACCAGCGCGCGCAGGTCGTCCTCGGTGTCGATGTCGCGCGGCGAGGCGACTGCGTCGCATGCTACGGGCTCTACCCACTCGGGCCGCGCGTGCAACAGCCGGCGGGCTCCGCGGTCACCGTCGGCCCAACGGTCGACGGCATCGAAGGCGGCCGCGTCGAACAGCACTGGGTTGCGGGGACGGCCCTCGTAGGTCGCCACGGCGATCGCCGCGCCTCGCCGCCACGCGTCGGTCAGCCGCGCGACGGCGGCGGGTCCGATCAATGGCTGATCGACGAGTGCGACGACGACGGCCGGGGCCCCACTCGAGCGGACCGCCGCGACGCCCGCCCGCAGCGATCCCCCCATGCCCGATCGCCACCCGTCGTGGTGCACGACGACCACGTCCGTGTCGTGCAGCACCCCGGCCGCCCGATCACCGTCGGCGCCGACCACCACGACAACCGGCGCGCACCCACCCCGTCGCAGCAGCCGGACCGCCCGACGCACCAGCGGTTCGCCGTGGAACTCGACGAGCGCCTTGGGTCGGCCGAGGCGCCGTCCCGCTCCGGCCGCCAGCACGAGACCCGCGGGGGGACGCCCGTCAGACCGTGGCACTGTCGGCCGCGGCAGTGGCGACGGTGCCACGCAGCTCGTGGATCCGCCCGCTGGTGTCGGTGAGCGGTCGACCGGAGCCGCCCCACCGACGCTGGATCAGCTCGGCCGCGATCGACACCGCCGTCTCCTCCGGGGTCCGCGCGCCGAGGTCGAGGCCGATCGGCGACCGCAGTCTGGCCAGCTGCGCGTCGGTCACCCCCTGTGCGCGGAGCCGCTCCAGCCGTTCCTCGTGCGTCCGGCGGCTTCCCATCGCGCCGATGTAGCTGGCCGGGGTACGCAGGGCGACCTCGAGCAGCGGCACGTCGAACTTGGGGTCGTGGGTGAGCACGCAGATCGCCGCCCGCTGGTCGACGGCGACCCGCTCCAGGTACCGGTGCGGCCAGTCGACGATCACCTCGTCGGCGTCGGGAAAGCGCTTGGACGTCGCGAACGTTGCCCGGGCATCGCACACGGTGACGTGATAGCCGAGGAAGTGGCCCACCCGGGCGGCGGCGGCGGCGTAGTCGATGGCGCCGAAGACGAACATCCGCGGCCGCGGCGCGAACGACGAGATGAACACTCGGACCTCGTCGAGCCGCCGCTCTCCCTGCCGACCGTACCGGCGCTCGGCGGTGCGACCCTGCTGGAGCATGCCGCGGGCGTCGTCGACGACGGCGACCTGCAGCCCGTCGCTGCCGAGCGTCCCGTCGGTCCAGTCGGGGCCGATGAGCATTGTCGCCCCCCGCAGCGGAGGGCTGTCGTCGGCTGACGGTGCGTCGATGACCTTCGCGACGGCGACCGGCGCCTCGTCGGCGATGCACTCCAGCAGGTGCCCGAACCAGGGCATCGACGCGGGATCAACCCGCTCGACGAACACGTCGAGCTCGCCACCGCAGGTCAAGCCGACCGCGAACGCCTCGTCGTCGCTGTAGCCGTAGTGCGCGAGCTCGGGGACGCCGCTGGCCAGCACCTGCTGGCCGAGCTGGTACACCGCGCCCTCGACGCACCCGCCGGACACGCTGCCGGCGACCTCGCCGTCGTCGCCGACGGCCATGGCCGCGCCCGGCTGCCGCGGCGCGCTCTTGCGCACGTCGACGACGGTGGCGAGGGCCATCGGCTCACCGGCCTTCCACCACGCCTCCAGCGCGGTCAGGATGTCACGCACGCGGCTCACCTCCGCCCGGCGACCACCTCTGCGAGGTGCTCGAGTGCCTCCAGACTATGTCCGTCGACGAACACGTCGACGTGCGGCAACGCGGCGACGAGTCCCCCGACGAGTGGTTCGAACCCCGGCCGCGCGCGCCGGGGGTTTGACCACACCACCCGGTGCGCGAGCCGGCCGAGGCGGGCCATCTGCTCACCGAGCAACTCGGGACCCTCCCGCTCCCACCCGTCGGACAGCACCACGACCACCGCACCCCGCGCCATCCCGCGCTGGCCCCAGCGGTCGAGGAACGCCTTGAGCTGGACACCCAACCGGGTGCCGCCGCTCCAGTCGGGGATCGCCGCCGCGACCGCCGCCATCGCCGTGTCGGCGTCGCGATGGCTCATCTCGCGCGTCAACCGCGTGAGCCGGGTGCCGACCGAGAACACCTCGGTGCGCGGCCGGCCGCGGGCCGCAGCGTGGGCGAAGCGCAGCAGGGCGTCGGCGTACGGCGTCATCGAGCCGCTGACGTCGACGAGGAGGACGACCCGGCGCGGCCGATGCCGCGCCGACCGGTGTGCCAGCTGGACGACCTCGCCGCCGCTGCGCAGCAGCGCACGCACGGTGCGGCCGCGGTCGACGACACCGGCCCGGTCTGGCTGCCACCTGCGGGTGCGGCGCTGGGCGCCCGGCATGGCGAACCGCGCCAGCAGACGCTCGAGCTGCGCACGCTCGCCGGTGTCCAGCGACGCGATGTCGCGGCGGCGCAGCACCTCCACCGAGCTGGCATTGGCGACGAGCGCCGTGTGATCGTCATCGTCCTGCTCGGCATCGTCCTCCGGCGGCGTCGCACCGGCCGCGAAGCCCACGGTCTGCCTGGCCGGCAGCCGCTGGGCGCGGCGCATGTGGGCGACGCGACCGTCGAAGAACGCGGCGAAGACCGTGTCGTAGAGCTCGAGGTGCTCGGGGTGCGCGCACAGCGTCGCACGACCCGCCCAGTAGACGTCGTCGCGAACGCCCGGATCGACGTGGTCGAGCGCCTCGACGAACCGCTGCACCCGGTCGGGTCCGACCGGCAGGCCCGCGCCCCGCAGTGCGGCGGCGAGGGCCACGGCCCCCCGCACCGGCGCCGCGACTGTCGTGCCGTCGGGCTCGCGCGGAGGTCCGGTCACATCGATGACCTACGGCTGCCGCTCCACGAGGTCACGTCAGACCTCCGCCAACGCCTGACGCACCAGCTGCCCGACGTCGAGCTGACGGGCGCGCTGCTGATCCTCGCGGTACTTGAGCGCCGCTCCCAGTGTGGTCATCACGATGTCGGGGTCGAGCCCGACGACGTCGAGCGCGTCCAGCGCGCGGGCCCAGTCGATGGTCTCGGCGACGCCCGGCGGCTTGAGCAGATCAGCCGACCGCAGCGACTGCGTGACGGCGGTGATCTCACGGGCCAGCCGCTGGGTCACCCCGGGCAGCCGCGCCCGCACGATCGCGATCTCGCGTTCGAAGTCGGGGTGCTCCAGCCAGTGGTAGTAACAGCGCCGCTTCAGCGCGTCGTGCACCTCGCGGGTGCGGTTCGAGGTGATGATGACGACCGGCGGCACGGTGGCGCGCAGCGTGCCGATCTCGGGCACGGTGACCGTGAACTCCGAGAGGATCTCGAGCAGGAACGCCTCGAACTCGTCGTCGGCGCGATCCACCTCGTCGATCAACAGCACGCACGGCGACGTCTCGAGCGCCTGCAGCAGCGGCCGCGCGATGAGGAACCGCCGGTCGTACAGTTCGGCCTCGATCTCGTCGACGTCGTCGACACCACCGGCCTCGGCGGCGCGCAGGTGCAGCAACTGCCGGGGAAAGTCCCAGTCGTACAACGCCTGACTGGCATCGATGCCCTCGTAGCACTGCAGGCGCACCAACGGCGCGTCGAGGATCTGGGCGAGCGCGTGGGCGACGGCGGTCTTGCCGACGCCGGCCTCGCCCTCGAGGAACAACGGCCGTTGCGTGCGCAACGCGAGGAAGATCGCCGTCGCCAGACCGGCGTCCGCCAGGTAGTCGTGCTCGGCGAGGCGCGCGCCGACCGCGGCGGGGCTCCCGAGATCGGAAGCCACCGCCGCGTGCTGGTCATTCGTCCCAGGCGCTCCTACCGCGCCACTGTTCCGGGCCTCCGCGGAGCCTGGATCCCGTGCGGCGCGGGTCCAGGCCTGCGCAGCACCTGGGTCCGCTGCGGCGCCTGCGACGTCGTCAGCCACCCAGTGCGTGCTCCACCGCGCGACGGGTCAGCACGCGCGCGAGGTGCTGCCGGTAGTCGGCGCGGGCGTTGAGGTCCTCTGGTGGCGAGGTCCCCTCGGCGGCCTGGTCACAGGCATCGGCGATCACGTCTGTCGAGGCGCCGGCCAGTGCCTGTTCGGTGGCGCTCGCCCGCAACGGCACCGACCCCATGTGGGTCAGGCCGATGCGCGCCTCGTCGATCGACCCGTCGCTGCGACGCACCAGCGCCAGGCTGCCGACGATCGCCCAGGCCTGGGCCACACGGTTGAACTTCTGGTAGTTGTGACCCCAGTCGGATCCCAGCTTTGGCACCTTGATCTCGACCAGCACGTCTTCGGCGCCCAGCACCGTCTGCAGGTAGTCGACGAAGAAGTCCGACGCGGCCACATCGCGACGGCCGCCCGAGCCGGCGATGACGAACGTGGCGTCGAGCGCCAACGCCAATGCTGGCAGGTCACCCGCCGGGTCACCGTGCGCGATGCCACCACCGAACGTGCCGCGGTGACGGACCTGTGGATCACCGACCTGGGACACGACATCGGAGATCACGGGACAGTGCTGCCGCACGAGGTCGTCGTGCATGACCTCGTCGTGGGTGGTCGCGGCGCCGATGACCAGATGGTCACCGTCGTCGCGGACACCGCGCATCTCGTCGACGCGTCCGACGTCGACCAGCACGCTGGGAAACGCCAGACGCAGCCGCAGCAACGGGATCAGGCTGTGCCCGCCGGCGAGGACCTTGGCGTCCTCGCCGTGCTGGCCGAGCGCCTGCACCGCCTCGTCGACCGAGCCGACCCTGGTGTAGTCGAATGCAGCGGGAATCATGCGTGCTGACCTCCTTGCGCCTGCGCGGCGACCTGGTCACGGCTGGCCGAGCCCTCCTGCAGCGCCCGCCACACCCGTTCGGGGCTGCACGGCATGTCGAGGTCGGTCACACCCAGATGGCGTACGGCGTCGAGCACCGCGTTGACGACCGCCGGTGTCGAGGCGATCGTGCCGGCCTCGCCGACGCCCTTGACGCCCAGCGGGTTGCTGGTCGCGGGTGTGACCGTCCGGTCGGTTGTGTACTCCGGCAGATCCGGCGCGCCCGGCACGTAGTAGTCGACGATCGAGCCGGTCGTCAGGTTGCCGGCGTCGTCGTACACCGCCTCCTCGTACAGCGCCTGGGCGATGCCCTGCGCCAGACCACCGTGCACCTGCCCGTCGACGATCTGCGGGTTGATCACGTTGCCGACGTCGTCGACCGCCACGTACTTCGTGATCTGGGGCATGCCGGTCTCGGTGTCGACCTCGACGGCGCACAGGTGCGTGCCGTGGGGGAACGAGAAGTTCTCCGGGTCGAACGTGAACTCCGCCGACAGCGTCGGCTCGTACCCGTCGGGCAGGTCGTGTGCGGCGAACACGCCGAGCACGACGTTGCCCAGTGCCATGGCGGTGTCTGGTGAACCTTGGACGCTGAACTGCCCGCCGCTGAACTCCAGGTCGTCGGGTGACGCCTCGAGCATGTGGGCGGCGGCGGTCTTGAGCTTGTCGAGCATCCGCTGCGTGGCCTTGTAGATGGCGATGCCACCGACGGCCAGCGAGCGCGACCCGTACGTGTCCAACCCCTGCGGTGCCACCTTGGTGTCCCCGTGGAGGATCTCGACGTCCTCGAACGGCACCCCGAGGGTGTCGGCGACGATCTGGCTGAACGTCGTCTCGTGCCCCTGCCCGTGCGGCGACAACCCGGTCACGACCTCGACCTTGCCCGACGGCAGCATCCGCACGGTGGCGTGCTCCCATCCGCCGGCGCCGTAGTCGAGGCTGCCCAGCACCCGCGACGGCGCGATGCCGCACGCCTCGGTGTAGGTCGAGATGCCGATGCCCAGCTGGTAGCGGTCGCCGGCCTCGCGGCGGCGCTGCTGCTCGGCGCGCATCCCGTCGTAGTCGAACAGCTCCATGGCCTTGTCGGTCGCCGCCTCGTAGTTCCCCGAGTCGTAGGTCATCCCGGCGATCGTGGTGAACGGGAACTCCTCGTGGGTGATCCAGTTGCGCCGCCGCAGGTCCATCGGGTCCATGCCGAGCTCAACGGCCGCCTCGTCCATCGTGCGTTCGATGGCGTAGGTGGCCTCGGGCCGGCCGGCACCGCGGTACGCGTCGGTCGGGGTCTTGTTGGTGAAGACACCGGTGCAGGAGAAGTCGTAGGCGTCCATCTTGTAGATGGCCGGGTACATCAACGCGCCGAGGATCGGGATGCCCGGGGTGACCAGCTGCAGGTAGGCGCCCATGTCGGCGAGCAGCTTGACCCGCAGGCCCCGCAGACGCCCGTCCTCGTCGAAGGCCGCCTCGACGTCCTGGATCTGGTCACGGCCGTGGATCGTGGTCTGGTAGCCCTCGCTGCGGGTCTCGGTCCACTTGATCGGCCGGCCCAGCCGCTTGGCCAGCACCAGCGCCATCAGCTCCTCGGCGTAGACGTTCAGCTTGGAGCCGAAGCCGCCGCCCACGTCCGGCGCGATGACCCGCAGCTTGGACTCGGGCACACCGGTCGTCAGCGCCAGCATGAGCCGGAGGATGTGCGGGACCTGCGTGGCCGTGTACATCGTGAACTCATTGGCCGCAGCGATCGGCGCCACGACGACCGCACGCGGCTCGATGGCGTTGGGGATCAGGCGCTGGTTGATGAACCTGCGCGTCACCACCTTGTGGGCACCATTGAACGCCTCGTCGACGTCGCCGTTGGAGAACGGCCACGTGTAGGTGGTGTTGGTGCCGTGGTCGCCGTGGACCAGCGCCGCACCGTCGGCGATCGCGGCCTCCATGTCCACGACGGCGTCGAGTGGCTCGTAGTCGACCGCGATGTGCTCGAGGGCGTCGGCGGCGGCGAAGCGATCGCGGGCGACCACGACGGCGACGGCGTCACCGACGTAGCGCGCCTCGTCCTTGGCGATCGGCCAGTGGTCGGGGTGGACCATGTCCGGGGTCACCGGCCACGCACACGGCAGCGGTCCCGCCCACTCGTCGGCGAGGTCGGCGCCGGAGAACGCGGCGAGCACGCCGGGCTGCTCCAGTGCGGCGCTCACATCGACGCTGTTGATCTTCGCGTGCGCCATCGGACTGCGCAGGACCGCCATGTAGGTCATGCCGGGGAAGGCGATGTTGTCGGTCCAGGTGGTCTGGCCGGTGACGAGCTTGGCGTCCTCCTTGCGGACGGGCGCGTCGCCGATGCCTCCGGTGGCAGGAGTCGCGGTGTCGGTCATGACGTCGCCCCCTCGCGGACCTCGCCGGCGGCCGCGCGCACGGCCTTGACGATGTTCTGATACCCGGTGCAGCGACACAGGTTGCCCTCGAGCCCGTGGCGCACCTCCTCGTCGGTCGGGTCGTCGTTGTGCTCCAGCAGATCGACCGACGCCATGATCATGCCTGGCGTGCAGTAGCCGCACTGGAGGCCGTGCTCGGCGTTGAACGCCTTCTGCAGCGGGTGCCACTCGCCGTTGCGGGCGAGCCCCTGGATCGTGGTGACCTCCGCCCCGTCGGCCTGCGCTGCGAGGATGGTGCAGCTCTTCGCGCTCCGCCCGTTGAACAGCACGGTGCACGCACCACAGTTGCTCGTGTCGCACCCGACGTTGGTTCCGGTCAACCCGAGGCGCTCACGCAGGTAGTAGACGAGCAGCAATCGCGGCTCGACATCATCCTCGTAGGTCACCCCGTCTACGGTGACGCTGATTCGTGGCATGGTTCCTCCTCACCCGCCGCAGCGGGCTGCTTCGTCGACCGCTACCCGGCTTCGTGGGGCACGGACCCCGTACACACTGGCATCTCCGGCCTCGCGGGACGCGAAACTGCCCCGGGCCACATGGACCGCGGGGCAGTGCAACGTCGGATGCCGGACGCACGGCGACGGGGCGTCCGACACATCTGCCGCATCGTCGCTCCTTCCCGTCCCTCGCGAGTGTCCAGCATACGACCACCGGCAAGTCCACGGTGCGCCGCCGGCGAGGTGCACGGCCGGCCGGCGTCACGAACGCCCACCACGTGGGTGGCCGGGGCCCCGCCGCACCGCTACGACGACATGAACAGGCCGCCGTTGACGTCGAACACCGAGCCGGTGATGTAGCTCGACTCCGGGTCGGCGAGGAACTCGACCACGCGGGCGACCTCGTCGGGCTTGCCGAGCCGGCCGGTGGGAATGGTGTCGACGATCTGCTCCTGGATCTTGTCGGGCACGTCACTGAACATGTCGGTCTCGATGTAGCCGGGCGCCACGGCGTTGACCGTGATGCCCTTCTTGGCGGTCTCGAGCGCCATGCTCATCGTCAGCCCCAGCAGCCCGGCCTTGGCCGACGAGTAGTTCGCCTGGCCGACGCTGCCCTTCTCGCCGATGACGGAGCTGATGTTGATGATCCGCCCGTTGCCCTGCTCGAGCATGTGCGGCAGCGCGGTGCTCGACAGGTAGAAGGCGCCGTTCAGGTTGACCTGGATCACACGGTCCCAGTCGTCGGCCGTCATCTTGCGCACGGTCTTGTCGACCGTGATCCCGGCGTTGTTGACCAGCACGTCGAGGCGGCCGTGCTGCTCGAGCACCTCGTCGATGACCCGCGTGCAGTCCTCGACGTCGCCGATGTTGCCCTGATGGATCGTGATGCCGGCGTCCGGGTGCTTGTCCTGCAGCTCCTTGGCGGCGTCGCTGTTGCGCGAGTAGCCGGCCGCGACCTTCACGCCACGGCCGACGAGCCGTTCGCAGATCGCCCGACCGATGCCCCGCGAGCCGCCGGTGACCAGCGCCACCTGCCCCTTCATGTCTGCCATGATCCATTCCTTTCGTTGCCGCCGTGGGCCACGCCGGTGGCGCAACCGCACCCCTGCACCGACGTTTCCCCGAAGGCTCGCGGCGGTACGCCTATCAGTGCAAGTTCACGACAGCCCGTCGTCGCCGAGCACGCGGCGGACACGGCGTCCATCGAACGAGGAGATCCTGCCGGGGGCGAACGGACCCGACGCCCACCCGGAGCCGATCGGCCGCGCATCCCGCCCAGGACCGTGAGGATGCCAGGCCAGGGAGGACGCAGCCATGAGAACCGACCGCGAAGTCGTCGTCACAAGTGGAGTCAGGACCGCCGTCGGGAAGTTCGGCGGCGCCCTCAAGGACATCCCGCCGACCGAGCTCGGGGCCAAGGTGGCCGCCGAGGCCATCAGCCGCAGCGGGGTCGATCCCGAGAAGGTCGGCCACACCGTGTTCGCCAACGTCATCCACACCGACGTGCACGACATGTACCTGTCGCGCGTCGTGTCGGTCAACGCGGGGCTGCCGGTGGAGACGCCGGCGCTGACCGTGAACCGGCTGTGCGGCAGCGGTCTGCAGGCGATCGTGTCCGCGGCGCAGATGGTCGCCCTGGGCGACTGCGACGCGGCGCTGGCCGGTGGCGCCGAGTCGATGAGCCGCGGCGCCTACTGGGTGCCCGGCGCCCGGTGGGGTGAGCGGATGGGCGACGGCAAGCTGATCGACGCCACGGTCGGCGCGTTGACCGATCCCTTCGACGACTGCCACATGGGCGTGACCGCCGAGAACGTCTCGGAGCAGTGGGGCGTGACCCGTGAGGACCAGGACGCGTTCGCCGTGCAGAGTCACCAGCGCGCTGCCAAGGCGCACGACGAGGGCCACTTCGACAGCCAGATCCTGCCGATCGAGGTGAAGAAGCGGAAGGAGACCGTGACCTTCACGACGGACGAGCACGTCCGCGCGGACGCCAGCATGGAGGGCATGGCCAAGCTCAAGCCCGTGTTCAAGGGCGACGGCAACGTCACCGCCGGCAACGCGGCCGGCATCAACGACGGCGCGGCCGCTGTCGTGCTGATGGAACGCGAGTTCGCGGAGGCCAACGGGCACACGCCGATGGCACGGTTGGTGTCGTACGGCTTCGCGGGCGTCGATCCCAAGATCATGGGGGTCGGCCCGATCGCGGCGATCCGCATGGCGCTCGACCGCGCCGAGCTCAAGGTCGACGACATGGACACCATCGAGCTGAACGAGGCGTTCGCGTCTCAGGCGATCGCCGTGATGCGCGATCTGGGGCTACCGGAGGACCGGACGAACCCGAACGGCAGCGGCATCTCGTTGGGTCACCCCATCGGCGCGACCGGCGCCATCCTGACCGTCAAGGCACTGTACGAGCTCGAGCGCATCGACGGCCGGTACGGCCTGGTCACCATGTGCATCGGCGGTGGCCAGGGCATCGCTGCGGTCTTCGAGCGCGTCAGCTGACACGAACGCACGACAGACCGGCGGCGGGTCGCGCGAGGATGGCGACCCGCCGCAGTGCTATGTAACAGCAGCGAATGCTAGGTATTCTGAGCGCAGCGGCGTCAGCGCCGGACGGACAGCACGGGAGGTCGGCCGATGAGCAGCGCAACCAACGAGTACACCGAGCAGCTCGCGGACATCCTGACCCCCGAGGCGGGGCTGATCGCCGACGCCGATCCGGTGCTGTTCGGCCGGGCGCTGGCCCGGGCACTGGGGGGCGCCATGACCAACCCGGCCGGCGCGTCGCGCGCCACCCTGTCGTTCCTCGCGACGCTGACCGACGCGGGACGTGCCACCGCCAACCTCATGCTCGGCCGCGCGGTCGACGGCCCGGTACCGTCGGACGACGACCGCCGCTTCTCGGATCCGACGTGGCAGCGCAACCCAGCGTTCTTCGCGCTGCACCAGGTCTACGGCGCAGGTGCCGGCTATCTGCGTGACCTGCTCGACGAGGCACGCCTCGACGACGCCAGCCGTGCCAAGGCCGACTTCGCGCTCAACTACCTGCTCGACGCGATCGCCCCGACGAACGGGCTCTTGACCAACCCCGAGGCACTGAAGCGCGCGTTCGAGACCGGGGGGATGAGCGTGATCAAAGGGCTGCGCAACATGCTCGACGACGTGGTCAACAACGACGGCCGGCCACGTCAGGTCGACACGTCACCGTTCACCCTCGGCGAGAACCTCGCCGCCACCCCCGGCAAGGTCGTGTTCCGCAACGAGCTGATGGAGTTGATCCAGTACGAGGCCCAGACCGACGAGGTCCACGAGATCCCCATCCTGTGCAGCCCACCGTGGATCAACAAGTACTACATCATGGACCTCGCACCCGGCAAGAGCCTGATCGAGTGGGCGGTGCAGCACGGCCACACCGTGTTCATGATCAGCTACCGCAACCCCGACGCGTCGATGCGCAAGACGACGATGGACGACTACCTGATCCACGGTCCCCACACGGCGATGGATGTGGTGGCCGAGATCACGGGGCAGGACACGGTGAACATCATCGGCCTGTGCCTGGGTGGCGCGCTGACGGCGATGTTGGTCGCCTACCTCAAGGCGGTCGGCGAGGACCGGGTCAACTCGATCACGCTGCTCAACACGTTGCTGGACTACCGCGAGCCCGGCGAGCTGGGTGTGTTCACCGACATGGGCACGATCGAGCGGCTCGAGGCCAAGATGGAGAAGACGGGGTACCTGCCGGCCAGCGAGATGCGCGGCACGTTCGATGCCCTGCGGCCAAACGACCTGATCTTCAACTACGTGGTCAACAACTGGCTCAAGGGCGAGGACCCCCCACCGTTCGACATCCTGACGTGGAACGCCGACTCGACCAACATGCCGGCCGAGATGCACTCGTGGTACCTGCGGTCGTGCTACATCAACAACGAGCTCGCCGAGAACGAGATGGAGCTCGCCGGACAGCACCTGTCGCTCAAGGATGTCGACTGCGACGCCTACATCGTGGCGGCGCAGAACGACCACATCGCGCCGTGGCGGTCCTCCTACTCGTCGACCCAGCTGCTGGGCGGCAACGTGCGGTTCTGCCTGAGCTCGCGTGGTCACATCGCCGGTATCGTCAACCCGCCGAGCCCGAAGGCGAAGATCTGGCTGTCGTCGACGACGCCGCCCGATCCCTATGCGTGGTGGGAGATCGCCGAGGAGTCGGGACGCTCGTGGTGGGAGGACTGGTCTGAGTGGATCGCCGAGCGGGCCGGTGAGCAGGTCGACGCACGGCTCGTGGGCTCGGACGCCCACCCCCCGGTCGACGACGCTCCTGGGCGCTACGTGCGGGCGTCCGCCGACTGACGACGCGGCAAGAAAGAATCACGCCGGATGGTTGACATCTAGCAACTGCTTGGTATAGTTAGCAACGTACGACAGATCAATCCCCCGTCCGCTATCTCCACCGATGGAGTGATACGCAATGACCGACACACGTGACATGGCACAGACCGCCCAGAACCAGACGCTCGACTTCGTCCGCCAGAGCCAGGACGCCTTCGTCGAGGCCATGCAGGTCTGGTCCGACAGCCTCAACCGCCTGGTGGGCACCACCCAGGAGCGCACCGCCAGCGTGAACGAGCTTCCCAAGCCCGAGGAGGTCCTCGACCAGGTGTTCGACTTCGCCGAGTCGTTGCTCGCCGCGCAGCGTGAGTTCGCACACAACGTCGTCCGCACCTCCGCCAGCGTGTGGGCGACCGGTGAGGAGGTCGCCGCGCAGGAGACGCAGAAGACCACGAGCGCGGCCAAAAAGACCGCGACCAAGTAACACCTTGCAGGGATCGCGTCTGCAAGACCGACCACTGGGCGATCTGCCCGAATCGGTCGGTCCGGACGCTCCTCGTGCACCACGGCGCACCGTCTGCGGACGGTGCGCCGTTCACGTTTCGCGACCTACCGCTTCGCTCCTGAGTCCCGCGGCTACGCCGCGCTCCTCACGGCCAGGGAGCGTAGGCTGGTCGGTCAGATGATTGATGACCCCTGGGAACGCCAGCGTGCCGCGCTGGGCTCGTACATCCGCAGCCAACGCAAGCTTGCGAACCTCTCCCTGCGGCAACTCGCCGACATCGCCAAGGTGTCGAACCCGTATCTGAGCCAGATCGAGCGAGGCCTGCACGCACCGTCCGTGCGCGTGCTGCGCTCGATCGCCGAAGCGCTCGACCTCAGCGCCGAGACGTTGCTCGAGCAGGCCGGCCTGCTCGAGCACGCCAACGGTGGTCAGGCGGCGCCGGCCACGCCACCCACCGAACGCGCCATCCGCATCGATCCGCGGTTGACCGAGTCACAGAAGGAGGCGCTGATCTCCGTCTACCGCAGCTACGTCGCGGCCGTCGAGGGCGACGCGTCGTAGGCAGCGAGCGCCCGACGGCACGCCCGCTCCAGGCGGTAGTGCGCGCGCAGCCGGTCCAGCAGGCGCGGTGCGGGCAGCGCCGGGTCGCCCGCACGCCGCGACACCACCAGCTGCGGGCCGTCGAGCGCGCCGTACACCGCGACCCGGCTCGCACGCTCCTGGTCGGGGATCGAGAAGTCGTGACCGAACAGCAACGCCGGTCCGGCGGCCGGTGCCGGCCCGGCGGAGGCGTCCAGCGGGGTGAACCGCA
>JAHWKT010000190.1 GCA_019347695.1 Actinomycetota bacterium | reverse complement strand
GATGCCGAGCCGGGTGGCCAGGTCGGTGAACTCCTGTACCCGCGCGATCGCATCGTCGCCCAGACCTGCGGCGGCGAGCCGGGTGGCCTCCTCGCCAACCTCCGTCAGCTCGCCGTCGGGCGTCACCACCTCGACCTCACCAACCCGGCGACCCACCGCGTCCTGGAGCATCTGCACCAGTACCGTCCGGTACGTGCCACTCGACCGGGCGATGGCCGCGAGCCGGTTGCGAACGGTACTCGGAGCCGCGGCCACGACCCCCGCCGCGGCGGCCATCGTTCCCGCGTCTGTCACTGCTTGTCGCCTCCTCACTCACGGGCTGTGCCTCGTGATCATGGTACCCAGCGGCAGACCAGCGTGACAGCGCGATCGAAGAGATCGAGCCCCTAGCGGCGCGAGTCTAAGCTGCGCAGCGATGGGGGAGTTCATCTGGCCCGTGATCGTCGCCGGGGCGACCGCTGCGGTGTATGTCGCGATGTCGCTCGGCCGGACCGAGGAGCAGCTGTGGCTGCGGTCGTGGTGCCCGCGGTCCCACTGGCTGCGCTACAAGCTGGCGGTCGTGGCGGTGCATGCTGTCGTGGCGCTCGTCGGCGCGGGGATCGCGCGGGGCATCCTCGCCTGGCGGCCCATGCCCCAGACCGGGGTCGCGATGCTCGGCGACCAGGTATCCCCGCAGTTCGCCCAGATCGTGTCATGGATCGTCGACGGCATGAGCTATGCCGTGCTGACCGAAGCTCTGCTCCGCGCCGACGTGACGCCCGCGCACTTCGATCCCGTGGGGCAGACCCACGGCCTGGCCGCACCGATCACCGATGGCCTGCGGACGCAGCTCGCGCGCTCGGCCAAGCTCGCCATCACCAGTTACCTCCAGGCGCTCGAGCCCGACGATCTACATGCGTTGACCAGGCGGCTCGCCCTGCGGGCGGGGATGGGTCCGGTCAACAGCATGGCGCTCGTCGACAGCGTCAATGAGGAGTTCGCCGCGATCAAGGCCGCGCCGGACAGCGCGTCGGCCCGCAGTCGGCGCAGCGTCGTGGAGGACGACGCAGCGACGTGGATCGCGGACCAGCATGTCGGACGCGCCGAAGCCGAGCAGTGGGCGGGCACCGGCTGAACGCCACACCGGGCACCCGGCCGAGCGCGTGGACCGGCGTCGCGCGGCGGATCACACGCCGGGCAGCCGATCGCCGGGCGCGACGGCATATGCGCGCCCCTGGCTAGCCGGAGCGGGGACCGAACGATCCGAGGCCGCGCCAGGCCAACTGTGCCGCGAGCCGGGCTGCGTCCTCCCTGGCGACGTCGTAGTGCTCCGACCACCATCGTGCGCCGTCCGCCGCGAGCCCGCGCAACGCGGCGGCCAGGAACAGCGCACTGGCGCGGTCGAGGCCGGCGTCCTCCGAGATCAGCTCGGCGACCACGCGGGTCACACGCCGGTGTGCCGCGCTGACCTCGTCGTGGACCTCGTCGTCGGAGCGCTCCGCCGAGAACACCAGCCGGAAGCGGGGGTCGTCGACGAAGGCGAAGTAGGCGGCCGTGGCCCCTTCGACCCGCGCGCGGTTGTCCGACGTGCCCTCCAGCGCGGCGCGGACGTGGCTCTCCATCTCGCTCACCGCGTCACGGACGAGCGCCAGGTACAGCTCACGCTTCGATGGGAAGTGCTGGTAGAGCACGGGCTTACTGACACCCGCCGCATCGGCCAGCTGCTCCATCGACACGCCGTGGTAGCCGAAGTCGGCGAACATCCGACCGGCGATCTGCTCGAGTTGTGCGCGCCGCGCGTCGGCGCTGAGGCGTGCGGCCATGACCAGCCCAGCGTAGCCGAGCCCCCTGTTCAGCCGGTGTCGAGGCCCGGCATGAGCAGCTCGAGCAGCTCTTCCTGGAGCGCGCCGATGTGCCACAGCACGATCTCGGCCGGCTCCGCCGTGGCGGGGTCGCGGGTCCAGTCGCTCTCGGTGCGGATGCCCACGACCTGCGCCAGCACCAGTCGGAGATCGTGGAGGACCGCCAGCCACGACTGTGCGCCGTCGTCGTCGAGGTCGACGATCCAGCTGCGTCCGCGTGACCGGCCGGCATCGAGCGACGCCACGACGTCGTCGAGCGCGGCGCGCCGCTGGTCGACCAGGTCGTCGCCGATGAGTCGCTGGAAGTCGCGCTCCCGATCGGGGTCCTCGTACGCCTTGGGGAACAGGCGGTCACGCAGGTGCTCGACGCCCTCCTCGCCGTTGACGACCGCGAGCAGCTGGGGGAGCAGCGACGACAGCACGGCACGTTCGGCCGCGGGCAGGCGTAGCTGCACGCGATCATCGGCAAGTCGGCGGAAGCGACGCATGGTTCGAGGCGTGCTCAGTCGCGCTGCAGGGTGGCCTGCAGGCCGTGGGCGTGCAATCGGTGAACGTCGAACTCGCTCTTCTCGCGGGGTCCGCTGGCCACGACGGCCTTGCCTTCGTGGTGCACCTGCAACATCAGCTGTGTGGCCGTCGGCTCGTCGTAGCCGAACAGCTTGCGCAGCACATACACCACGTGTGACATCAGGGTGACCGGGTCGTTCCAGACGAGCACGTTCCACGGACGGTCGTGTTCATCGTGCTCGTCGGGTGTCTCGGTCCGCTCCGGGACGATCACCGGTGCAGTGCTTGCCTCCACGATGGCAGCCTACAGTGTGGCGCGGCGGTCGCCGCCGCCACCGACGCCTGGTAGCAACGAAAGGCAGTGGCGTGCCGACCTTGTGGGAGCCAGTACGCGCCCTTCCGCCGCGCGCTCGTCGTCGTCGCTCATCCCGACGACGCGGAGTTCGGTGCGGGCCGGCACGATCGCGCGGTGGGTGGAGATGGGGACCGACGTTCGGTACGTGGTCCTCACCGACGGCGCCAGCGGATCGGCGGATCCCCACATGACCAGGGAGCGCCTCGCGGTGCTGCGCGAGGCCGAGCAGCGTGCGGCGTGCGCCGCCCTGGGCGTCGGCGGTGTCGAGTTCCTCGGCTACGCCGACGGCCATCTCGAGCCCACGATCGAGGCACGCTGCGCGGTGGCCGCGGAGATCCGGCGCCACCGCCCCGAGGTCGTCGTGACGCTCAACCCCGAGATGCGGTGGTCCGAACGGGCTACATCAACCACCCCGACCACGGCGCCGTCGGCGACCTCGTCCTGCACTCCATCAACCCGGCGGCGTCGACGCGGCTGTATGACACCTCGCTACTCGACGAGGAGCTCGAACCGTGGGACATCGCCGAGCTGTGGCTCATGAACTTCGGCGACGGTGACGTGCTGGTCGACATCACCAAGACGTTCGATACCAAGGTCGCGGCGCTGCGCACCCACGCCAGCCAGCTGAGCGGGTGGGACCCCGAGCCGCGCCTGCGCACCTGGGCCGCCGCGCTGGGGGACAAGGTCGGCCGCGACCTGGCCGAGGGCTTCACGGTGCCGCAGCTGCGGGTGCTCGACGACGAGGGCGCCTCCGAACCGGCTCGCGACGCTTGAATCGGCGAAGTTCGTCGGAGAGTTCGGGGTGGTCGACGGAGGGCGGGCTATCGTCGACGTTTGTCGACCACCCCGAGGTCAGCGCAGGTTGGTCAGCAGGCAGGTGCGGGGATCGACGTCGGCGCGGCGGCCCAGGTAGGTGGGGGCGCGCAGGCGCAGCGCCTCGGTGACCTCGCCGTACTCGACCGTGCACACGGTCTCGGGCGTCACCCAGTGCGCGGCGGCGGGCAGCTCGTCGTCCGGCGCGAACGGGCAGTCGTCGACCGCCAGCGTCGCGAACACCTCCGCCAGCTCGGTGCGCTCGCGTGCGGTCAGACCGGAGCCGACCCGGGCGACCCACCGCAGCCGCTCGCCGTCCCACAGGCCGGCCAGGAGACTGAACGGCTCGGAGCCTGCTGGCGCGTCGGACTTGGGCAGCCACCCGCCGATCACACAGTCGATCGTCCGGCGCACCTTGATCTTGACCCAGTCGGCGCTCCGCCTGCCGGGCCGGTACGGCGACGAGCGGCGCTTGCCGATCACCCCCTCCAGACCCGCCTGCTCCGCCGCGGCGAACACTGCGGTGCCGCTGCTGCCCAGCTGCTCGCTGCGCCGCACCGGGCCCCCGGGCACCAGCAGCTCGTCGAGTCGCTCCAGCCGGTGGGCAAACGGCTGGCCGATCAGCTCCTCGCCGTCGGCCGCGAGCAGGTCGAACACCACATAGGACACCGGGATCTCGCGGGCCATCCGGCGGGCCATGTGCTCGTCGCGGATGTTCATGCGCCGCTGCAGGCGCTCGAACGATGGCCGGCCGTCCCGATCGAACGCGACGATCTCGCCGTCGAGCACCGCGGTCCACGCCAGCACGCGCTCCCACAGACCGGACAGCTCCGGGTACGTGTCAGCCACCTCGTTGCCCCGGCGCGTGCGCAGCGCCGTCCCGAACGGCCGTCCCAGACCCGGCCGTGTCAACGTCGCGATCGCCCGCACGCCGTCCCACTTGACCTCGAACTGCCACTCGGCGTCGTCGAACGGCGCGGCACGCGTGGAGGCGAGCATCGGGTCGTAGGTCGCGGGCGCGTCGGGGACGTCGACGGCCTCGTCGACACGAGAGACCAGCCACTGGGACGCCTCGCTGCCGCGTGGTCGGAACAGGTGCCACACACCACGGTGGCGGCGTCCGTGGAGGCGGAACGTCACCTTGTCGTCGGTCCATTCGCGCACGTCGTAGTCGCCGGTGTCCCAGATGCGCATGGGTCCGGCGCCGTACTCGCCGGCGGGGATCTCGCCCGAGAACTCCAGGTACCGCAACGGGTGGTCCTCGGTCTGCACGGCCAAGTGCCGTTCTCCGCGCACCAGCGGCAGGCCCTTGGGCAGCGCCCACGAACGCAGCGTGCCGCCGCGCTCGAGTCGCAGATCGTGATGCAGCCGTGTCGCGAGGTGATGCTGGATCACGAAGCGAGGCGCCGCGTCGGCGTCACCTGCCGACTCGCGCCCGGCAGGCTCGGGCGTCCGCGCGAAGTCCCGGATCGCGGTGTACCGCCGGAGGTCACCGGGCTCCTCGGCGTCGGCGTCGCCGTCGGGGGGCTCACCCAGCCGGTGGTGCGGCTCCACCGGGCCCGGCTCGGGCAGACCCAGCGCCGCCATCGCCTCGTACAGCCGCTGGCCGCCGGCGAGCACGGGAGCGAACAGCGCATCGCGCTCGGCGAGGTCGGCGCCGAACGACGCGATCGTGAAGTCCTGCGGCCACACGTCCTGGCCGACCTCCTCCCATGTCAGCGGCGTGGCGATCGGCGCGTGCGGTTCCGGCCGCAGGCTCCAGGTGGCCGCGATGTTGCGGCCCTCGGTGTTCATGTTGTGGTCGAGGAACACCTTGCCGTCGCGACGCGGGATGTCCCACGCCATCGTGGTCCGGTCGGGGTCGGCGCGGTTGATCAGCGCGCAACAGCGTTCCACGAACGCGCGCACGTCGCCGTAGGCGTGCACCGGGTCGAGCGGGACGTACACCTGCATGCCGGTGGCACCGGAGGTCCGCGGGTACGCCCGCAGCCCCAGCTGCTCGAGGATGGCCCGGACATGCAGGGCGACGTCGCGCACGATCGGGAACTCGACGCCGAACGGGTCGAGGTCGAAGAACGCGTAGTCAGGCGCGCCGAGCGAGTCGACGCGGCTGTGCCACGGGTGCAGCTCGATGCAGCCGAGGTTGGCCACCCACGCCAGGCTCGCGGCGTCGGTCGGGACCACGTAGTCGATCCGTGCGCCCGATCGGATCGCCACCACCGGCGCGGTGGTGATCCAGTCCGG
>JAHWKT010000189.1 GCA_019347695.1 Actinomycetota bacterium | reverse complement strand
AACCCCTGGCCTCCTCGATGCGACCGAGGCGCTCTACCAACTGAGCTACAGCCCCGCGGGGACCGCCACGGATGCTAGCACTCGCCGGCCGCGCCTACTGCGTGGGGAAATCGTCGTCCCGCCATCCGGTGACGATGATGCCGGAGCCGTCGCCGACCGCCGGTTCCACCGCCGCTGCATCGTGCTCCGGTGCAGCGGGCGGCTGCCGGCGCTCGCGCTCCGCAGCGAGATCGTGCAGCATCTCCCGTTGCTCTGACAGCCGGCGCTCGAGGCGGACGACCAACACGACGTACGTCAGATACGGCACGCCGACGACGGCGGTCGGGGTCCACCACCATCCGCCGAGCACGGCGCCCGCCACCACGGCGACCGCCAGCAGGAACCCGCCGCGCGCCAGCACAGCGCGCCTCCGCAGCTCGGCGTGGGTCCGTGCGCGCGCCGACACGATCCGCTCGGCGTCGCCGAGCACGAGCACGGGGCGTCCGGTGCTGTCGTCGGTCGGCTGGTCCATACCGGTCTGCGCGAGGGTGTCCATGCTGCGCTCGAACCGGCTCACCGTCTCGAGCGGCGAGGCGTTTCTGCGCTCGCGCAGCAGGCCTGGAAGCAGCACCCAGGCCCATAGGCCGATCAACAACCCGACGACGACGAGGTTCATCGCGGCGGAGAATACCAATGATGTCATTTCTCCCATGGGAACCTGCACCGGCGCCACGAAGCGATGAATGCGAAAGGTTGCGGTGCGCCGATCAGCGCGAATGGTCACCGCCGCGCAGCTGATCGATGGCGTGCGCCAGCACCGGGAGGACAACTGACAGATTCTCGACCGCGCCCTTCGGGGAACCCGGAAGATTGACAATCAACGTGCGGTCCGCGACCCCGGCGGTGGCCCGCGACAACATGCCCATCGGTGTGATCTTGCACGCCGCGACGCGCATCGCCTCGGCGATGCCCTCCACGCGGTAGTCGATGACGTCGCTGGTCGCCTCAGGCGTCTCGTCCCGAGGGTGCAGCCCCGTCCCACCCGTCGTCACCACGACCGCGGGCTGCTGTTCGATGGCGTCGCGCAGCGCCTCGGCCACCACCGCGCGGCCGTCAGGAACCACGACCACCGGCCCGACCGCGAACCCAGCCGCGGTCAAGGCCTCGACCAATCGCGGTCCTGCCTCGTCGTCGTACACTCCCGCCGCCGCACGCGTCGACACAGTGATCACGGTCGCCCGTCGTGCGTCGTCAGTCACGGCTGGCCTCCCCGACACCCGTCGCTCGCGACCCGCCCGGTTGACGGTCGTAGTCACCTCGCACGCCACCGCTCTTGTGCTCCAGGCGGATCCGCTCGATCACGGCACCGCGATCGACCGACTTGATCATGTCGTACAGCGTGAGGGCCGCGGTGCTCACGGCGACGAGCGCCTCCATCTCCACGCCGGTGCGGTCCGCAGCGCGAACCGTCGCGGTGATCTCGGCCTGCGGCGGCTCGGCCGTCACCTCGACGTCGACGTCCACGCCGGCCAACGCCACCGTGTGGCACAGGGGGATCAGCTGTGGCGTCTGTTTGGCCGCCATGATCCCCGCCACGCGGGCGACCGCGAGCGCATCGCCCTTCGGCAGCGTGCCGGCGGTCAGGTGCTCGACCGTCGCGGGCTGCAGCGCCACCACGGCGCTGGCCGTGGCCCGACGGGCCGTCGTCGGCTTGTCGCCCACGTCGACCATGCGCGCGCGACCTCGCGCGTCGAGGTGGGTCAGGCCGTCATCGCCGGCCACGTCACACGCTGCGCAGCAGGTGGACCACGACGCGCTCGCCGATGTCGAGATGATCGCGATCAGACGGCACCTCCGCCAGGCCGTCCGCCTCGACCAACGAGCGCAGGATGCCGCTGCCCTGATTGCCCGTGGGCCGTGCCTGCCACTCACCATCGCGGCGGCGCAAGGTGACCCTGACGAACTCCACCTTGTCGGCCACCGACTCGATGGGGGCTTCGAGCGCCGCGCTGATGCGCGGCCGCGACAGGTCGCGCCGACCCTGCATCCGACGGATGGTTGGCCGCACGAAGACCTCGAAGCTGACGTACGCGCTCACGGGATTGCCCGGCAGGCCGAAGCAGGGGATCACGCGGCCCGGATCGGCCTCGATGAAGCCGAAGGCCTGCGGCATGCCGGGACGCATGCCGACCTTGTGGAACTGCACGTCGCCGAGCTCGGCGAGCACCACCTTGACCAGGTCGTACTTGCCTGCGCTGACGCCGCCGGTCGTCACCAGCAGATCGGCGTGGGGCAGCAGCTCCTCGATGGTCTCGCGCAACGCCGCCTCGTCGTCGGAGGCGATCATGCGCCGGACCGTCTGGGCGCCGGTGTCGCGGGCCAGCGCCGTGAGCACATAGCCGTTGGCATCGAAGATCGCGCCGGGCGAGCGCTCCGCGCCGGGATCCGACAACTCCTCACCGGTCGACACGATCACGACTCTGGGATGCGGGAACACCGAGGCGTAGGAGTGGCCGAGTGCCGCGAGCATGCCGATGCTGGCGGCGTCGAGCACCGTGCCCGCCACGAGCACCGTCTCGCCGGCCTCGACCGACTCGCCCGCCCGCCGGATGTGGGCGCCCGGCTGCGGCGCCTGACGCAGCCGGATGCGTTCGCCGTCCTCGTCGACGTGCTCCACCGGCACCACCGCGGTCGCGCCGGCCGGCAGCGCCGCGCCGGTCATGATGCGCACCGCCGTGTCGGGCTCCACCGACAGCCTGGGCTCATCGCCCGCAGCGACCTCCCCGGTGACCGGCAGCCAGCCCTCCGCCGACTCCGCGACCACGGCGTAGCCGTCCATCGCCGAGTTGTCGAACGGCGGGATGTCCTCGTGCGCGACCACGTCGGTGGCCAGCGCGCAGCCCGACGAGTCGAGCAGCGACAGCTGGATCGGCGACAGCGGTCGGATCGACTCGACGATCCGCTGCAGGTGGTCCGGCAGCGAAACGAGCTCGCGTGCCGGACCGTGGTCGTGCGCGTCGCCGGCGTGGGACGGTCCGGACTGATCCTCGGGCGCCGACGCGGCGCCACCGGCAGGCTGCCCGGTGCCAGCGGTGTGGTCCGGTTCGCCGCCGGCGTCCGCCACCGGTGCCTGCGACCCCTGCTCGGCGGTGCTCACATGTTGCTCCTGCCCTCCGTCGTTCGGGTCGCCCTGTGGCTGGGTCACCACGAGCGGACCATGTCCCGGAGGAAGGCCCGGAACTCCGGACCGAGGTCCGGTCGGTCCACCGCGAGGCGGACCGTGGCGCGCAGCCAGTCGGCCTTGCTGCCCACGTCGTACCGCGGTCCGCTGTAGCGGATGGCCCGGATCGGCTTCTCGTGGGCCTGCGTGCGCATAGCGTCGGTCAGTTGGATCTCACCACCCTGACCGGGTCGCGCGGCGTCGATGTGGTCAAAGATGTCGGGCGTCAGCACGTACCGCCCGATGATGCACAGGTTCGACGGCGCATTGGCGGGGCCCGGCTTCTCGACCATGTCGGTCACGTGGTATACATCGGGGTCGCTGGGATCGGGATCGCCCGCGATCACGCCGTACTTGTGCAGCTGGTCGTCGTCGAACTCCATCACGGCCACGACGGTCCGCTCGGTCGCACCGCACAGCTCGACCATCCGCTCGAGCAGCTGCCCGTTGTCGCCGAGGACGTCATCGCCGAGCAGCACCGCGAACGGCTCGCCGCCGACGTGCTGGCGGGCGCACCCGACCGCGTGCCCCAGGCCCAGCGCCTGGCCCTGGCGCACGTAGTGCACCCGGGCGAGCTGGGCGGGCGCACGGATCGCCTCGAGCAGGTCATCCTTGCTGGTCGAGGCCAGGATCGCCTCGAGCTGGTCGTCGCGGTCGAAGTGGTCCTCGAGCGACCGCTTGCCACGCCCGGTCACGATCAGCAGATCGTCAAGCGCGGCAGTGACGGCCTCCTCGACGATGTACTGCATGGCGGGCTTGTCCACCAGCGGCAGCATCTCCTTGGGCTGGGCCTTCGTCGCGGGAAGGAACCTCGTCCCCAGACCGGCCGCCGGGATGACCGCTTTGCGCGCTCGCACGCTGTGACCTCGCTTGCTGTCGGCGCCTGACGGGGTTGCCGCCGTCAGGTGGTGTGACCAACAGAGTGTAGAGGCTCGCGGTCCCCGCCGTAACCGGCCACGCGGTCGGCGCAGACGTCAGTGTGCGCCGACGCGGCTGTCACGGTGCGTGACCGGCACGCGGACCTCGGCGCCGACGTCATCGGCGTTGACCACCCGGTCACGACCCTGTGACTTGGCGGTGTACAGCGCGACGTCGGCCCGGCGCAGCAGCTCGTCCACTGTCGCGCCGTGCTGCGGGTAGGCGGCGACCCCCACACTGCACGTCACCGAGATCCGCAGCGCGTCCTGACCACCGGCGACGATCGGCAGCCGTGCGACGCGGCGCCGGATGCGCTCGGCGGTGACCACCGCCCCCGCCGCGTCGGTGCCAGGCAGCAGCAGCACGAACTCCTCGCCGCCGTAGCGCGCCACGATGTCGGGCAGCCGCGTCGACGTGCGGATGCGACGGCCCACCTCGGCCAGCACCTGATCCCCGACGGGGTGGCCGTGGCGGTCGTTCACCCGCTTGAAGTGGTCGAGATCGACGATCAGCAACCCGAGCGGGCGGCCGTAGCGCGTCGCCGCCTCGACCTCGCGCAGCGCCTGCAGCTGGAAGTAGCGGAAGTTCCACAGCTCGGTCAACGGATCGGTCAGCGACAGGCGCCGGGCCTCCTGGTGCAGCAGGACGTTCTCGATCGCCACGCCCGCCTGCCCGGCGAACGTGCGCACCGTGCGCAGGTCGTCCTCGGTGAAGGCGGGCCCGGCGTCGGGACGGGCCAGCAGCAGCGCACCGATCCGGCCGCCCGTGGCGGTGCCGGTGACCGGCACGCTCAGCTGGTGGATCGCCAGGATCCCCCCGGCGACGGCCGTGGAGATGACGACGCGATCCGCCGGCAGCCGCACCGACAGCCCGGTGCGGGCGACCCATCCGGGCAGGCTGTGACCGTCGAACCGCGTGGCCTCCGGCAGATCGAAGCCGCGGTCGATCTTGATGTCCAGGTCGTTGTTCTCGGTGGTGAGCACGAGCATCGCCCGGTCGGCCTGCACCGTGTCCATCGCGGTGTCCGTCACGACCGCCAGGGTGCGGTCCAGGTTGAGGCTGCTCGACAGGGTCTCGCCCAGCCGCGACAGCGCGCCGCGGAGCTGGTCGCGACTGTCGGCGAGCTCACGCAGCCGTCGGTCCATCTCGACGCCCATGTCGTTGAGCGCGCCGCTCAGCTCGCGCAGCTCGGTCGCGCCGGCCGGGTCGAGGCGGTGCTCGAGGTCGCCGTCGGCCGCATGGCGGGCGACGGCGGCCGCACGTACGAGCGGATCGCTGACACCGCGTCTGACCGCCACGAGTGTCAACAGGACCGCGATCAGAGCCCACGCGAGCAGCACGATCCAGGCGAGCACGAGCAGTCCCACGCCCGGCGCCGGTTCCCACACCAGCAGGCGCAGGTCATCGGCGACGGTCTCGACGGTCACCGCGTGGCCACCAACCGTGCTGATGGTGCCGACGGCGTCCTCCTGCGACGCGACCTCCAGCACACCTGACGGCACCCGGCTACTGGCGCCGACCACGCGACCGCCCTCGACGAGTGCCGCATTGCTCGCGGGCAGCGACCGGACCACCGCGTCGTCGATCCGCACCCCGGTGACGGCCCAGCCCACGGACTGCCGGGCCGGCCACAGCGCCCGCGGCGACGGCAGCGGCCCCGGTGGGGGCTGGCCGGTGACCGCGTC
>JAHWKT010000188.1 GCA_019347695.1 Actinomycetota bacterium | reverse complement strand
CCGCCGGGACGAGCGTTGCGTTCGTCTCCGTCGACGTGAGCAGACAGCTGACGGCTGCCCAGGTGCTCGCGATGGCCGACGACGGGATGTACGACGCGAAGCGGGAAGGCAAGAACCGCTGGGCGATCGGCGCGGCCGCGCGCTGACCGGCCCGCAGACCGGCGCCGTGCGTCGATGGAGCAGTCAGGTGCGGCTGCGGTCCGCGGCCGGGTGGTCGGCCAGCAGCGCGGCGAAGCGGTCGGCACCGACGTTGCCGCCCGACAGCACCACGCCGACCCGCTGGTCCGCCAGGTCGACTGCGCCGCTGAGCAGCGCCGCGAGACCGGACGCGCCGCTGGGCTCCAGTACGACCTTGAGGCGCTCGAAGGCGAACCGCATCGCCGCCACGATCTGGCTGTCGTCGACGAGCACCATCTCGTCGACCCGCTCGCGCATGACCGCGAAGGTCTTCTCGCCGGGCGCGGTTGTCTGCTGGCCGTCGGCGATGGTGCGCGGTGTGGGGATCTCGACGATCCGGCCGGCCGCCAGCGACCGCGCCACGTCGTCGCCGGCCGCCGGCTCCACGCCGACCACGCGGACCGCGTGATCCTGTGCCCTGGCCACCGTCGCGCACCCCGAGATGAGCCCTCCGCCGCCCACGCACACCACAAGGGTGTCGAGGGCTCCGACGTCGGCGAACAGCTCCCATGCCACCGTGCCCTGACCGGCCATCACGTCCCAGTGGTCGAACGGCGGGATCAACGTGAGTCCGCGGTCGCGTGCGAGCGCGTCACCGAGCGTCGTGCGCTCCTGCCGGTAACGGTCATACGTCACGACCGTGGCGCCGTAGCCGCGGGTCGCGGCCAGCTTGAGCTTCGGCGCGTCTGTTGGCATGAGGATCGTCGCGGTGGTGTCGAGCAGCGCCGCGGCGAGTGCGACCGCCTGCGCATGGTTGCCCGACGAGTAGGCGGCCACGCCGCGCGCGCGTTGCGACGGCGTCAGGCGGCTGATCGCGTGGTAGGCCCCCCTGAACTTGAAGGCGCCGACGCGCTGGAAGCACTCGGCCTTGGCGAAGACTTTCCCCCCGACCCGATCGTCGAGCGTCGCGCTGGTCAGCACCGGGGTGTGGTGGGCGACGCCGCGGAGCACGGCGGCCGCGTCCTCGACGGCGTGGGGTTGGAGCGGGATCGTGGTCATGGTGTGCGCGATGCTAGTCGTGGTGACACCGGACGAGGAGGAGCGCACGTGGACGCTGCACCCGCGCCGGCTCGCCGACGAAACCCACGAGTTCGAATCGAGGTATCTGCGCGGACTCGTCGGAGACGATCCGGCAACATGGACTTGAGATCGAGTTGTCGTTCTACGCCCAGGTGTGGGACCTCGTGCTGACCGACGACCTCGAGCCCGTGGAGGTGCACCATCTTGGGTGACGACGCGAGCGCGATCGTCGTCGGCGCCGGCGTGTTCGGTGCGGCGACGGCGCTCGCCCTGACCAGGCGAGGCTGGCGGGTGACGGTGCTCGAGCGGGCGACGCCCGGCCACGTGGGTGCGTCGTCGGGCGGCGACTCCCGCCTGTTGCGCAGCAGCCACGGTGGTGAGCGGTATTACACCCAGCTCGCGTGGGACGGTCGGTCGGCATGGCGTGCGCTCGAAGCGGACGCGGGTCGTGAGGTGCTCGTCGAGACCGGCATCGTGTGGTTCGCGCGCGACGAGCGCGGCTGGGAGGCCGACAGCGCGCAGGTCTGTGCCGAGCTCGGCATCCCGGTCGAGCGGGTGGATGGCGACCGTGTGGCGGAGCTGTTCCCGTCGGTTCGGATCGACGACCTGGCGTTCGGGCTGTGGGAGCCACATGCCGGGGTGCTGCGTGCCCGCGTGGGCGTGCAGGCGATGGTCGACCTGGCGGTACGCGAGGGAGCGACGGTGCGCACCGGCGTGACCGCCCGTGCGGTCGCCGGTGGTGCCGTCGACGCCGGTGACGGCCCGCAGTGGGCGGACCGGACCATCTGGGCGTGTGGACCGTGGCTGTCTGCGCTGTTCGGCGACCGGCTGGGTCTGACGGTCACGCAGCAGGATGCGTGCTACTTCACGACCTCCGCGCAGTGGCGCGCCGACCGCGTGCCGGCATGGGTCGACTTCGCCGGCGCGGCGTACGGCACCGGGGATCTGGACGGGCACGGCTTCAAGTGCTCCACCGATCGGCAGGGTCCCCCGTTCGATCCCGACCGCGACGATCGGATGCCGCTGCCGGCACACCTCGACGCGGCCCGTGAGATCCTGGCGCACCGGTTCCCCGCGCTGGCCGGGGCGCCGCTGGCCGGCACACGGACCTGTCAGTACACGACGACCGCCGACACCGAGTTCCTCATCGCACCGCTGGACACCGAGGAGGTGTGGGTCGCCGGCGGTGGATCGGGGCATGCGTTCAAGCACGGTCCCGCGCTCGGCGAGCTCGTCGCCGACATGGTCGACGGGTCGCGCAAGCCGGACGCGCGGTTCGCGCTGTCGGCACGCACGCCGTCGGGCAGCCTGCGGACCGCCGGGCACCGGGGATGACGGTGGACGATGCCGGCGACCCGTCGGCGGACGAGGACAGGATCGAGACACAGCTGCGTGATGGGACCCGCGTGCTCATCCGCATGGTCAGCCCCGACGACAAGGCGGCGTTGGCCAGCGGTTTCGAACGGCTGTCGCCGAGATCGCGGTATCTGCGATTTCACACCGCCGTCGAGCAGTTGTCACATCAGCAACTGGCGTACCTGACCGAGGTCGACCAGGTCAACCACGTCGCCTGGGTGGCGCAGGATCTCGACCAGCCCGACGAGCCGGGCATCGGAGTGGCGCGCTTCATCCGGCTCGACGACGAGCCGACGGTCGCGGAGGCGGCGGTCACGGTTCTCGACGAGTACCAGGGCCGCGGACTTGGGAGCGAGCTGCTGCACGTGCTCGCCGCCGCAGCAGTCCGTCGAGGCATCACGACCTTCCGGGCGTACGTCCTCGGCGAGAACCGTTCGATGCTGGCGCTTCTCGATGCGCTCGGACCGACCCACACCGAGCGGCAGCTCGGCGTGTACCAGATCGACGTGGAGCTGCCTGCCGTGAGCGACGACGCACGACCTTCGGCGGCCCACCGGGTTTTTTCGGCGGTGACGGGGAAACATCTGCCACCGATGCACACCACGGCCCCGCCCGTGTGGCTGTCAGACGACGATACCGACGGGACCGGACGGCAGCGGCTGCGCGACTGGCTCGACCAGATGTTGACACGACGTTCTGACTCCGGACGCTCGGAGCCGCAGTCATGACAGACGTCGACGCACCGCACGAGAGGACCCGTCATGACCGCCATCATCGACCTCCCGTCCACCACACGACGCCGTGTGGCGCAGGCCGGCCTGACCGCGCGCGGGGTCCTGTACTGCCTGGTCGGGCTGCTCGCGCTGCGGATCGCCTTCGGTGGCGGCAGCGGGCAGGCGTCGCAATCCGGTGCGCTGCAGACGCTCGCTCAGCAGCCCTTTGGCACCGTCCTGGTCGCGCTCGTCGGCGTGGGACTGCTCGGGTATGCGCTGTGGCGCTTCACGCAGTTCTTCACCGAGAAGGGCAGCGAGGACAACGACACCAAGAACGCGGTGATGCGGACCAGCTACATCATGCGTGGGATCATCTACACCGGCTTGGCGTTCGTGGCGTTCAGCACCGCGTTCGGCAGCGGTGGCGGCGGTGGCAACAGTCAGCAGACGCTGACCGCCATGATCATGAAGGACGTGCCGGGCGGCGTGTTCCTGGTCGGGCTGGTCGGGTTGATCATCATCGGTGTCGGGTGCTACCAGGGCTACCAGGCGTTCAGCGACGATTTCATGGAGGAGCTGCGTCAGCACGAGATGGATCAGCGGATGCGGACATGGGTGCGCCGCATCGGCGTCGCCGGCCACTCGGCGCGCGCCGTCGTCTTCACGCTGATCGGCATCTTCGTGATCCGCGCCGCGGTCCAGTTCGACCCGCAGGAGGCCAAGGGCCTCGACGGCGCCCTGCAGGAGTTGTCGCAGCGCTCCTATGGGCCGTGGCTGTTGACGCTCGTCGCGATCGGGCTGTTCCTGTTCGGCATCTACACCCTGGTGCGGACGCGCTACGTCGACGTGTCGAAGTGAGCGGTCGCATCGGACGCGGTTGACCTTCGTGCGGCGGGTTCGATCAGTGCCGGGTCGTCGTTGCGGACGTGATTGACGCGGTCACCGACCGCGTGCCAGCTGAGGTGATCGACGTCGGGGTCCACGAGCAGATCGAGCACCGCGTCGGGCCGGCGTTCGGCGCGGTCGAGCCAGACCTCCCAGGTGTCCGGTCGCAGGATGATCGGCATCCGCGGATGCAGGTCGGTTAGGCGCTCGTCGGCGACGCCGGTGATGATCGCACAGGTGCGCAGCCACTCGCCGTCCGGGGACTTCCACCCCTCCCACAGGCCGGCGAACGCCAGCGGGCGGCCATCGGCGCGGTGGATGTAGTAGGGGGTCTTGCCGTGCGGGTGGGTCCGCCACTCGTAGAAGCCGTCGGCGGGGATGATGCACCGCCGCCGACGGAGCGCGGTGCGGTACGCGGGTTTGTCCGCGACCGTCTCGCTGCGCGCGTTGATCATGCGCGCCCCGCTCTTGGGATCGTCGGACCACGTCGGCACCAGCCCCCAGCGGAAGCTGACCAGATACCGGTGGTCGGCGTGCTCCGTGACGGCGTACACGGGCATGGTCGGGGCCACGTTGTAGCTGACCGGCAGCGCGTCGGTCCGCCGATCGTCGACGTCGAACCACGCGGCGAGCTGGTCGGGATCAGAGGCCGCGACGAACCGCCCACACATGAGAGTGGGTCGCGTGGGACTCGAACCCACAACCCTCGAGTTAAGAGCCCGATGCTCTAGCCAGTTGAGCTAGCGACCCGCCGAGAGCATATCAGTCCGTGGTTCGACTGTCCGGCGCCCAGGTCGCCGCGATGGCCGTGATCCACGTCAAGGTCCGATACCACGCGTCGGTACCGCGTCGCATCCTGGTCTTGCACACGCCGTACGGCAGCCGGTTCTTCCGGTGTCCAGTGCCAGCCGGTTTGATGAACGTCTTCGTGAAGTCGGGTGCATCGAGCATGAGCCGACGCCCACCAGATCCGGGCCTGGGCCTCGTCGTTTCCCCCGTGCAGGTGCAGCGAGAGGACGAAGTCGGCGCGGGGTCGTGATGGACGCGGACCCACCCAATGAACCGGCGCAACGCTGCGGGGTCGGTGTTCGCGACCGCGAACTCGCGTGCGTCTGCTTGGATTCGCACGATCTCTGCACGCCGCTTGCGCTGCGTGTCGCGCGGGACCCCACGCTGTGTGACGGTGCGGCGTTTGATCGCCGCGATCTGCTCGCCCGTCAGCCGGATCTCGCGACACCAGCCGGCCAGGGTGCCCTTCGGTACGGCGATCACCTCGCGGATCTCCCCGTACGTCCACCCCAGCCGCCGCAACGCCCGACCGACCTCCGCCCGCTCCGACCGCGACAACACCGCCCATCGCTCGATCGCATCGAGCAGCTCGGGTGGCGCCTCGGGTCGCATGCGGCGACCGTACGCAGGTTCCGGAGATCGACTGATCGATCCGTCCGTGCGGCTGTGGGTCGTCACCGGCAGTGACGTCACAACGACTCATCCACCGCCGTAGCAGGAGAACGCGACACCGGTGACGAAGCCGGCCGGCTCGGAAGCGTCGGCGTTGTCGCGTGCGGTCTGCACCGCGTGGGCCAGTGACGCCCCAGACGCGAGTGCCCCGTGGAGATCCGTCATCAGCTGTCCGGTCTCGAGATCCGGCACCGAGACGACGGCGGCGACGACCCCCGCACTACCGCCGAGCAGCAGGGTGGTGACGACCCCGTCGAGCTCTGGCCCAACC
>JAHWKT010000187.1 GCA_019347695.1 Actinomycetota bacterium | reverse complement strand
ACGCGACCAGCGCGTGGCCGATGTGCAGGCTGCCGGTCACGTTTGGCGGCGGCAGGGCGATGGCGAAGGGCTCGCCGGGGTCGTCGGGCTCGGCGTGGAAGAACCCGCGCTCTTCCCACCACCGATAGAGCCGCGGTTCGATTTCCGCCGGGTCGTACGTCTTGGGAAGCTGTCTGCTCATCACTCGCGCCATCTCGTGTCTGCTCAGGAAGCGGGACCGAAGGATAGGCCCCGGCGGCGGGGCGGGTGACGCGAGTGGACGCTACGCGGAGCGGCGGCGCTTCGGTGCCGGCTCGGCGCGCGGGACCAGCGTCGGGTTCACCCGCTTGCGTACGACCTCGCCGGTGATCACGCACTCGCCGACGTCGGTGCGACCGGGCAGCTCGTACATCGTGTTGAGCAGCACCTCTTCGAGGATCGCGCGCAGGCCGCGGGCGCCGGTGCCACGCAGGATCGCCTGGTCGGCGACCGCCCCGAGCGCGTCGTCGGAGAACTGCAGGTCGACCCGGTCGTACTCGAAGAACTTCTGATACTGCTTGACCAGCGCGTTCTTGGGCGCCGTGAGGATGCGAACCAGCGCGTCGCGGTCGAGCGGCTCGACGCTCGACACGACCGGGAGGCGACCCACGAACTCGGGGATCAGCCCGAACTTGATGAGGTCCTCGGGCAGGACCTCGTTGAACAGGAACGACAGGTCCTTCTCGGACCGGCTGCGCACGTCGGCGCCGAACCCCACGCCGCTGCGCCCGATGCGGCGCTCGATCACCGTGTCGAGGCCGGCGAACGCACCACCGCAGATGAACAGGATGTTGGTGGTGTCGATCTGGATGAACTCCTGGTGCGGGTGCTTGCGGCCACCCTGTGGCGGCACGCTCGCGACGGTACCCTCCAGGATCTTCAGCAGCGCCTGCTGCACGCCCTCACCCGAGACGTCCCTGGTGATCGACGGGTTCTCGCTCTTGCGCGCGATCTTGTCGACCTCGTCGATGTAGATGATGCCGGTCTCGGCCTTCTTGACGTCGAAGTCCGCGGCCTGGATCAGCTTCAGCAGGATGTTCTCGACGTCCTCGCCGACGTAGCCCGCCTCGGTCAGCGCGGTGGCATCGGCGATCGCGAACGGCACGTTCAGCAGGCGCGCGAGCGTCTGGGCGAGCAGCGTCTTGCCGGAGCCGGTGGGGCCCAGCAGCAGGATGTTGGACTTGGCCAGCTCGACCTCGTCCTCGCGGTGGCCGCCGACGCGGATGCGCTTGTAGTGGTTGTAGACCGCGACGGCCAGCGACTTCTTGGCGGCGTCCTGACCGACGACGTAGTCGTTGAGGAAGTCGTAGATCTCGACCGGCTTGGGCAGCTCACCGGAGACCAGCTCGGTCGCGTCGGAGAACTCCTCCTCGATGATCTCGTTGCACAGGTCGATGCACTCGTCGCAGATGTAGACGCCGGGTCCGGCGATCAGCTTCTTGACCTGTTTCTGAGACTTGCCGCAGAACGAGCACTTGAGCAGGTCGCCGCTCTCACCGAACTTCGCCATGTCGCTGGCTCGCTCCCTTGCCGCTGATCGCGTTGGTAACCCTACGTCAGAGACGAGGGTTCATCGTACCGGGCGCACGGGGGTCGAGGGAAGCGCACCCCAGACCCCGTACGAGTCGAGCATGTACCGCCACGGGCCCATCGATTCGACCGGCGAGGCGGACATGGGACGCGTGACGGCTCAGTACCCTAGCTGGCGGCGAGCTGGACTTCCTGCAGGCGACGCGACTGCAGGACGTGATCGACGATCCCGTAGGCCCTCGCTTCTTCGGCCGTCATGATGAAGTCGCGATCGGTGTCCTCGGTGATCTTCTCGAGCTGCTGGCCGGTCTTCTCCGACAGGATCTGATCCAGCAGGTCACGGATCCGCTGGATCTCGCGCGCCTGGATCTCGATGTCCGACGACTGGCCCTCGGCGCCACCGTGCGGCTGGTGGATCAGGATCCGCGCGTGGGGCAGCGCGAATCGCTTGTCCTTGGCGCCCGCGGCCAGCAGGATCGCCGCCGCCGAGGCGGCCTGGCCCATGCAGATCGTCGTCACGTCGGGCTTGATGAACTCGATCGTGTCGTAGATCGCGAGCGCGCTGGTCACCGATCCGCCGGGCGAGTTGATGTACAGGTTGATGTCCTTGGCGGGATCCTCGCCCTCGAGATGGATCAGCTGCGCCATGATCACGTTGGAGATCTCGTCGGTGATCGGCGTGCCGAGGAAGATGATGCGGTCCTTGAGCAGCCGCGAGTACAGATCGAACGAGCGCTCGCCCCGGTTGGTCTGCTCGATGACCATCGGCACCAGGTAGTTCATCGGCGGCGAGGTGGACATGGTGTGCTCCTTGGGTCCTCCACAGCGGGCGTTGTCGACTTGTCGACACCTTAGTCGTGCAGCCGAGACCCGGCTGCGCTCCTAACGGCCCAGGGTGGTGCTCGACCCCTTGGTCCCACAGCTCGTTCCTCGTTGCGCTCCCAACGCCCAAGGAGAGCCTATCGCCACTCCGGCCCGGTGGCGTCCGCGGCACGCTATGCCGTGACGTCGTCCACGGTCGACGCTGCGGCGTCGGCGTCGGCGTCGGCGTCGGGGGCGTCGGCGTCGGCCGTGACCGGTGGATCCACCGTCTCGAGCGGGCCGCCGGTGACCTCGACCCGCTCGATGATGTGGTCGATCGTCTTGCGCCGGAACGCGTCGGCGAACAGCACACCCAGCCGCTCGGGCTCGGTCATGAACTCCGCGAGCTGGTCGGGCGGCATGTTGAGCCGCGCGGCCTCCTCCATCACCTGACGCGAGAGGTCCTCGTTGCTGACGGTGACCCCGGCGTCGCGGCCGACGCGGTCGACGACCAGCTGCGCGCGCACCGTCTTGCGCGCGCTGTCGCGCAGCTGCTCGGTGAGCTGCTCCATCGTCGTACCGGCAGCCTGCAGGTACCGGTCGAACGGGATCTCGCGCCGCTCCGCGTCGCGCGCCAGGCGCGCCAGCTGGAACTGCACCTCCTGGTCGACGAGCACCCGCGGCAGCGGCACGTCGACGAGGTCGCTGACCGTCTCGACGACCCGACCGCGCAGCGCCTCGCGCGCATGCCGCAGCTTGTGCTCCGCGATCTGCTCACGGATGCTGTCGCGCAGCTCGTCGATCGTGTCGAACTCGCTGGCGGTGATCGCGAACTCGTCGTCGGCGTCGGGCAGGGTCAGCGCCTTGACGTCCTTGACGATCACCGTGAAGTCGAGCTCGCGCTCGTCGTCGTCGAAGGTGTCGGTGAACTTCGCGATGGTGCCGGGCGTCGCGCCGAGCAGCTCGCGATCGAGCTGCTGTCCGCTCTCCTCGGGGTCGTCGACCCGGTACAGCTGGTGGTCCATGCTCGCGTCCTCGACCGGCTCCCCACGGTGGCTTCCGCTGATCGACAGCACCGCCAGGTCACCGACCTGGATCGGCCGGTCCACCGTCTCCGCCTCGGCGAACCGCTCGCGCAGCCGGTCGATCTCGGCCTCGACGTCCTCGTCGGTCACTTCCCACTCGGGGTGGGGCACCTGCACGCCGTCGACCGGCGGCGGATCGAACTCTGGGCGCACCTCCACCGTCGCGGTGAACTCGGCGTCGCGGCCCTCCTCGAACGTCTCGAGCTCGAACTCGGGCTGACCGACCGGCTCCAGCTCCTGCTCGCGGACCGCCTCGGCGTAGAACTGGGGCAATGCGTCCTGCACCGCGTGCTGCAGCACCGCGCCTTTGCCCAGTCGCGTCTCGAGCACCCGGCGTGGGACCTTGCCCTTGCGAAAACCCGGGATCTTCACCTCGTCGGCGAGGTGACGCGCAGCCTCCTCGAGCGCCGCGGTCACCCTGGGCGGCTCGACGGTGACCGCGAGCTTGACGGTCGTGTCGTCGACGCGTTCGACGCGCGTGTCCACGAGGGTGCCTTTCACGGGTGGGGAGCAACGATCCGCGCATCGTAGCCCCCGTGGCAGGCGTCCGCCCTGCGCCACAGCCCGCCACCGCCCCCTCGCGTCGGACCGGGGGTGGCGGCACGGGCGGTACCGTTTGTGTCGACCAGCAGACAGGAGCCGGCATCGCGGCGACAACGCTGAACTCACCGGTCGCGATGGTGGGGTTCGACGGCGACGACACCCTGTGGCACAACGAGTCGATCTTCGCCGCGACCCACGAACGGTTCCGCACGCTGATCGAGCGCTACGAGCCCGGTGTCGACCTCGACGCCCGGTTGCTGGCGACCGAGCGTCGCAACATCGCCCTGTTCGGCTACGGCGTCAAGGGCTACGCGCTGTCGCTGATCGAGACGGCCATCGACTGCACCGACCAGCGCATCGGCGCGGCCGACATCGCCACGATCGTCGGCTGGGCCAAGGACATGCTCGCACACCCCGTCGAGCTGCTCGACGGCGTCGCCGAGACCATCGAGCGCCTCGCCGGGGGCTTCCGGCTGGCGCTGATCACCAAGGGCGACTTCTTCCACCAGGAGTCCAAGATCGCCCGGTCAGGTCTCGCGGACCACTTCGAGCGCATCGAGATCGTCGCCGAGAAGGCGCCGGCCACGTACCGCTCGGTCCTGCAACGTGCAGATGTCAGCCCAGCAGCGTTCCTGATGGTCGGCAACTCGCTGCGCTCCGACGTGCTGCCGGTGCTCGACATCGGCGGGCGCGCCGTCCACATCCCCTACCACGTCACCTGGGAGCATGAACGCGTGGCCGATCACGACCTCGACCGCCGCGCCTACCGCTGCCTGGGTGACATCCGCGACCTGCCTGCGCTCCTCGACGGCTGACCACTCGCCCCAGGTGATTCGGCGGCCGACGACGCGTTTCTACCCTGCGACGGCAGGCCTGTGTCGTCATCGCGTCGCGACCACTACGCTCGAGAGGTCACCGATCGGCAGGAGGCGTCACCCGTCATGCGCATCGCCTGCACCGGATCCATCGCCAACGACTATCTCATGACGTTCCCAGGTCGCTTCCACGAACAGCTCGTCGGCGACCAGCTGAAGCGGCTGTCGCTGAGCTTCCTCGTCGACTCCCTCGAGGTGCGCCGTGGCGGCGTCGCGGCCAACATCGCCTTCGGCATGGGCCTGCTGGGCCATCGCCCGATCCTCGTCGGCGCGGTCGGCCACGACTTCCCACCCGACTACGAGCAGTGGCTGCTCGACCACAACGTCGACATCGAGTCGCTGCACGTGTCGACCGAGCGCCACACCTGCCGGTTCCTGTGCACCAACGACCTGGCGGAGAGCCAGATCGCGTCGTTCTACCCCGGCGCGATGGAGGAGGCGCGCGACATCGAGCTGGCACCCGTCGCCGAGCGGGTCGGCGGGCTCGACCTCGTGGTCGTGTCGCCCAACGACCCGGTGGCGATGGAGCGCCACACGCGCGAAGCACTGGCACTGGGGATCGACGTGCTCGCCGACCCCAGCCAGCAGATCGCGCGACTCGACGGCGAGGAGCTCAAGCCGCTGATCGACCACACCGCCTACCTGGTAGGCAACGACTACGAGCGCTCATTGATCGAGCGCAAGACCGGCTGGGACAACGACGAGATCCTCGACCGCGTCGGCACCTGCGTGACCACCCATGGCCCGAAGGGCTGCCACATCGAGCGAGTGGGCCACGAGCGGATCGAGGTCGACGCCGTGAAGGTCCGCGACGACGTCGATCTCGAGCCGACCGGCGCCGGCGACGGGTTCCGGGCCGGCTTCCTGTCCGGGCTGGCGTGGGGCTTCGGTCTCGAACGCAGCGCCCAGGTCGGGTCGCTGCTCGGGGTGATGGCACTCGAGACGGTCGGGCCCCAGGAGTACACGATCGAGCGCGCGGTCGCCCACGAGCGCCTCGCCACGGCGTACGGCGACACCGCCGCCGACGAGATCG
>JAHWKT010000186.1 GCA_019347695.1 Actinomycetota bacterium | reverse complement strand
GTCTCCTCGAGGAACTTGCGCCGCGACAGCACCACGTTGTTGCGGTTCTTGTCGAGCTCGATGACCTTCGCCTCGAGCTCACGACCGACGAACGGGTGCAGATCGCGCACCCGGCGCATCTCGACCAGGGAGGCTGGCAGGAATCCGCGCAACCCGATGTCGACGATCAGACCGCCCTTGACGACCTCGATCACGGTGCCGGTCACGGTGGAGTCGCCCTGATGGATCTCCTCGATCTTGCCCCACGCACGCTCGTACTGCGCACGCTTCTTGGACAGGACGAGGCGGCCCTCCTTGTCCTCCTTCTGCAGGACCAGCGCCTCGATCACGTCGCCGACCTGCACGACCTCGAAGGGATCGACGTCGTGCTTGATCGACAGTTCGCGTGAGGGGATCACGCCCTCGGACTTGTACCCGATGTCGAGCAGGACCTCCTCGGGATCGACCTTGACGACGACGCCCTCGACGATGTCACCATCGTCGAACTCCTTGATGGTCGCCTCCAGCGCCCGTTCGAACTCCTCCTGCGAGCCGAACTCCTCGAGCACGATCGCTTCTCCCCGCTCACGCTCGGTCTGCGGCGCAGCGGTCAGTGTGGTCTGCGGCGCGGACACGGTCGCAGTTGCATCGTCGGGGCGGTCGGTCATGGCTGGTCGTCGGTCTCCATCGAAGGAAAGGTCTTGTGCTCGGGCACGGATGACAGGATTGGGCACCGGGGAACACCGGTCGTCCCAGTCTCACGTAGTCACACGGTACTGTCAACGCGCTGCGCTCGACTCCCAACGGCCCAGGGAGCCTGTCGGCACAGATGCCCGAGTCAGTGCTTCTCGGCGTCGAACCACGAGGTGCCCGTCGCCGTGTCGACGTCCAGTGGCACCGCGAGCTCGGCCACGCCCGCCATCCCGACGCGCAGCAGGTCACGCAGCTCGTCGGCATCGCCGGCCACCGTCTCGCACACCAGCTCGTCGTGCACCTGCAACAGCAGCTGCGCAGACAGGTTGCGCTTTGCCAGCTCGTCGGCGACCGCGATCATGGCCAGCTTGATGATGTCGGCGGCTGTGCCCTGGATCGGCGCGTTGAGCGCCATGCGTTCAGCCATCTGCCGTCGCTGCCGTTGATCACTCATGAGGTCGGGCAGATACCGGCGCCGACCGAACAGCGTGGCGGTGAACCCGTCGACGCGAGCCTGCTCGACCACCCCCTGCAGGTAGCCGCGCACCTTCGGGAACCGCTCGAAGTAGGCGTCCATCAGCTCACGCGCCTCGTCGGGTGGGATCGCCAGCTGCTGGCTCAGACCGAACGCGCTCAGGCCGTAGGCCAACCCGTACGTCATGCCTTTGATCCGGCTGCGCAGCGTGTTGTCGACCGCCTCGATCGGCATGTCCCACACCATCGCGGCCGTCGTCGCGTGGATGTCCTCGCCCGACGCGAACGCGGCGAGCAGATCCTCATCACCGGACAGGTGCGCCATGACCCGCAGCTCGATCTGGGAGTAGTCGGCGACCACGATCTGGTCGAACCCGTCGCCGGGCACGAAAGCCCTGCGGATCTCGCGGCCCGTCACGGACCGGATCGGGATGTTCTGCAGGTTCGGGTTCTGTGACGACAGCCGGCCGGTGACCGCCACCGTCTGGTTGAACTCGGCGTGGATCCGACCGGTCCGCGGGTGCACCAGCGGCGGCAGCGCGTCCACGTAGGTGCCCTTGAGCTTGGACAGCTCGCGGTACGACAGCAGCGGTTCGACGATCGGATGGGTGTCGACCAGGGATGTCAGCGCCTGCGCGTCCGTCGAGTACCCGCTCTTGATCCGCTTGGTCCTGGGCAGGTCCAGCTGGTCGAACAGCACCTGCTGCAGCTGCTTTGGCGAATCGAGGTTGAACTCGTCGCCGGCGTACCCGTAGATGTCCTCCCGCAGGGTGGTGATGCGATCGGCCAGCGTGTCGTCGATCTCCGTCAGCACGTCGAGGTCGACAGCGATGCCGGTGTGCTCGAGACCGGCCAGCGCCGGCACCAGCGGAAGCTCGATCCGTTCGAGCAGCGGTCGCTGGTCGCGCGCGGCGAGCTCCGCCTCCAAGGGCTCGACGAGCTCGAGCAGCGCCAGCGCGCGCAGCGCGTGGACACGCCATCCCTCGTCGACCGTCATGGACAGCTGACCATCGGGGGCCGACTCGCTCGGCACATCGATCTGCTTGCGCAGATGATCGAGCGCGAGGCGCTCGAGGTCGTACGTCCGCTGCGCGGGTCGGATCAGATATGCCGCGAGTGCGGTGTCGAGCCGCACCCCGGCGACCTGCCAGCCGCGGCCGCCGGCGGCATGCAGCAGCTCCTTGCTGTCGTGGCAGCACAACGGCCGGTCGGGATCGGCCAGTGCCGCCGCCAGCGCCTCGAGATCGGCGGTTGTGGCGTCGACGAACGACAGGTACGCCGGGGCGCGTCCGGCGGCAGCGACCGCCACCGCGTCGAAGGCGATGTCGGGCAGCCGCCGTGAGATCCGGGGTAGCACCGCCAGCATGACACCGTCGGGCAGCTCCGCCAGCCAGTTCGCGAGCACACCGGGTGCCAGCTGTTCGGGCGCCTCCGCGAAGCCGGTCGCCTCGGCGTCCGCCTCGGTCTCCAGCACCGGGTACAGCCGTTCCCACAAGCTGCGGAACTCCAGCGTCGCGAACAGCTTGCGCACGGTTTCGAGATCGACGACACCCATCTGCAGCGCCGCGAGCGGCTCCGGCAGGTCGAGCGCCCGGTCCAGCACCGCCACCCGGTAGCCGTTGCGCACCGACTCCTCGTGCTCGCCGAGCGTGGCGGGCAGCTTCCTGCCGCGCACCTCGTCCAGGTGGGCGTAGATCCCGTCGAGATCGCCGAAGTCGGTCAGCAGCTTCGCCGCCGTCTTGTCACCCACCCCCGGCACACCGGGGATGTTGTCGCTCGGATCGCCGCGGAGCGCCGCGAGCTGTGGGTACCGCGCCGGCTCCACTCCGTACTTCTCCACGACGGCCGCGGTGTCCATCCGGACCGTGTCGCTGATCCCCCGACGCGTGTAGATGACCTCGATATGGTCGTCGACCAGCTGGAAGACGTCGCGGTCGCCGCTGATGATGAGCACCCGCATGCCCTGGGCCACCGCCGCCGTCGCGTACGACGCGATCAGATCGTCGGCCTCGACGCCGTCGACCATCACGCGCGGGATCGTCAGCGCATCCAGGACCTCGAAGATCAGGGGGACCTGCGAGCGGAACGTGTCCGGACTCGCGGTGCGGTTGGCCTTGTACGAAGGCAGCAGCGCCAGGCGCTCGGCGGGCCGCCCGCGGTCGAACATCACACCGATGTGGCCGGGCACCTCGTCGGCGAGCAGCTTGATCAGCATGCTCGTGAAGCCGTAGACCGCGTTCGTCACCTGGCCGGTCGTGGTGCGCAGGTCGTCGGGCAGCGCGTAGAACGCGCGATAGGCCAGGCTGTGCCCGTCGAGCAGGGCCAACGTGGGCCGGGGTGTCGTCATGATGCGGGCATCCTATGGCGCGTCGCGCCGACGAGCTGTCCAATCGCCCCGTGACAGCGGTCGTCGAACCTTCTACGGTAGGTATAGTAGAGTGCAGCTGTCGCGGGTGGGTTCCGTCCGCGGCGACATGTGGCGGAGATCGCCGTGTGCACCGTGCACCAGTTCCATTCCCACTGAGGAGAACGCATGAGCAAGAAGACAGCACGGCTCCTGGCCCTGCTGGCCTCGCTCGCCCTGCTTCTGGCGGCCTGCGGCGGCGCCGCTGAGGAGGCCGGCGGCGGCGAGACCGAGCCAGCCGAAACCAGCGAGCCAGCAACGGACACCACCGAAGCCAGCACCGAGGAAACGCCAGAGGCGACGGGTGCCGGCGACGGCACGCTGACCATCGGCACGGTGCTGCCCGAGACGGGCAGCCTCGCGTTCCTCGGGCCCCCCGAGTTCGCAGCGGCCGAGCTGGCCGTGCAGGACATCAACGAGGCCGGTGGGGTGCTCGGCAACGACGTCGTGTTGAACCAGGGTGACTCCGGTGACACCACGACAGACATCGCCAACCAGACCGTCGACCGGCACATCGAGCAGGGCGCCGACGTGATCATCGGTGCCGCGTCCTCAGCAGTGTCGTTCACCTTCATCGACAAGGTGACCGGCGCGGGCGTGGTGCACTTCTCGCCGGCGAACACCTCGCCGGACTTCACCGATTACGAGGACCGCGACCTGTACTTCCGCACGGCGCCCAGCGACGTGCTGCAGGGCCGCGTGCTCGGTGAGTTCGTGATCGAGGAGGGGTGCGCGACCGTCGGCATGATGGCGCTGCAGGACCCCTACGGCGAAGGTCTGCTCAACAACGCGTCGGAGACCATCTCGAGCTCGGGTGGTGAGGTCACCGACGAGATCGTGTACGACCCGCAGGCGCCGAACTTCGACTCCGAGGTCCAGCAGCTGGTTTCGAGCGACCCCGACTGCAACATCCTGATCGGGTTCGAGGAGAGCGCGTTGATCCTGTCGACGATGTTCGAGCAGGGGCTGTGGGAGCCGGAGAAGGACATCTACCTGGTTGACGGCAACGTCGGTAACGCGCTCGGCGAGCAGGTCGATGCCAACATGGAGGGCATCAAGGGCACGCTGCCCGGCTCCGTGGCATCCGACGAGTTCCAGGACCAGCTTCTGGAGGTCGACCCCGACCTGCAGGACTTCTCGTACGCGGGTGAGACCTACGACTCGATCATCGTGAGCGCGCTCGCCGCGGAGGTCGCTGGGTCCGACGCGGGTGAGCAGCTGGCCGAGGAGATCCCCGGCGTCACGAAGGACGGCACCAAGTGCATGGCCTTCGAGGAGTGCAAGCAGCTCGTCGAGGACGGCGAGGACATCGACTACGACGGGCAGTCCGGTCCGATCGAGCTGTCGGACGAGGGTGATCCGCAGCAGGCGAACTTCCAGATCCTGGCCTACGACTCGGAGAACACCGTATCGGTCGACGAGACGCGTGAGGCATCGATCGGCGGCTGACATCTAGCCACTGACGAAACAGCAGAGCGAAGGGGCCCGGCACACGCCGGGCCCTTCGTTCGTCGCCGTCGAACCCTCAGGACACCTTGCCCAGCGTGCCGAGGTACAGCTCGATGACCTTGGGGTCGTTGAGCAGCTGCTCGCCGGTGTTGGTGTAGGCGTTGCGGCCCTGGTCCAGCACGTAGCCGCGGTCGCAGATCTGGAGGCAGCGGCGGGCGTTCTGCTCGACCATGATGATGGACACACCGGCGTCGTTGATCCGCTTGGCGCGGATGAACACCTGGTCCTGCAGGACGGGCGACAGACCGGCCGACGGCTCGTCGAGCAGCAGCACCTTTGGCTCCATCATCAGCGCGCGGCCCATCGCGACCATCTGCCGCTCACCACCCGACAGCGAGCCGGCCCGCTGGCTGCGCCGCTCCCCCAGCTTGGGGAACAGGTCGAGCACGAAGTCGAAGCGCTCCTTGAACTTCTTCGACTCCAGGTACAGCCCCATCTCCATGTTCTCTTCGATCGTGAGGCTCGGGAACACGTTCTCGGTCTGCGGTACGTACCCGACGCCCTTGGACACCAGGGCGTGCGCCGGCAGCGACGTGATGTCCTCGCCCTCGAGGGTGATGGTGCCCTCGGTCACGGTGACCAGACCGAAGATCGCCTTGACGAGCGTCGACTTGCCGGCGCCGTTCGGACCCACGATCCCGACCAGCTCACCCTGACCGAGGACCAGCGTGCAGCCGCGGAGGATCGGCACGCCGGGGATGTAGCCGGCGACGACGTTGTCGGCCACCAGGACGCCCTCCGACGGCTCGGACGGGCGTTCGCCGACCTCCAGTTCATCGACGTCGTCGATCGCCTGCCCGTCAGACGACGAGGTCGGCGTGTCAGCATCGCTCA
>JAHWKT010000185.1 GCA_019347695.1 Actinomycetota bacterium | reverse complement strand
GGTGGGTGATCCAGCCGGTGCCGGTGTACTCCCAGTACATGTCGATCTCGCCGGACAGCAGCGCCTCGCGCACGGTCGTCGAGCCCACCAGCCCGGTCTGGTCCTCCACGGTCGCGCCCGCCGCCTCCAGTGCCTGGATGGTGATCTGGCCGAGGATGAGCTGCTCAGTGAACTCCTTGGACCCGACGGTCAGCGACGCGCCGGACAGGTCCGTGCCGTCTGCGGCCTCCGGGTCCTCGCCGTCGGTGGGCTCGGTGCCTTCCGCACCGATCTCGGGGCGGTCAGCGGGACTGGCGTCGTCATCACCGGTGGCCGTCGGCTCACCCCCGCCGCACGCCACCGCGAGCATTGCAAGCGCTGCCAGCAGCGCGAGAAGCGTTGTCGATTGCTTACCGTGCGAACGCATCTGTTCTCCTTCTTCGTCGATCTTCGAGACTGCCTTGCTCATAGGCCCTTGGGGCGCAGCAGGTCCTCCACGAGCCCGCCGAGGTAGTCGATGAACAGCGCCAGCACGGCGGTCAGCACGCTGCCGACCACGATGACCGTGAACCGGTTCTGCACCAGGCCGTTGTTGATCACGTCGCCTAGCCCGCCAGCGTTCACGAAGGTCGCGAGGGTGGCGGTGCCGACGTTGATGACCAGGGCGGTGCGGACTCCGGCGAGGATCACCGGGACGGCCAGCGGCAACTCGATGCGCCGCAGCACCTGGCGCTTGGTCATGCCCATCCCGCGGCCGGCGTCGATGGTCGAGCGGTCGACCTGCTGCAGGCCCACCATGGTGTTCCGCAGCACCGGCAGGATCGAGTATGCGACCAGGGCCACGACGGCGGGACGAAAGCCGATCGTCCACCACAGCGCCAGCAGCACCAGGACGCCGATCGAGGGGACGGCCTGGCCGATGTTGGCCGCCCCGATCAGCGGCGGGGTGATCGAGCGCGCGCCGGCACGGGTCAGGAGGATGCCGAGGGGCACCGCGATCGCGATCACCAGGAGGGTGGACGCGGCGGTCAGCTGCAGATGCTGCAGGAGGCGCTCGACGATGAAGTCGGCGTTGACGACGCGCTGCTCGATGCTGTCGAGCTCGCGGCCCTGGACCCAGGCGTACAGGGCGACGCAGACACCCGCGAACACCGCCGGCGTGGCCAGCTTTGCCCGCAGTGACATGCCGCCGCCGAGCGGGTCGGCGTCCTGCGCGGTGGGCGCGGTGATGTCGGCGGGCGCCGACCCGGCCACGGAGGTGTCGACGGCCATCTCAGCGCACCGTCTCGCCGGTGCTCGCCCCGCCACTGACCGGTGCGCGCGCGGCCGCCCGCGCCGCGCGGCGCAGCTCCTGCACGGCGCCGCTGACCGTGCCGAAGTCGACGGCACCCTGATACGCGCCAGAACTGTCGACGACGATGGCGACGCCATAGTTGGACCGCAGCATCTCGTTGAGCGCGTCGTTGAGCGTCGCGTGCGCCTCCACCACGGCCTCGGCGACCAGGCCCGTCTCCATCAGCGGCCGATCGGTGCGCTGGATGTCGCGGGCGGCGACCCAGCGCAGCGGTCGCCGCTGGGCGTCGAGGATCAGCACAGCGCCCTTGTCGGAGGACTGCAGTGTCGCGAGGATCTCGTCGCGGGCGGTGTCGCTGGTCGCGGTGGGCCACTGGGCCAGTTCGACGTCGTGTACGCGCGTCAGATTCAGCCGCTTCAGCGACGCGCCCGCACCGATGAAGTCGGCCACGAAATCGTCCGCCGGCGCGGACAGGATGTGCTCAGGGGTGTCGTACTGGGCGACGCGCGAGCCCTGGCGCAGGATCGCGATCCGGTCACCCATCTTGATCGCCTCGTCGATGTCGTGGGTCACGAAGACGATGGTCTTGCGGATCTCCTGCTGGAGGCGCAGGAACTCGTTTTGAAGGCGCTCGCGGGTGATCGGGTCGATGGCCCCGAACGGCTCGTCCATGAGCATCACCGGCGGGTCCGCGCTCAGCGCCCGGGCGACGCCGGCGCGCTGGCGCTGGCCGCCTGACAGCTGCTTGGGATAGCGGTGACGGTAGGCGGACGGGTCCAGTCCTACGAGGTCGAGCAGCTCGTCGACGCGCGCCCGTATCCGCTCCTCCTTCCACTTGAGCAGCCGCGGCACCGTCGCGATGTTGTCGGCGACCGTCATGTGCGGGAACAGACCGACCTGCTGGATGACGTAGCCGATCCGCCGGCGGAGGTTGTCCGGGTCGACCTTGGTGACGTCTTCACCGTCGATGACGATGCGTCCGGAGGTCGGCTCGATCAGGCGGTTGATCAACCGCATGGTGGTCGTCTTGCCGCAGCCGGACGGCCCGACCAGGATGACGATCTCGCCCCGGGGGACCTCGAGGTCCAGGGCGTCCACGGCCGGCTCTGCCTGACCGGGGAAGCGCTTGGTCAGCCCCTCCAGGCGGATCATCGGCTCGCCGGTGGCGGCGCTGCGCTGCACGGTGTCAGTCACGGATCCCCCGAGAGGTCGTCAGCTTGCCGAGGAGCAGGAACCCGACGTCGAGAAGGATGCCGATCGCGATGATCCCGAGCGTGGCGCTCAGCGCCTGGCTGACCGCCGTCGGCGTGCCGACGCGCGCGAGCGCGCGGAAGATGTCCTTGCCCAGGCCTGGGCCGTTGATGACCGCGGCGATGGCGGCGATGCCGACCGTGATCATCGCCGACACCCGGACCCCGGTGATGACGATCGGCCAGGCGAGCGGCAGCTCGATGCGCACCAGCCGCTGCCAGCGACCCATGCCCATCCCCTGGGCCGACTCCACCACGGCCGGGTCGACCGCGCGCAGGCCGGCGATGGTGTTGCGCAGGATCGGCAACAGCGCGTACAGCACCAGCGCGACGATCGCCGGCTTGGCGCCGAGGCCGAGCGGGGCGATGAGCAGGCCGAACAGGGCGAACGACGGGATGGTGAGGAAGATCCCGGCGACCGCCAAGGCGATCTTGCTCGGCCGCTGCGTACGGTAGGTCGCGATCCCAACCGTGACGCCGACGACCGTGGCGATCGCCAGCGCAATCAGCACGATGACCGCGTGCTCGACCGTCAGCTCCAGCAGGCGGTCCCAGTTCTTGACGAGGTACTCCCCAAGGCTCATCGCGCCGGCCTACCGCTCGCCGTCGTTCAGAGCGTCGCCGAGGAACGCGGCCCAGTGGCCGAGGAGCAGCTGGTAGGTCGGGTGGTCGTCGAACATCCACTCGGTGTGTCCCACGCCCTCCAACAGCAGCAGCTCGGCGTTGCCGCCGGCCCGGCGGTGCAGGTCGCGGGACTCATCGGGCGCGTGCAACTCGTTGCGCTCGCCGTGCGCCAAAAACAGCGGCCGCGGCGCGATGCGGTGCACGACGTCGGCGGGCCGGAAGCGGAACAGGTAGTCCGCGGACTCCAACGTGACACCGCTGCCGAAGCCGGCCGCCTTCGTCAGCTCGTCCTGCACGTAGACGTCGGTCACGCGGTCGAGCCGCACGATGTCGAACGGGTGCACGATCTCGGAACGCCCCGTGACGACCTTGCGGCGGCGGTCCTCGTCGACCCTGGCGAGGAGCTCCTTCCACTCCTGCTCGTCGTGCATGAACCGCGTCGAGCGCTCGCCGTCGCCGATGGCGTTGCAGGTTGCGACGGCCCGGACCCGCGAGTCGTCGGCGGCCTCGGCGATGGCGACGCCGCCGCCCAGCGCCCAGCCGAGCAGGGCGATGCGGTCGGCGTCGACCTCCGGCCGCGTGGTGATGTAGGACACGGCGGCCCGCACGTCCTCCACCCAGTCCTGGGGCACCAAGCGGCCGCGCTCGCCCTCGCTCGCACCGAAGCCGCGGTAGTCGAACGAAAGGGCGGCGTAGCCCTGCGGAACGAGCGTGCGCGCGAAGCGTTCCGGGTGGATGGTCTTCAGGCCCGTATAGCCGGAGCAGCCGATGACCGCCGGCAGACGCTGGCCGTCACGGTAGTCGTCGGGCAGCCACAGGTCGCCGTCGAGAAGATAGCGGTCGCTGAAGAACCGGACGGGCTGGCGTCGCATCGGAGTTGCTCCATTCGTCGCATCGAGGTTGGACACCGTCATGGGGCACCGGACCAGCCGAGCTTGCGCGACAGGCTCTCGGCAGCCTGCTTGACGCACTCGCCGGCCTGCGTCAGCCGCTCGCCCATGCGGAACTTCGGCGCGGAGACGTTCACCGCCGCGACCACGCGCCCGCCGGCGTCGCGCACCGGCGCCGACACGGCCACGACCCCCGGCTCCAACTCCTCGTCCACCACGGCGTAGCCGCTCAGCCGGGCGGCGGTAATGCGTTCGTGCAGCGCGGCGACTCCGTCGGGGGCGTTGGGGCCGCCGCCGCCGAAGTCATAGTCCGCGAGCAGGGCCTCAAGCTCCGTGCGCTCCGCGTCCATCAGCAGCGAGCGTCCGGACGACGTGCAGTGGACTGGAGCGGTACGCCCCACCCATGCCACAGTCTGAAGCGCATGCGGTGGGGACTCCGTCAGGACCGTGAGGACGTCCACGCCCTGCAGGACGGACAAGTGGCTGCGTTCGCCCAGTTCCGCCACGAGGTGCAGCAGCACCGGCGGGGCGGCGTCCACCAGCCGTCGGTCGCCTGCCCTACCGGCCAGCAAGAACATCCGCCAGCCCAGCCGGTACAGGAGCGTGTCGGCGTCGCGCTCGACGAAGCCGGTCTCGTTCAGGGTCCGCAGGGTCCGCGACACCTGGCTCTTGTCGGCGTGCACGAGTTCGGCGAGGCGGGTGACACCCAGGCCGCCTGCGGAGATCGCGTCGTCGGCGCCGAGCGACGCCAGCAGGCTCAGGGCCCGCCGCAGGCTCGTCCCACGCTCGCTCGCCATCCCCACGAGTGAAGCAGGCGGTTGCTGAGAGTGCAATAGTCGTTGTCGCATTCGCATTCCAAGGAGCAGCTTCGATGTTCGACGTCCACGTCCACACGGCCCCCTGCGTGGTACCACGTCTCGCCGACGATGTCCGCACCGTGGACTGGTACGAGGCGGCCGGCTTCGACGGCTGCGTCCTCAAAAGCCACTGCGAGTCGACCGTCGGTCGGGCCGCCACGGCGGGCGTCGGTCGCCGGATGGCGGTCTACGGTGGGCTGGTGCTCAACGCCACCGTCGGCGGGCTGAACCCGATCGCGGTCGCGGCGGGCCTGTCGATGGGTGCACGCGTGGTGTGGCTGCCGACGGTCGACGCGCGGCGCCATCGCGAGTCGGCCCTGACCCACCCGCCGTCGTGCGCCTCGGCGCTGGGCGAGGGGCCGTCGTTCGCCGCTCCGCCGGTGGACACGTCCACCGCCGCGACCCTGCGCACAATCTTTGGCCTTGTCGCCGAGGCAGACGCGGTGCTGGCGACCGGCCACATCGGTGCGGCCGAGGCGGCGTGGGTGACAGCCGAGGCCACCCGCGCGGGCGTGTCCCGCCTACTGCTCACGCACCCGTCGTTCACCGTGCCGGCCATGAGCGCGGCCGAGACGCGCTCGCTGTGCGACCAGGGCGCCGTCGCCGAGATCACCGCATACCAGCTGCTGCACCAGGACGGCTGCGACGCCGGGGCGCTGGCCGCCTTCATCCGCGCCGTCGGCTATGAGCGCTGCCTGCTGTCGTCCGACGCCGGGCAGCCCGACTCCCCTCCCGCCCCGGACGCCCTGCTGCACCTCGTCGAGGTCCTCGCGGCGCAGGGCCTGGACCGCGGCGCGCTGCACGCCATGGCATCGGACATCCCGAAGGCGCTCGTGATGCCCTAGCAGGCGGCTGACACCGGTCTCGCCGCGCCGTCAGTCGTCAGTCGGCATCACGCTCGACACCTACGCGCACGCCCTTCCAGCCGCCGACGCCGAACCGGCGCACACGCTCGTGCGGATCATCCTGGGGCCCTCAGGCGACCGCTGAGCCACTGCTCGCAGTCACGGCCGGCCGAGCTACCCCGTTCCCGCAGGTCAGTCAGCCCAACATGACGAGGGTGGGCGCGGCTGGGATCGAACCAGCGACCTCTCCGGTGTGAGCGG
>JAHWKT010000184.1 GCA_019347695.1 Actinomycetota bacterium | reverse complement strand
GGACCTATTGGACCCATTCGCGTCGGCGCGTGTCAGACCCGAAGGTGCCGTCGACAGCCTGGGCGATGGCGTCCGGCGGCGGCGTCGAACATCGGCGCGACAGCGGCTCACACAGACCGCAGGTGGCTGACGCTGGCTCTGGTTGCTGCGGCCACTTCTGCGCTTGGCGCCCAGGCGACGGCACGATCTGGCCGACGGCGCTCGCTCCCATCCTGTAGATTGCCGCCGTCGAGAAGAAGGTCCTCGAACTCGTGACGGCCGCCATAGGCTGACGGCGGCAGGGCCGTGTGGCGCCCATGAGCCGCCGACCATGACAATCTCCTGGCCAGAGACGCGGGGCGCGACCGTGCGCCCCCCAGCGCTCGTGTGTTCGAGTCACCCGTCTCTTCGGACGGAGGACCCGCCGTAGTTCTGATTGAGGTGTGGGACCGCCACCGCCGCGGCGTGACGTCGCACACCCCATCACTGAGCGCATGACCAGCGCGTCGGTCGCGGACACCATCAGCATCCTGATCGCGGCCACACCGCGTGCGAGGATTTCGGATCGAAGGCCAACACCGTGTCAAGCACGTGGCGGCACGACGCCGCAGTCGCTTGACGGCACCTGACTGCACCGACGTGCTGCGCGTCAGCGCGCAGCCGACGAGTGACGACAGGGTGCGTCGCGGTGGCGCTTGCGCTCAGGATTGACCTGACGGGTTCCCGCGGACGGTCATCGGCGGTGTGCACCAACCGGATCGACATGGAGTCGTGTTGACCACCGTTAACACGACGTTGTACGTACTCCGTACACGAGGTTCTCGCTCGGGATGCTGGACGAAGACGTCGTTGACGTGTACTGTGTCGCCCGCTCGGATCGATACGCGATCCACGACGAGGACGGTTCACGATGTCAGCGATGCAGGAAGGCACAGGGGCAGGCTTGATCGAGTTCCTGGACTGGGCCGGCGACAAAGGTGTGATGAGAAGCCCAACCGCGAAGGCCTACCGCGTCGGCGCGGTGAAGGTCTTGGAGATTGACGAGGATGGCGACAGCGTGGACATCCGGACGCTGGACGTCGAGGACCAACTTCGGCGCTTCGAGCGGAAGCGCGGTCACAACTACTCGACGGGCAGTCTGAAGACGTACAAGACCAGATTCCGCAAAGGCGTCGAGCTGTACCGTGAGTGGCTCAAAGATCCCGGCAACTTCACCGGCAGGTCCACGGTCCAGCGGCGGCGCACCGATCCGAGGCCGAAGTCGGACGCGTCCGATGAGCACGTGTCCAACGGAACTCAGCCGGAGCGGCGGCCGCCCTCGGACGATGAACTGCTGGAGTACCCGTTCCCTCTCGCTCAGGGTGGCGTCGCGTACCTCCGTCTACCGCGATGGCTGAGCACAGTCGACGCCGAACGCATCGGCGACCACGTCAAGACCCTGGCGATCGATCGTCCGGCAGACCACGCCACACCTGATGGATCCAGCACGTAGGCGGCCGCGGATACAAGGGCACCGTTCATGGAACCGATCGAGTGGTTGACGTTGGCGCTCGTACTGATCACCGGGTACTACGCCTGGCAGACGCAGCAGACAGTGCGCGAGATGAAGGAGAGCCGCCGGCTCAGCGTGCTGCCGGACCTGAGGGCGGACCTCCACACATCGCGCAGCGACGACATCGCCACCTTCAGCTTGACGAACACCGGCCAGGGTCCCGCGATCGACGTCAACGTGAAGCTCATCTACAAGGCGACGCGCGCAGTGGCAGGTACGACGACTGAGTACACGTGGCGGGCGTACACGATTGCCCCCGGCGAGCGCCACGAGTTCTACCCCCCAATGGTCGACGACGAGCATCTAACGAAGATCGACGAACTCGTCGCGCACTTCTCTGAGTTCCGCGTCCGGGGCGAGATGAAGGACTCGATGGGCACGACCTATCCGGTGGACCTCAAGCTCGATCGGTTCAAGGAGTACCGAGACATCGAGAAGGAGTCCGGCCACAGCCGACCCATCGATCCCGCGACACGCACGGCGGACTCGCTGAGAAGCGTGTCGCGCAATATCGCGAGCATCGATGCAAACCTGCGCGGCATCAAGCGCGCAATCGAGGACCGTGAGCAGGAGACCGGAGCGCAGCACACGTCGTGGGGCCAGCCGACCGCGACACCCGAGCCCGAGGATGTGCCCTTCTGATCGCGGCTGACGCCGGTTGACCGCCTCGACAGCGTAGTGCTACGCGTGAGGTTGTCCGTGCCCGCTACTCGTGCGTGCGCCCGCCCAGGCGGCGTAGTGATCCCCTCTAGTCGCACGACGCGCTGACGCGGCCGGCTACCGAACGGGTCGCTTCACTCGCAGGCGTAGGCGCCGAGCGGTCACCAGCTCGATGGCTCGACCTTCGAGCTGGACGTGTCGAGCGCCGAGGCACTGTGCCTCATCAGCTGCTTGTAGCCGGCGGCGTGTGACCGCCTGGGGTCGACGGTCCGGCCTTCCTGGACCCAATTGCCGGATTGCTGGTCTCGGTCGCGTGGGCGTTTGACCTGAGGGTGTCGTCGACGGCTCGGGAGATGGCGTTGGCGGCGGCCTCGAACATTGGCGCGGTGACGTGGGTGTAGATCTCGCGCGTCATGCGTGCGTCGGCGTGGCCGGCGAGTTGCTGGGCGACGCGTTCGTGCACGCCCTGTTCGGCGAGCATCGTCACGTACGCGTGGCGCATGTGGTGGATCCCGCGGTGGTCCACGCTGGCCTTGCGGAGGATGCGGTTCCATGACCGCCGGGCGTTCGCGTGGTTGACCGGCCGACCGGTGCGGGTGGCGATGACCAGCCCCCAGTCCTCCCACCCGATCGCGGTAGCGCGCTCCAGCTCCTGTTCGCGGCGATGGGCGATCAGGACATCGATCGTCGACTGGGGGAGGGGGAGGACGCGCAGGCCGGCGGTGGTCTTGGGTTCACGCAGCACACGGTCGCGGCCGTACTGGGTGGTGAACCGCAGGACGCGGGTGTCGAGGTCGAGGTCGCTCCAGCGGACGCCGAGCAGCTCGGACTGACGGAGCCCGGTGGCGTGGGCGAGGACGACCATGACGTGCAGGCGGTCGCCGCGGGCGGCGTCGAGGATGCGGCGTTGCTCGTCGGGGGTGAACGGCCGCCGCTCGGTGGGTTTGTCGGCGATGCCGTCGACCAGCGCGGCGGCGTTGCGGGGCACCAGCCCCCAGACGACGGCCTGCTTGAGCGCCATCCTCAGCGTCACCAAGGCCTGCTTCACCGTCGGTCGGCCCTTGCCGGCGGCGAGTTCCTCGCGCAGGAATCGCTGCACCCGCATCGGCGTCAACTTCGCCAGCTGGACGCGGCCGAGGCCCGGCACGAGGTGGACGCGGACGGCGATCTCGTGTTTGGCCTTGGTCGCGTGTGCGCGGTCGCTGACCATGACGGTGTCGCGGATCCACTGCTCGAGGAAGGCCTTGACGGTCATGCGGCCGGCGCCGGTGATGCCCTGCTCGCGTTCGGCGAGGAGACGCTCGAGTTTGCGTTCGACCTGCCGGCGGGTGGTGCCGGTGACCTTGGCGCGGCGGCCGTGCTCGTCGCGGGGCAGCCGCCCGACCCACCGCTCGACCGAGGCGTCCCACGTGACCGACCCCTCACCGGGGCTGCGGCGTTCGGGTTCAGGGGGCACGGTAGACGGCCTCGTAGCCGGACGCGTCGGTGCGGAGCCGGGTGACGTAGTCGTGCAGCGCGTCGGCGGCGTGCGCGGCCGATGCGCACCGACTCGATCGCGTCGACGCGGAGCAGTTCGTACAGCTTGGTGCGGCCCACGCCGATGATCTCGGCGGCGGCTTCGGGGGTCAGTAGCAGTCGGTCCACGCGACTTCCTCCACCAGGCCCGTGGTGTCGCCGGGGGCGACGGGCCCGTCGTCGGGTTGTGTCGCGGTGGAGGGAACGGATCGGCATTGCATCACACTGGCATCGCCGGCCGCGGCCCGACACCGGCGGCGCGACGAGGCTGTGGATATCTCTGCAAGGTCACCGTCGACCCTTGCAGATCGCTGGCATCGCGTTGTTGCTGGTTGCCAGTGGTCGCCGTTGGTGGCGCAAGGAGTATGCGTGCGGCGCATACCGCGTGCCAGCAGATTGCCAGTGGCAGATGGAGCCCGTCGGCGCTCGATGGCGCGATTCCGGTGTCGCGGGCGGCTGTGCCAGGGATCTGCAAGCGGGCGTGCAAGGAGATCTGCAAGGACTGTGCAAGGACCGCGGGCTCACTGACCGCTCGGAGACGTGTGAGACGAAGCGCGTCGAGCGAGCGGAGGCCCCGCGATGCCTACCAACTCTCGAGATGTCCATCGGGCGGCACGACGAGGGCGGCACCAGACGACGGCCGAGCGGGACGTGTGGTGCCATGCACCGGCGGGTGTCGCCTCTGCCGATGTGTCGGCCGACGTCGAGACCATCGCCGTGCGGCTGGTCATCGATGCCGCGACGCGTCCGTACCGCAAGGTGTCACGGTCTGAGCAGGAGGCCGCTGGGCTCGACGCTGTTCGTGTTGATCAGGTGCTCGACGGCCGAGTGCTTTCGGCCGATGCGCTTGACGGTCAGGTGCGAGATGTCGTGCGCGCTCGCGCGCAACGCCCTACCGGTCGGACCCGCGGGCAACGGGTCGCTGATGTCGTTTGTCGGAGTCGGCGGCTTGGGCTCGACGAGACCCGACCGATGGGTTGCGACGGTCGTCGGCTCGCCGGCCATGGTCCGACCTCGGCCGCGCCGGACGGCCCGCTTGTTGTGGCATTCCAGCGGAATGCAAGGGTGTGGTCGGGTCGTCGCCTCGCTGCTCCTCGATGTCAGCGTCGCTCGTCGGGCCGGTGTGTTGGGGCGGGTGGCTGCTGATGGTCGCGTCGGTGGCTGCGATCCGTCCGGGTGATGCTGGTGCGAGCGTCGCCTACTACGTCGACCAGGTCAGTTACGATCGGCACGACTACTACGCGGGTCACGGTGAGGCGCCTGGTGTGTGGCACGGCGCCTTCGCCGAGCACCTCGGCCTGTCCGGCGACGTGGCCGCCGAGGACTTCCGCGCGGTCCTCGAAGGCGTCGACCCTGCGACGGGTGAGCCGTTGAAGTCGCGGGCGAACCGGCGGGTGGCCGCGTGGGACGTGACGTTCTCGCCGCCGAAGTCGATCTCGGCGCTGTGGGCGCTCGCCCCCGAGGATGCTCGCCAGCAGGTGCACGACGCGCAGGCCGCGGCGGTCGACGCTGCCGTGGGCTACCTGACCCGCTACGCGTGCGTCGCGCGGCTTGGCCGCGACGGCGTCGACCGGCAGGACGGCGCGCAGCTCGGGTTCCTGCGCGCGGAGTTCACGCACCGCTGCTCCCGGGAAGGCGACCCCCAACTTCACAGCCACACGATTCTCGTCAACCTGCTCGAGGCGCCCGACGGGCGTCGCGCCGCGCTGGACGGCGGGCTGCTGTTCCAGCACGCCAAGGCCGCCGACGGCATCTACCAGGCCGCGCTGCGCGCCGAACTGACCCGGCGGCTCGGCGTCTGCTGGGAACGCCGCGACGAGCAGTGGGAGATCGCCGGCATCCCACCCGGGCTATGCCGCGAGTGGTCCAAGCGACGTAGCCAGATCACCGCCGCCCTGGAGGCGCGTGGCCTCGATCCCGACATGGCCTCGGGCCGGGCAGCGCAGACCGCCGCGCTCGCGACCCGCCACCGGAAGGTCCGGATCGGGGACGGCCGGTCCCTCCACGCCCGCTTTGCTGATGAGGCCATCGCCGCCGGCCACGACCCGACCGACATCCTCCAGGCGGCCCTTCACGTCGGCGTGCAGCACGGACCACGCGGCCCTCACGTCACGCGGCTGCTGGATGCGATGACTGGCCCGGACGGCGTGACCAAGCAGGCGTCGAGCTTCTCCCGCCGCGACGCGGTGATCGACCTTGCCGCGCGGTCCGCCATTCACGGCGTCAGTGCCGACAACGCCACCGCCCGCGTGGAGATCATCGTCAACCGGTTGCTGCGCGACGATCGCGTCGTCCCGGTCCTCG
>JAHWKT010000183.1 GCA_019347695.1 Actinomycetota bacterium | reverse complement strand
GCGACCTGATCGATCTTGTTGCGCTGCAGCCGGCCGACGAAGTGCCAGCGCACGTCGTCCGGTGGTGCCTGGGCGAGCTTGGCGTCCAGCTCCTGCGCGCGGCTCTCGCCGAACTCGGACTGCCCCGCGCCGTGTGCGGACAGGATCCGTGACAGGCTGTGGGACTTGCTGACCGCAACCAGCGCCACGTCCGCGGGATCGCGGCCGGCCGCATGCGCGGCCGTCGCGATGCGCTCGCGGACCGCCGCGAGACGCGCCGGCACGTCCGGACCGCCGGTGGCTCCCGCGTCTGCTGACGCCATCATGCATGTCGTCTCCCGGGCGCCGACCCGTCAGGTGCCCGGACCACCACGCCGGCCTGCCGTCCCCGGCCCGGCGCCCGCCGGTGGCTGAACCAACGCGACGGCGTGCACCGCGTGCAGCCGCCCGTGCGGGTGATCCGTTCGACCCCGGCCGCGCGCAGCTGTGCGGCGGCCGCCGCAGGCAGGTCCAGCGAGGGCGTGCCCCAGGTGGTCGTCGCCCGCGCCGCCGGCACCTCATCGGCGATCGCCTCGGCCAGCTCGCGTTCGACCTCGTAGCAGCAGCCGCCGATCGCCGGTCCGATGACGGCCTCGACCCGGCCGGGATCGTCCGGCGCGAGCGTGGCGACCGTCGCACCGACGACGCCAGTCGCGACACCACCGCGACCGGCGTGTGCCGCCGCCACGGCACGACCAGGATCGGCGAGCAGCACGGGCACGCAGTCCGCGACCAGCACCGCCAACACCACGTCCTCATCGGTCGTGACGAGCGCGTCGACCGCAGCGATGCCGTCAGCGTGGTCCTCGAGCCCGCGTCCCCGCTGGTCACGCCCGACGACGGCCACATCCCCACCGTGGACCTGCTGCATGAACACCAGGTGACCTGCGCGGCTGCCCACCGCCGACGCCAACCGCATCCGCGCGCCGGTGTCAGCCACGCCGACAGCCAGCGAGACGTTGCCGACGTCGGCGTCGGAGAACGCGAAGCGGATCGACGGATCCGCTTCGGCCGCCCCGATCAGGGTCGGTGCCACGGCAACGTTCACCTCAGCGCTTCAGGAAGCTGGGGATGTCCAGGTCGTCGTCGGCGTCGATGACGACGGTCGGCCTCGGCCGCTGCCGGCCGCTGTGCTCACCGTTCGAGATCGACGTGACATCCGACGACTCGTCCGCCGACGACGCCTGCTCGACACGTGGCGTGGGTGCGGTCGCCGCCTGCGCCGGCGGCGCGCTCGTCGTGCGCTCCGCGGCGGTGCGCACCGGACGCACGACGTCGGTGCGCTTCGAGTGCTCGCCGGCGAAGCCCGCGGCGATCACGGTGACCTTGACCTCGTCGCCGAGTGCGTCGTCGATGACCGTGCCGAAGATGATGTTGGCGTCGTCGTCGGCCGCGTCGGCGATGATCTCCGCCGCCTCGTTGACCTCGTGCAGCCCCAGGTCGCTGCCGCCCGCGATCGTCAGCAGCACGCCCTGCGCGCCCTCGATCGAGGCCTCGAGCAGCGGTGAGCTGACCGCCATCTTGGCGGCCTCGGCGGCGCGATGGTCGCCCCGCGCCTGGCCGATGCCCATCAGCGCGCTGCCGGCATCGGACATGATCGCCTTGACGTCGGCGAAGTCGGTGTTGATCAGTCCCGGCGTCGTGATGAGGTCGGTGATGCCCGCCACGCCCTGCAGCAGGACGTCGTCGGCGAGGCGGAACGCCTGCAGCATCGTCGTCTGCGCATCGGAGATCTCGAGCAGGCGGTCGTTGGGGATGACGATCAGCGTGTCGACCGCCGCCCGCAGCTCGTCGATGCCGTTCTCGGCCTGCATGCTGCGCCGCCGCCCCTCGAACGCGAAGGGACGGGTCACCACGCCGATGGTCAACGCGCCGACGCCCTTGGCGACCTCGGCCACGATCGGGGCGCCGCCGGTCCCGGTGCCACCGCCCTCGCCGGCGGTCACGAACACCATGTCGGCGCCCTTGAGGACCTCTTCGAGGTCGTCGCGGTGCTCCTCGGCCGCCTTGCGTCCGATGTCGGGGTTGCTGCCGGCGCCCAACCCACGGGTCAGATCGCGTCCGATGTCGAGCTTGACGTCGGCGTCCGACATCAGCAGTGCCTGCGCGTCGGTGTTGATGGCGATGAACTCGACGCCCTTGAGGCCGGCTTCGATCATCCGGTTGACCGCGTTGACACCACCGCCGCCGATGCCGACGACCTTGATGACCGCGAGATAGTTCTGAGGTGCCGCCACGGCAGCTCCTTCCGGTCGGTGTGAGGCGCGCGGATCGTGCTACGAACGCTCACCCTGAAGTAAAGGGTTACTGTTATGTCAACCTAGTGATTGGGCGAGACCATACGTAAGCACCTCCCCTGATTCAAGGAACCTCGACGGTGAGCGCATGGAAAATCACCTCCTTGGAACTACGACATCAGAACTACGCACTGGAACCACGACGGGATTCGCCGGTACCCGCACGTCCAGTGCCGCACCCCGCTCCACCGCCTGTGGCAGCAGCACCCGGATCACCTCGGTCTTGAGGGCGAGATCCTCGGCCGTGCCGAACCGCACCGGCACCACGGTCGCGTCGTCGCGGTCGCCGCGCGCGGGCACCCGCAGCCGTAGCACCAGATCCGACGACTCCGACACCTCGTAGGCCTGCACCTGCCGCCGCAGCCACCCCTGCAGGTGGGTGTGCACCTCGACCGCGTCGCGCACCACCGGGATGTCGATGACCCGGCCGAGCTTCGGCAGGTCGGCCGCGCCCAGCGCCAGCACCGGCGCATCGGTCACCTTGCCGCCGTCGACAAGGACCGCCTCGTCGTCGATCTGCCACGACGCCGCGTCGGTCTGGATGGTCAGCAGCGGGATGCGACGTTCCACCTCGATCGCCACCGTCGACGGCGGCGACCGGCGCACCACCGCGTTCTTGACCCACGGCAGCGCCTCGACGCGCTCCTGCGCCTGTCGGAGTGGTGCGGTCAGCAGATGCTGTCCCGGCTCGAGCGCCGCCGCCCGCTCGACGGTGTCGGCACGATCGCCTGATACCCCGATCACCTGGATGCCGCTGATCTCGAACAGCGGCGACCGCAGCACGACCGCGACGCCGGCCACGACCACGAGCAGCGCGAACAGGCTCAGTGTCCGCCGCTGCCGGCGTTTGGCGGCTTCGGACCGCACACGGGCGCGGCGCGCTCTGATGCGCGCGTCCATGTGACCGGACTTGGCCGTCGCCGTCATGTCCAGACCTCCGCGGACTCCTCCCCCGCAGCGTCCTCCCGGCTCCCCGCGCGCCGGCTCGCTGACGCTCGCCCTCGCCCCTCGCTGTCGTCGTCGAACCCGGCGAGCACGACCTCCGTCTGCAGTCGGACGCCGGCGGTCTCGTACACGCGCCGCTGTACCGTGCGGATGATCGCATGCACGTCGGACGCGCGCGCGTCCGGCGTGACGGTGACGAAGTTCGCGTGGCGGCGGCTGACCTGCGCGCCGCCCACCCGCAGACCCTTGCAGCCCGCCGCCTCGATCAGCCGCCCGGCCGAGTCGCCGTCCGGGTTGCGAAAGACGCTGCCGCAGCTCGGCTCGTTGATCGGCTGGTTGTCGCGCCGCCACTGGCGCATCTCTGCCATCTGCGCGGCGAGCCGTTCGGCGTCGGTGTGCGCCAGCACCAGCTCGACACGGGTCACGACCGCATCGGCGGCGAGGTCGCTGTGCCGGTAGCGAAAGCCCAGGCGATCCGCGGTCCAGCGTTCCAGTGCGCCGTCCGCACCCATCCGTGCGACCTCGGCCCACACCAGCACGTCGCGGATCTCGCGGCCATGCGCGCCGGCGTTCATGCGGACCGCGCCGCCGACGGTGCCGGGGATGGCGACGCCGAACGCCAGGCCACCCAGACCGTGTCGCGCCACGGCACGTGCCAGGGCCGGCATCGGCTCGGCGGCGCCGGCACGCACGGCTGTCCCGTCGACGTCGACGCCACGCAGGCCCCGGCCCAGGATCACCGCGATGCCCGGCCAGCCCGCGTCGGCGATCAGCAGGTTGCTGCCCCGTCCGATGACCAGCCATGGCAGGCCCGTCCGCCGGATGACCCCGGCGATGGCCTGCAGCTCGGCGACCGACTCGACTCGGGCCAACGCGGCCGCCGGACCACCGACCCGCATGGTCGTGTGGTCGGACAGCGGCGCACCGGCGTGCACGCGCTCGGGGGCGAGCTCGGCACGCAGTGCCGCGACCACGTCGTCACCCACGGACACCCCGCAGGCGCTCGAGCACGACGGGCCCGACCTCGGTGATGTCGCCTGCACCCAGCGTGAGGACGAGATCACCGGGCAGCACCAGGTCGAGCAGCCGTGCGGGCACGTCGGCGACCGACGGCACGTAGTGGACGTCGGCGTTGCCGTCGGTTGCGGCATCCGCGACCAGCCGCCCGGTGATGCCGGCGACCGGCTGTTCCCCGGCGCTGTACACGTCGGTGATGATGACGACGTCGGCGTCCGCCAGCGCAGTCCCGAGCTCGGCGCCGACGGCGGCGGTCCTGCTGAACCGGTGCGGCTGGAACACCGCGATCACACGGCCGTCCGGCGCCGTCTGCCGCGCCGCCGCGAGCGTCGCCCGCAGCTCCGCCGGATGGTGGCCGTAGTCATCGACAACGCTGACACCGCCGGCCGACCCCAGACGCTCGAAGCGGCGGTTGGCACCGGCGAAGATCGCCAGGCCACGGCGCACGGCGTCCCACTCGGCGCCGGCACGCACGCACGCCAGCGCCGCGGCGGTGGCGTTGGCGACGTTGTGCCGCCCGGGAAGGTCGATCTCGAACCGCCCGACGTCCACACCGCGGTGCAGGAGACCGAACCGCGCGCCGTGCGGGTGCAGCTCGACATCGACGATGCGCAGGGTGACCTCGGGCCGCTCGCCGTACGTCTCGACGTCGCCGTCGATCGCCGGCAGCACACGACGGACCCCTCCGTCGTCGAGGCAGACGATCGCGACCCCGCCGGGGCGCCGGCGTGCGAGGAACGCCTGGAAGGTGCGGTCGACGGCAGCGAGGTCGGGGAACTCGTCGTGATGGTCCAGGTCGACGTTGGTGACGATCGCGATGTCGGGTTCGTAGACCAGGAACGACGAGTCCGACTCGTCGGCCTCGGCGACGAACCACTCCCCCGTGCCGTGATGCGCGCTGGTTCCGGCGTCGTGCAGCGTGCCGCCGATCGCAAACGACGGATCGACCCCGCTGGTCTGCAGGCACACCGCAGCCATCGACGTGGTCGTGGTCTTGCCGTGCGTACCCGCGACCAGCAGTTGGCGGTGATCGAGCATGAGCGCCGCCAGCAGCTCGGCGCGTCGCAGCACCGGCAGCCCCAGCTGCCGGGCGCGCGCCAGCTCGGGGTTGGTCTCGGGGATCGCGGTCGATGCGACCACCAGCTCGGCGTCGTCGACCAGCTTCGGGTCGTGGCCGCGCTGGATCTGTGCGCCCATCGACCGCAGCGCCGTCACGGCCCGGCCCGCCCGCAGATCGCTGCCGCTCACCGGATGGCGCCGTTGCAGCAGTATCCACGCCAGCGCGCTCATGCCGGCGCCGCCGATGCCGATCAGGTGCACCCCGACGCCGGGTCGCAGCTTCGTGGATCCCTCGCTCGTCATGTCGCCCACCCGCTCCTCGCAGCGCATCGCATCGTCGTGGGATGTCACGACGACCTCCTCGTCGATCTGCCCGCTGGTCGCGAGTGGCGCGCGATCGACAGCAGCAGGCCGGCACTGACCATGGTGATCACCAGCGAGGTCCCACCGAAACTTACGAACGGCAGGGTCACGCCGGTGACCGGCAGCAGCCCCACCACGCTGCCCATGTTGATCGCGGCCTGCAGCAGGATGCCGGCGACGAGCCCGGCGGCCAGCAGCCGCCCGAAGGAGTCGGGCGCCAGGATCGCGATCCGCAGCCCCACCACGGCGATGACGACGTACAGGGTCAGGACCAGCAGGACCCCAAGCACACCCAGCTCCTCGCCGATGATCGCGAAGATGAAGTCGGTGTGGGCGTTGGGCAGGTACA
>JAHWKT010000182.1 GCA_019347695.1 Actinomycetota bacterium | reverse complement strand
TGCTGATCTTCAACCGTCTGTCGCGCGCGCACCTGCGCCAGATCGTCGAGACACAGCAGGTTCGCCGGTCCGACGACCAGTTTCGCCAGCGCCAGTCGCGTGCGTTCACCGCCGCTGCACTGGCCCACCAGCTTGTCGACGGTGTCGCCCGGGAACCCGAAGGCGCCCAGCACCGAGCGCGGATTGGTCGCACGATCGTGCAGCGCGTCGTCGAGCTCGGCGAGCACCGTCCGGTCGAGGTTGAGGGTGTCGGTGTGGTGCTGGGCGAAGTAGGCGGGCGTCACGTTGTGCCCGAGCCGGCAGGTGCCGCGATCGGGTGGCTCCACGCCGGCGATCAGGCGCAGCAGCGTCGACTTGCCGGCGCCGTTCGGTCCGAGCACCGCCACCGTCTGGCCGCGTTCGACGACCAGGTCAACGCCGTCGAGGACGCAGACGTCGCCGTAGGCCTTGGTGACAGCCTCGAGCGTGACGACGTCCCGGCCTGATCGCGGTGGCGCCGGCAGCGACAGCCGCACCCGCGCAGCGCGCAGGGTCGGCACCTCGATCCGCTCGACGCGCTCCAGCGCCTTGACGCGACTCTGTACCTGCCGCGCCTTCGTCGCCTTTGCGCGGAACCGCTCGACGAACGTCTCCGTGTCGGCGATCTGCTTGGCCTGCACGGCCGCGGCCGCCGCAGCCCGCGCTCGCTCCTCGTCACGCTCGACGATCCACGTCGAGTAGTCGCCGACGCCGAAGCGATGCCCACCGGCGCCGTCGAGCTCGAGGATGTGGGTGGCGATCTGGTCGAGGAACCAGCGGTCGTGGGACACCGCCATGACCGCGCCCCGGTAGCCAGCCACGAACCGGGCGAGCCAGTCACCCGCGACGAAGTCGAGGTGGTTGGTCGGCTCGTCGAGCAGCAGCACGTCGGGCATGCGCAGCAACAGTCGGGCCAGCGCGACGCGCATCATCCAGCCACCGGACAGGGTGGTGATGTCAACCGTCATCTGTGGCTCGGTGAACCCGAGGCCGGCGAGCACCTTGCGGGCCTGCGCCTCGATGCCGTAACCGGCGGCGTTGGCGAAACGGTCCTGCAGCACGCCGTACCTGGCGAGCAGGTGCGTCTGCTCATTGCCGGGATCGCTGTCGGCGATACGCTGTTCGAGCGTCCGCAGGTCGCGCTCGGCCTCGACCACGTCTCCGGCGGCGTCGAGCACGGCATCGAGCACCGCCTGGCCCCGGATCCCGGTGATGTCCTGGCGGGCATAGCCGATGCTGATGCCGGCGACCCGCGTGACTGCGCCGCCGTCGGGCTCGTCCTCACCGGCCAGCAGCTCCAGCAGCGTCGTCTTGCCGGAGCCGTTCGGGCCGATGACGCCGACCCGCATGCCGGGCGACAGCTGCAGGTCGAGGTCGCGCAGCACGACGTGGGCACCGTGCGCCCTGGTGAGTCGATGAGCAGCGAGCACGCGCTGCAGCGTAGCGACGTCCACCCGTCAGTGCGTCGCGGGCGGCGCACCGGCCGGCCGCGGCCCATTACCGACGCGACCCGAGCGCGTGTGCGCCGCTAGGCTCACCTGGCCCGTGCGCAGTCGAGCGCAGCGAGACCACGAAGGTTCGGCCCGATGGACCTGGCAGCACCGCACACATGGCTCGGCCTCGTCCTTGTCTCGATCTGGGCGGTGGTCAGCGGCTGGTCGTTCGCTCTGCGCCTGCTCGGTTACGACGAGACACCGACGTTCTGGCGGGTCGTGTCGGTGGCCCAGGTGCTGTTGGTGATCCAGCTGGTGATCGGGCTCATCCTGTTGGTCCTCGGTGGACGGCCGGGCGACGGCTCGCTGTTCATCTTCATCTTCCACCCGCTGTACGGCATCGTGTTCCCGCTGCTGACGCTGTTCTACGCGCACAAGTGGTCGAGGGAGGGCCGGTACGACCCGCACGCCGCGTTCGGGGTGGCGGCGCTGGTGGTGTTCGGGTTGACCGCACGCGCCTTCATGGTGGGCGCAGGCATCGGATGATGTTTGCGCCGACAGGCTCCCTGGGCCGTTGCGAGTGGAGCGACGGAGCAGCGGCCACGAGCAAGATGGTCCGCTGGGCACCGCTTGACCGGACAAGTCGGGATTCAATGAGGCAGACTGGAGTCGAGTTGTCGCGCAGCATTCCGCCGGGAGGCGCGAGCGCCGCCACGAAGGACATGTGCCAGTGGCACCACTAGCTGGATCCGCCTGGGGACAACGAGCGCTCGCCGCGGCGCTCGCTGTCATCGGCATCCCGGCGATCCTGTCCATCTCGGCGTTCTGGCAGGAGGCACCGATCCGCGAGGGAGAGCCGTCGCGGCGCACAGTCCTGGCGCCCGACCCGATCCGCGTCGACGATCCCGAGACGACTGAGCGCGAACGCCGCAACGTCGCCGAGAGCGTGGAACCGATCCTCGTGCCCGACAACGAGGCGCGCAGCGCCATCGTCCAGAACGTCGAGGACACCTTCGCACGGATCGAGCAGGCGCGAGAGCCCAGCAGCGGCGACGACGGCAAGTCGCTCAGCGTCGACGAGCAGGTCGCCGGGCTGCTCGACCAGCTCGAGGATCTACCGCCCTCGGCGATCCGCCAGCTCGTGGAGCTCGACGACGACCAACTGCTGGTCGCCAAGGCGCAGGCCGTTGAGGTCGCCCGGGATCTCGCCCTGCGATCGATCCCCGAAGGGGCGGTCGAGCAGACCATCGAGCAGATCGACGGCATGCTCGCCGTCCACAGCTTCCCCGATGACGTGGGACAGACGGCCGTGAAGCCGATGCTCGCTGCGGCGTTGCAGCCGACCGTACGGATCGATGAGGAGGCGACGGAGGCCGCACGCGAGGCTGCCGCCGCGGCGGTCGCGCCACTGCAGAAGAGCTTCCCGCCGGGCACACCGATCGTCCAGGTCGGCGAGACGGTCAGCGAGGTCCAGATGGCCGCGCTGCGGGCCCGCGGCCTGGAGGGCGCCGACCCGTGGCTGACGGTCGGGCGCGCGCTGGCGTTGACCGCAGCCATCGCACTGAGTCTGGCGTTCTACCTGCGGGCGTACCGGCCGAAGGTGTGGGGCTCGGCACGCCTGCTGCTGTTGCTGTCGGTGCTGTTCGTCCTGTACGCGCTGACGCTGCAGGCGGCGGTCGTGTTCGCGTCGGGCAGCACCAACCCGCTGCTGTATCTGCTGCCGGCCGGCGCCTTCGCGATGCTGACCACCATCCTGTTCGATCCCCCGGTCGGCGTGCTCGTGACGATCCCGATCACGACGCTCGCGGCGTTCATGGCGCCGTCGCGGCCGGGGATCATCGTGTTCGCGGCCCTGACCTGTCTGGCCAGCGTGCCGCTGGTGTCGCGGCTGTCCGCGCGTGGCGCGCTGCGGACCGCGGCATGGCGGTCGACGCTCGCCTACGCCGTGTTCGCGGCGGTCCTGGCGGTCGTCTTCGGCGAGCTCGGCGACGTTGGCTTCGCCGCGCTGGCCGGGTTGGCCAGCGGCATCCTGACGGCCATCATCGTCAACGCGACCCTGCCGTTTCTGGAGTCGGTGTTCGGTGTGCTGACCGCGACCAGCCTGCTGGATCTCGCCGACCGCAACCATCCGCTGCTGCGGGAACTGGAGCGCAAGGCGCTCGGCAGCTACAACCACTCGGTCGAGGTCTCGAAGATGGTCGAGCGGGCCGCGCGCGCCGTCGACGCCGACAGTCTGCTCGCCAGCGTCGCCGCCCTCTACCACGATATCGGCAAGGTCCAGCGTCCGTACTTCTTCGTCGAGAACCAGTTCGGGATCGAGAATCCGCACGAGAACCTCGAACCGGAGGTCTCCGCGCGGATCATCAAGGAGCACGTGACGGACGGCATCGAGATGGCGCGCAGCTACCGGATGCCGGCTGAGATCGTCGAGGGCATCCGGACCCACCACGGCACCACGCTGGTCAGCTACTTCTACCGGCAGGCCGTCAACCGCGCGCCCGAGGGCGCGAGCGTCGACGGCAAGCGGTTCCGCTACGACGGCAAGAAGCCGGCGTCGAAGGAGACCGCGATCCTCATGCTGGCCGACTGCTGTGAGGGTGCGACGAGGGCGGCGGCACTCGCCGACCGCAACCTCACCCGTGAGGCCATCGCCGACATCGTCACCGGCCTGCTCGACGACCGCGTCGAGGACGGACAACTCGACGAGGCGAACATCACGTTCCGCGAGTTGCAGACGGTGCGCGAGTCGTTCATCGAGTCACTGTGCTACGTGTACCACCCGCGGATCACGTACCCCGAGCTGCGGCCCCGCAGCACCACCGTCGGTCGCGAGACCACGGTGGCCTCCGAAGCCTCGGACGCCACGGAGGCTGCGGACGCCGCGCGCGCCAACGGGCATCCTCGGGACACCGCGAAGGTGCGTCCTCCCGAGTCGGTCGGTGAGCTGCCGCACTAGAACTAGACGTCCGTACGTGGCGCGGACGAGGGCCCCGCGCGGCCGTGGCGCACAACACCCATCAGCGGGCCTCAGCCGACACATCCGCGTGGGCTACACGTCCAGGCGGAAGTCGAGGTCGGCCGGCACGTCCTCGATGTCCATCTGGGCCTTCTGCAGCTTGCCCGCGTAGTCCCAGTTGACCGACTGCCAGCGCGTGAACTGATCGAGCACCCACTGACCGGACAGCCGGCCGCCGTTGCCCGACCGGCCGTTGCCGCCGAACGGCAGATGTGCCTCGGCACCCGACGTGGAGTTGTTGACGCTGAGCATGCCGGCGGAGACCCGCTCGCGAAACCGGAACGCGTTGCGGGGATCGGTGGTGTAGATCGCGCTCGACAGCCCGTAGCCATGGCCGTTGGCGAGGTCGATCGCCTCGTCCAGGTGGTCGAACGCCATCACGCCGACCAGCGGTCCGAACGTCTCCGTGCGGTACAGCGCATCGTCGGGGCGGACACCCGCGACGATGGTCGGGTGGTAGTAGAGGCCGTCGGAGGGGTCGCCGACGAAGCCCTTGCGCGGGTTGTCGGCCCTGATGCGGCCCAGCCCGGTCGAGCCACCCGTCGTGTGATGCTCCGCGACGAGGTCGAGCCACCCGTCGAAGCGCTGAGCGAACCGTTCGTGCAGCATGGGCCCGAAGAGCACGTCCTCGGTGGGGTCACCGATCGCCGCCTGCTCGGTCGCGGCGGTGAAGCGGCCGAGAAACTCATCGTGGATCCCGGACTGCACGATCGCGGTGCCGAGCGATGTGCAGCGCTGGCCGGCCGTGCCGAAGCCGCTGAACAGCGCCCCCTCGACGGCGAGGTCGAGGTCGGCGTCGGCTGTCACGACCATCGGGTTCTTGCCGCCCAGCTCGAGACAGGGCTGCTGCAGGTGCCGGCCACAGAGCGCGCCGATCTCCTGCCCGACCGCGGACGACCCGGTGAAGCCGACCTTGTCGACGAGCCCCTCATCGAGCGCCCGCTCGAGGCCGGCGAAGGTCGGCTCACCGTCGGCGAGCACAAGGTTGAGCACACCGTCGGGCAGACCGCCGTGGGCGAACAGCTCGTAGAGCGCATGGCCGACGGCGGCCGAGTACTCCGCGGGCTTCCAGACGACGGTGTTGCCGCACAGCAGCGCCGGGACCAGATACCACGACGGAACCGCCACGGGGAAGTTGCCGGCCGTGATGATCATCGTGGCGCCCACCGGCATCCGGTAGGTGAACAGCTGCTTGTCAGGCATCTCGCTGGGCACGGTCTGCCCGTACAGCCGCCGCCCCTCCCCCAGGAAGAAGTCGCACGTGTCGATGACCTCCTGGACCTCGCCGAGGGACTCGACGTAGGGCTTGCCGATCTCGGCGGTCACCAGGCGCGCCAGGTCGGTCTTGTTGGCCTCGACGATGCGACCGATCTGCTGGATCACGCGGCCGCGTCGCGGTGCCGGCGTGGCGGCCCAGTCCGCCTGCGCATGGCGTGCAGCGCGGCACGCGGCGACCACGGTTTCGGCATCGCCCAGCTCGATCTATGCGACGACCTCGTCGAGCCTGGCCTGATTGCGGTGGGTGCGCGACGAGCCACCGGACGACTGATGTCCCGCGATGATCGAGCTTACGTGATGAGCCATCG
>JAHWKT010000181.1 GCA_019347695.1 Actinomycetota bacterium | reverse complement strand
CGCTGCAGCGCTGTGACGGCCTGGACCTCGCAGCCCTCGACGCGTTCGTCGACGCGTACGCTGACAAGGAGCCCGATGTCCCAGGCACCCGCTGAACCCGGCCGGTCCGACCCGCGCGCACCGACTGGGGATGACGCTGCCGGCCACGCGGGAACGCGTTGGACACTAGTCGTAGCGGCGCTCGTCGTCGCGTCGCTGGCTGTTGGTGCGATGGTCGCCGTCCGGCTGGCGGGCGGCGATGGTGGGGCGAACCCGGACGGCGCGTTGCAGCCGGATGGCACACGGCTGGGTCCGGTCAGCGGCAGCGAGCAGACGCCGTTGCCCGACGGCACACTGCTGGCGTTCCACAGCGACGACAAGATCGACGTGCACGACTACGTCGGTCGACCGCTGGTCGTAAACTTCTGGGCCAGCTGGTGCGCTCCGTGCGTTGAGGAGATGCCGGCCATCCAACAGGTGGCCGATGAGCTGGACGGTCGAGTGACCGTACTTGGGATCAACTCGCAGGACAGCGCTGCGAAGGCCCGCGAGTTCGCCGACGACCTCGGCATCGGCTTCGAGCTGGCGCGGGATCCGTCCGGCAGCTACTTCGCCGCGGTCGGCGGGTTCGGGTGGCCCACGACGCTGCTGGTCGACACCGACGGGGTCATCCGCTACCGCCACACCCGACTGCTCGACGCCGGCCAGCTGCGTGACCTGCTGCGCACGCACTTGGGTGTGGTGACCCCATAGCGGCTCCTGCTACCCGGCGGCACCGGGAGGACGTGGTCCGCCGACGCCCGGTGCATACTACGGTGTATAGTACTCGACGTCCGCACCTCGGAAGGCGTCGTCCGTGCAGTACCTCAAGCACTGTCTCAATCCGACGGTGCTCGCAGCGCTGGTCGTGGTCGCAGCCGCGATCTGGGCCGTCGCGCCCGGTGCGCTCGGCGCCGCATGGCCCGTGCTCGTCGTCGCCGTCTGCCCACTGTCGATGCTGGCCATGATGCTGCTGATGCGCGACAGCAGGACCGACACAGGGCCGGGCGAGCTCACGGCGGAGGCCGCACAGCACGCCAGCGGCCCGTCCGGCGACGCTGACGGCGCCCAGATCGCGGCACTACGGGCCCAGGCCGCGGACCTGCAGGCGCGACTCGCCGCCGCGGCACCGCCGAGGGAACGAGCGGACGACGCGGCCGGCCCGACATCTGACGCTTCGGCACGCCGATGACCATGACGCGATCCAAGTCGACGGCGAAGGCGCGGCGGGCGCAGCAGCGTCAGCGAGTGCGCCGCCGCCGGCTGGTGCTGACATCGGTGGTGGTCGTGGTGGCCGCCGCCGCGGTCGCGGGTCTGGTGTGGTGGACGGCCGGTCGGCAGCCCGGCAGCCAGGCGGGACGGTCAGTGGAGCGGCTCATGCATGTCCACGGCCTGGCGGTCGCGCCGTGGGCGCCCGACGACGTATATGTGGCCACACACGAAGGGCTGGCGCGGATCGACGCCGGCGGCGCGTGGCGGTACATCAGCGAGCAGCCGCACGACTTCATGGGGTTCTCCGCCAACCCGACCGACGACGGCGTGTTCTACAGCAGCGGCCATCCCGCGCCCGGCACAGACCTGGCGAACCCGGTCGGGTTCATGGTCAGCACCGACGGTGGGGCCACCTGGTCGCCGCGGTCGCTGCAGGGGCAGGTGGACTTCCACGCGATGACCGTGGCGCCCAGCGACGGTGACGTCGTCTACGGTTGGAACGGCGCTGGCCGGGCGGGGTTGTACGTCAGCTCCGACGGCGGCGCGTCCTGGGACATCGCCGGCGGCGGCATGCTCGAGCAGGTCGGCGGCGCATTATCGCTGGCCGTCCGATCGGATGCCCCGGACGAGGTGTGGGCGGGCACCCAGGCGGAGCTGCTCGCCAGCCGTGACGCGGGCCGGTCCTGGGAGTCGGTGCTGCCGGGCGCCGTGACGGCGGTCGCGTTCGATCCCGCCGACGCGGACCGGGTGGTGGCGTACGCCGCCGACGGCGACGGTCTGGTGGAGAGCCGCGACGGCGGCCAGACCTGGTCGGAGTTGGGGCTGGTCGTCGACGGGGAGGACGCCGCCAGCCACATCGCCGTCCACCCCGACGATCCGCAAACGCTGTACGTGGGCACCTACGGGGAAGGTCTGCAGCGCACCACCGACGGCGGGAACAACTGGGAACCGCTCGCCGAGGCCGGCGTCCCGCGCGACTAACGGAGGGCGGTCATTGCGGTCCCAGGAGCCGGCGCAGCGCGTCGGCCTCCTCCGGCCGCAGGTCGGCGACAGGCGGCCCATCACCGTCATGACGGTCGTGCAGGCGGGGTCGCCGTCGAGCAGCCGCCGGGTCGCGCGCACCGACAAGTACTCGCCGGGCCGCTCCCACCGGACCTGCATGATCTTGGCCTCCAGCGAGCCCAGCGCCGGGATCGAGGGATCGTGCCGCATCGTGCCTCCCGTCGCGGTGTCTACGACTCACTACCGCGCTGTCACGGCCCGCCGATGTGCGGTCACCGCCGGGTTTCGTTACAGTACAGGAACGCGATGTACTACAAGCCATCGTACGCGACGACTGGTGACGTCGGCGGGCACGACGCAGAGGCGGCCGCGATCCGTGCGCGCGTTCCCAGGATGCGTGGGCGTGTGCCGCCGTTACGGTATGCCGCCGCGGGTCGGTGACATAGCCGGCGTGAGACGCCGCGACCGCAACGACGGAATCGTCAACGCGGCGCTCGTGGCGCTCGGCCCGCTGGCGATGGTCGACAACGTCGTCTTCCACTGGCTCCTGGCGTTCCACCGCTTCAAGCAGGTTTGGTCAGGCAGCGTCTACGTCGAGGTGCTGCTCGTGCTCACCGGTGCGGCGATGGCGACCGTCGGGCTCGTGCGGGAGCGCCGTGCCCGCCAGCGACCATCCGAGCATCGGGATGGGTGATGAGACACAGACGAGCCGGCCGCCATCACATTGAGTGGCAGGCGGTCCTGTCGAGCCAAGCGCACGGGGTGCGGCGCATGAGCTGGGGATCGCAGCCACATCACCGCCCGCCGCCGGTCCCCTGGCTGCGCTGGCTGGCTCTCATCGGGCTGGCGGCGGCGGTGACAGCGCTCGGCGCTCCACGCGCGGCCGCAGTCCAGGACAGGGGGAATGCCGACGCCGGCCGGGACGTCTACACCGCGAACTGCGCGATGTGCCACGGCGCCGACGCCACCGGGATGATGGGGATGCACCCGGCGTTGCGCGGCGCGGTCGACCGCCTGACCGCGGAAGGCGTCGAGGTCACCATCCGCAACGGCCGGCGGACGACGCCGCCCATGCCCGCCTTCGGTGACCGCCTGTCGGATGAGCAGATCGCCGACGTCATCGCCTACCTCGACACCCTCCCACCCGGGCCGCGCAACTTCGGGCCCGGGATGACCGAGCCAGGAGCAATGATGCCCGACGACGGGATGATGGACCGCATGATGAACGGCGGCGGGGACGCCGGCGACGTGCTCCTGGCGGTCGTCCTCGTCGTGCTGGTCGCCGTGCTCATCATCGGCGCGGTGCTCATGGTCAGCCAGCGCAGAAGCCAGGGCGCCGGCAGCGGACGCCACGCCGGGGAGTCGCCTCGAGACATCCTCGACCGCCGCTACGCCGCGGGAGAGCTGTCGCGAGAGCAGTACCGGCAGGCCCGCGAAGACCTCGACGACTGACAGGTGACGCGCCTGCGCGTGGCGGGCCTGCGCCGGATGTGCCGCCAGGTGAGGCCGGCCCTGCGTCGCGGCGCCGTCGCAGTACTCGCCGCGATCGCCATGACCGGTTGCACCCCAGCGAACCTCACCGCGCAGCAGCAGGAGGAGCACGGCGCCGCGCTGTACCAGGCCAACTGCGCGACCTGCCACGGCGGCGCAACAGGTGGCGACATCGCCGACATCCCACCGCGCCACAACGCCGAAGGCCACACCTGGCACCACCTCGAGTGCGAGCTGCTCGCGATCATCCGCAACGGCATGCCCCATCGCTCCGGCCTTCCCGACGACGCGCCGACGATGCCGGCGTTCCGCGACCGCCTGACCGACGACGAGATACGCGCGATCCTGGCGCACATCAAGACCTGGTGGACCGACCAGCAGCAACAGTTCCAATCTGAGGTCACCGACCAAGCGTGCACGTAGTGCGATCCGGCCGTCAGGTCTCCAGGTCGCGGCGGCGCTGGCGATACTCGTCGCGTGACAGCTCACCGGCCGCGTAGCGGCGGTCGAGCTCCTCGCGTGCTGCGGACCGGCCACCGCCTGCGCCGCCGTCCCCGCGCGGTCGGTCCATGTTGCGGACCAGCCACACCACCGCGGCCACAGCCAACGCGATGACCGCCAGAATCAGCAGGGCCCACAGCACGATGAGCCAGCCGCCCATCATGCCGCCGTCCATCATCTCGCTACCTCCGGTCCCAGGTTTGTCGGATCACCCGTCCAACGGACCCCCGCGCGGGGTCGTCGCCGTCTTGCCACGCGACCCCGACGCCGTACGCGGAGGCGGTCTGGCGGCCACCACCGTGCTCGCACGCCAGCGGTGCTGGCTTGCGGCTCCCACAGGCGCCCGGAGGCTGAACGGCTCCCGTCCCACGGACACGCCTGCGGCCAACAGCACGTCGCCGCGAGCCGTCGCCCTCTTGGCCTGTTGGCTGGCCCACGACCCCCTACGAAGAAGGTGGCTCCCACAGCGCCTCGTATTCGCGTTGCTCGCGTCTCTGCGGAGTCGTCGGAGCATGCCTTGCATGCGGGGACGCGGTCGCCCCTCGCAGAGCCGATGTTGTGGGTGGGTCATGAGCGGCGGGCCTGGCGGTCTGCTGCGCGTTCGGGGCTGGACGTCGCGGCAGGCACGGGCGGGTCGATGGTGATGGGTGCGCCGAAGTCGGCGTAGTGGTGGTCCATGAAGTGTCCTCGGGTGCGCATCTCGGCGCGGCGGACCAGGCCGTCGTCGTCCACCCACAGGCGGTACCAGATCGGGCCGCTGGCGTGGTCGACGAACACCGAGACGATGGTGGTGTCGACGCCGTCGACCCGGTCTGTGCCGACGATGCTGTGTGCGACCTTGTCGGGGTAGTCCCAGATGTAGCTGGGCACTTCGACGGGCGGGCCCTTCTCGATGTCCCACGGTTCATCGCCGTCGCGGCGGTAGAAGAGGTCACCGATGCGGATCGTCTGCCGGTCCAGGGTGAGGATGGTGAAGTCGATGCGGTCGGGCGCGACGATCTCGGCGGTCGAGCGCAGCGGCGGGTCGGCCGGTCCTAGCACCTCGTCGTAGCGGAAGGTATTGACGCGCGCCATCCGTTGGTTGAGCCGGTCGACCAGGGGCTGCCCGTCGGGTGCGGGCAGGTCCGGCAACGCGAAGCGGGCGGGCGCGTCCTCGACGCCTGCCACCCGCACCTGCAGGACCTGACCGTCTTCGATCGTTGGCGTGGCACGTCGACACGTCGGCCCGCACATCTCGAGCGGCAACGTCCGGTCACCCGCGACGAGCTCGGCGGACAGGACCGCAGCATCCTCCTCGCCGCCGGGCGGCAGCAGGTGAACGTACACGTCGGTGCGGCCGGGCCGACCCGGCCGCAAGGTGAGACCGACCAGGACGTCGCCGGTGTCGCCGCCGAACGTCAGGTCGCCCGCCCGCGGCAGCGATGGCGCAGCGACCGGCGTCTGGGCATGGGCGTCCTCGGCCGCCCGGCGGGGCGGTACGGGATAGGCGGCCAACACGGCGGCCGCCACGATGACCACCACCGCCAGCGATCCTTCGACGCGGGGTCGCGCGTCCCGGCGGCGCCACGCGCGCAGCGACAGCGGCAGCATCAGCGCGACCGCGGCGACCTTGCCCACCAGCACCCGCCCGTAGGAGGTGGCGGCGAGGTCGCCCAGGCCAGCGAGCTCTTGGGCGCCCCGTATGGTCCCGAACCCGACAGTGGCCACGAACCCCCAGACCGCCACCGGTGAGAAACGGGCCAGCAGCGTCCGCGCCGGCTCGTCGCGCCACCCCCTGGGGGGGCGGATCGTCGCCAGCGCCAGGATACCCCCGGCCCACAGCCCCGCCGCCAACAGGTGCAGC
>JAHWKT010000180.1 GCA_019347695.1 Actinomycetota bacterium | reverse complement strand
TTCACCGACGGCGGCGAGTTCGGCTTCGGCGCCGAGATCGGCATCTCGACGCAGAAGTTGCACGCCAGAGGACCGATGGGGCTGGCCGAGCTCACCACGACCAAGTACGTCGTCGAGGGCGACGGCCAGGTTCGCGAGTAGCGCGCCGGATGCAGCTGGGCGAGGGCTCGGGCGCCGTCGGCATCATGGGCGGCAGCTTCGACCCGATCCACATGGGTCACCTCGTGACCGCCGAGCAGGCCCGTGCCGACATCGGCCTCGACGAGGTGGTGTTCGTGCCCGCCGGCGCGCAGCCACAGAAGGCGCACTCGACGCCAGCCGAGCTGCGCTACCTGATGACCGTGCTGGCGACCGCCGCGAACCCGGCGTTCTCGGTCAGCCGGCTGGAGATCGACCGCGAGGGGCCCACGTACACCATCGACACGCTGCGCTCGATGCGCCGCGAGCGTCCGAACGTGCGCCTGTTCTTCATCACCGGCGCCGACGCCATCCTCGACATCCTCACGTGGAAGAACGCACAGGAGTGCCTCGAGCTCGCGGAGTTCGTCGCGGCCACGCGGCCTGGCTACGATCTGCGGCGCCTCGAGTCGGAGGGGTTGCGCCGGCACGTGCGCATCCTCGACGTGCCCGCGCTGGCCATCTCATCGTCGGACGTGCGCGAGCGCTTCGAGCAGCAGCAGCCGGTGCGCTACCTCATCCCGCTCGAGGTCGAGCAGTTCGCCAGGAAGTATCGGCTGTATCGCAACGGGCCCGGTCAGGCGTAGAGTGGACGGTGTCAACCGCCGCACACGACACGGAGCACAACGCTGATCGCAGTCGACCTCACCGAGTCCCGAATCCTGGCCCTCGACGCCGCGCTGGCGGCGGAGCACAAGAAGGCCACCGACATCACGATCCTCGACGTGGGCGACCTGGTCGGCATCACCGAGTTCTTCGTGATCGTGTCCACCAGCAACCCCAGACAGCTCGACACCGTCATCGACGAGGTCCACGCGGTCTGCAAGGCCGAGGGCCGGGCACCGCTGCGGCGGGAGGGCCGGACCCTCGACGGGTGGATGGTGCTCGACTACGGAGACGTGGTGGTCCACGTGTTCACCGAGACGCAGCGGGAGTACTACGACCTGGAGCGGTTGTGGGCCGACGCGCCACGCCTCGAGGTCGGCACACCGGCGCGGTGACCTCACCCTCGTGCCCCCCGAACGGGTGGTGCTGATCCGTCACGGTCAGTCGCAGTGGAACGCCGCGGGTCGCTGGCAGGGCCACGGTGGTCCCGGTCTGACGGCTCGCGGGCACCGGCAGGCGGCCTTGACCGCGGCGTTCCTGGCCACGCACGAGACCGACGTGCAGCTGGTGGCATCGAGTGATCTCGCACGCGCGACCGAGACCGCGGCGCCCGCGGCCGAAGCCGTGGGCGTGCCCGTGCAGACCGACCGCCGGCTGCGCGAGATCGACGTCGGATGGTGGAGCGGGCTGACGACGGCCGAGATCGCGCGGCGGGATCCGCAGGGCCACGCCGCGCTGCGCGACGGCGGTGATCCGCCGCGCGGGGGTGTCGAGACGGAACGGCAGCTGCGACACCGGGTGGGGTCGGCGCTGGCGGAGCTCGCCGCGAGCTGCGGTGGCGGCACGCTGCTGGTGTTCAGCCACGGCGGACCCGTGCGGGCGGTGGTGGGTGACACGCTCGGACTGTCGATCGCGCAGCAACGGACGCTCGCGGGACCAGGCAACTGCTCGTCGACGTTACTGACCTTCGAGGCCGGCCGACCACGGCTGCGCAGCTACAACGAGACCGCGCACCTGCGCGACGCGTGAGACGTCGCCGCGGTGACGCTACGGTTGTTCGGGTGCCAGCTGGTCCGGGAGCCAGTTTCGTGAAGTTCGACGACCGACTCTGGTATCACATCTGGGAACGCAACCTCAGTGCCGCCGAGCGGCATGCGATCGCCATGTCGGTATGGCGTCGTCGCCCTCCGTCCGGCCGGTTCGAGGCGCTCGTCGCGTTTGAGCTCGCCCGGCGTTGGCGTCGCCACGGTCTGACCCTGTCGGTCGTCTACGGCCTGTGGACGTTGTTCTGGGGGATGATCGCCGTACGCGACTTCCGACTCGATGCGGCGTTCGAGTCGCTCGTGACCCCGATCTGTGCCTTGGTCGGGGTGGCGGCGATCCTGGCGTGCTTCACCGTGCGCCGTCGACTGCGTGGGTACCTGCTGCTGCACGCCGTGGAGCTGTAGACGCGCCGCGCACTCCTCGGACACTGCCGCGGCCTGCGATCGACCGTCGCGCCGGCCCTTCGGTGACGTCGGGTTCCGTTGCCCGGCTTCGCGCTCCCCCCGTGCTACTTTCCGTATGTTCAGAACTACTGAACGAAGTGTTGCACGCGATGGAGACCCGCCGCGGCCGAGGTGTGCGCCGTCGGCCCGTGAGGTTGCGAATAAGGGGAGGCAGTGTCGAAGCGGCTGCGGCGCTATGTCCGAACCGTCACCGCCGCTGGCGCGCTCGGACTCGTCTTGGTGCACTTCGTGGGACGCGGCTGGGACCTCACCGACCACGGCGTCGTGTTCGGCGCGCTGCTCGCCCTGATCGTGCTCGGCGATCTCACGCCGCTGTGGACCGCGCGGCGCGACCGTGATGGACTCGTACCGGTATCGCCGGTGTTCGCGCTGGCGATGCTGCTGAGCTGCGGCGTCGCACCGGCCGCGGTATCCGCCGCGGTGGCCTCGCTGCTCACAGGGGTCGTGCGTCGCCAACCAACCACGGCCGTGGCGTTCGCGATGGCCCAACGGGTCGTCAGCGTGCTCGCCGCCGCTGTTGCGCTGTGGCTCGTGGGGTCAGCCCAGTTCGGCGCGGCCGTGCGGATCGACTGGAACACCGTCGTCCCAGTGGTGCTCGCCTGCGCCGCGTTCATCGTGGTCAGCCTGCTCGTCACGTCGTTGGCGACCGCCTTCACGGCGCGTGACAACTACGGTCCGCAGGCGGCGCGACCGCTGCAGGTGTGGTTGCGCCGGGAGCTGACCGGCCGCGGCCGGTACGCGGGCCTGCTGCTGTCGCTCGCGCCGATCGTGGCGTTGGCCACCGAACGTCACGTGCTGCTGCTGGGCCTGTTCGCGCTGCCGGCCGTGGCGGTGTCGCGCAGCATCGCGATCACCGCCGGCCGCGATCATCAGGTCCTGCACGACGACCTGACCGGTCTGCCCAACCGTCAGCTGCTGGCAGACCGGCTCAACCAGGCGATCGCGCTCGCCAGACGCCACGGTGACAAGACCGGTGTGCTGGTGCTCGACGTGACCGGTTTCGGTGAGGTCAATGACAGCCTCGGACGCGCCTGCGGCGACGTGCTGCTGCAGCAGATCGCGGGCCAGCTGGTGCGGACGCTGCGAGGTGTCGACACCGTCGCACGGATCGGCGCCGACGAGTTCGCCGTCGTGCTGCACGGCGTGCGCAACCGTGACGACGTCGAGGTGGTCGCCGACAACCTCCGGCGCGCGCTGGCCACACCGACCGTGATCGCGGGGGTGCCGCTCGCGGTCGAGCTGTCGGTGGGTGCCGCGCTGTGGCCGGACCACGGCGGCTCCGCCGACACGGTGCTGCGCTGTGCGGAGTCGGCGATGCAGCGCGCGAAGCGCCAGCGCGGTGGCTACCGGCTGTACGCGTCGTCGAGTCGTGGTGGCGTGAACCGGATGCAGCTGCTCGCCCGACTGCGCGACGGGCTGCAACGCGACGAGCTCGAGGTGCACTTCCAGCCGCAGGCGTCGCTGGCGACCGGTGAGCTGGTGGGGGCGGAGGCGCTCGTGCGATGGCGTCGTGAGGGGCGCCTGGTCCCGCCCAACGAGTTCATCCCCATCGCCGAGCACAGCGATCTCATCCACCAGCTGACCCGCTACGTGCTGCACCGCGCGGTCCGCCAGGCGGGGGTCTGGCGCGACACCGGCCTGCCGCTGCGGGTCGCGGTGAACCTGTCGGCGCGTGATCTGCAGGACACCGGCCTGCCCGCCATGGTTGCCGAGCTGCTCGAGTCGTCCCAGCTGGACCCGATGTGGCTCGAGCTCGAGATCAGCGAGCACTCCCTGATGTCGGACGTCGAGCGGGCGCGCACGATGCTCGCGCAGTTCCGATCGATGGGCATCAGCCTGGCGATCGACGACTTCGGCACCGGCACGACATCGCTCGCACATCTGCCGCACCTGCCGATCGATGTGCTCAAGATCGACCGGTCGTTCGTGGCCAACCTCGAGCGTCACGCCGACGATCTCATCGTGCGCACCACGATCGATCTGGCACGCAGCCTGGGCCTGCGCGTCGTCGCCGAGGGTGTCGAGACCCAGCAGGTGTGGCAGCGGCTCGCGCACCTGGGGTGCCAGATGGCGCAGGGCTACTACCTGTGCCGGCCGATCCCCGCGGAGCAGCTGACCTCGTGGCTGGACATGATCGGCAGGCGGGCCGCGCCGTACCAGGCCGGGTTGTGGCAGCGCGGCTCCACCCAGGAGATCGTGCTGCCGACCTGACCAGCGCCGGCGGGCGGACCCGTGGTCGGGGTCACCTTGGCGACCGACTGTGGTGGCAACGGCTGTGGCCGCTCTAGCCTGGCTGCGAGCAGCCGGGTTCCCGACGAAGCGAGCGGCGCATGGCCGAGACGATCGACCACCGTGCCAGCGCCTGCCCGTGCCGGCCGACGTTCACCGGCCCGGATCAACTGCTCGCTGCCGCGCGTGTCGTGCTGGACCGCAACTGGCTGGGCTCGTCGACCGTGCCGTCGCGCTCGCTGTACCCGCACCAGTGGAACTGGGACAGCGCCTTCATCGCCATCGGCCGCAGCTGGCATGAGCAATCCAGGGCGCAGCAGGAGCTCGAGGTGCTGTTCGACGGCCAGTGGTCCAACGGCATGCTGCCCCACATCGTGTTCGACCCCGACACACCCGATGACGCCTACTTCCCGGGGCCGCGGTTCTGGCAGAGCGAACGGGCGGCGGGGTGCCCGCCGCAGCGGGCGACGTCGGGGATCACCCAGCCGCCCCTGCACGCTCGCGCGGCGCTGGAGATCTACCAGCGCGCCGTCGACGAGCCGGAGGCCCGCTCGTTCCTCGAGCGCCTGTATCCGAAGCTAGTCGCACAACACGAGTACCTGGCGGGCTGCCGCGACGTGACCGGCAACGGCCTCGTCGCGATCGTCCATCCGTGGGAGTCGGGCCTGGACAACTCGCCGGCGTTCGACCACGTGCTCGACGACCTGGTGATCCCCGACGGCGCGCTGCCGTCGTACGAGCGACGCGACCTGGTGCACGCCGACCCGACGCACCGTCCAACGGACGACGCCTACGAACGGTTCGTGTACCTCGCGCTGGCCTACCGGGAGGTGGACTACGACGACGCCGTGCTGATCGACCGCAGCCCGTTCCTGCTGGAAGGGCCGTTGTTCAACGCCATCTACCTGTGGTCCACCCATGCGCTGGCCGAGATCGCGGGCATCATCGGCGGCGACCCCCGGCCGCACCGTGCCGCCGCGCGGCGCGCGCACGACGCCATGCTCGCCGAGCTGTGGAGCGATGAGGCCGGACGCTTCGTCGCGCGCGACGCGCGCACCGGCGACCGCGATCCCAACGCGACGATCATCTCGTTCATGCCGCTGCTCGATCCCGAGCTGCCGCCGGACATCGTGGACCGGCTGGTCGGTCTGCTCGAGTCGCCGTGCTTTCATCCGTCCCACACCGAGGAGCACTACATCATCTCGAGCTTCGACCTCGACGCCGACGGTTTCGATCCACAGCGCTACTGGCGCGGGCCGGTGTGGCTCAACACGAACTGGCTGGTGTGGCGTGGGCTCCGCCAGCACGGGCGGCACGACGTGGCCGACGAGGTCGGCGACAGCATGGCCGCGCTCGTCGACCGGTCAGGGTTCAGCGAGTACTTCAGCCCGTTCGACGGCGCCGGCTACGGGAGCGACGATTTCAGCTGGTCCGCGGCGCTGCTGATCGACCGGCTGCTCCGCGAGCCACCGGCGGCCTGACCGCGGCAGCGCCGCCTCGTCGGTTCAGGCTCGCTGTCCAGCTTCGCGCGATGCTAGGCTGGCCGCCACTCCCGGGGCTATAGCTCAGTTGGTAGAGCGCTTCCATGGCATGGAAGAGGTCAGGGGTTCGATTCCCCTTAGCTCCAC
>JAHWKT010000179.1:4521-6153 GCA_019347695.1 Actinomycetota bacterium | reverse complement strand
TCTCGTCCGTCCTGCGCCCCCACACCATCGCGTGACACTCGGGCCCGACAAGTGGACGGCAGCAGACCGGTGATCGGAGTACCGGGGCTGCCGTACGTCCCGGCATCTCGGTACCGCGAGGGAGACGTAGGCAACGAGTGTTCTGCTATCCGATGACGAGCACGGTAGGGACGTCGGCTCGCACCTTCCTACTGTGTTGATGCTTCGCCGGGAAGGCCTTGGCGCTGCTCAATTGGGAGTCGGTCGCCGTGGCGGTGGATGACCTTCCACTCGCCGTCCTCCCGACGGTACACCTGGGTGACTCGAAGGGTGTACGGGTCGACTGGGACGCCGTCGACCGAAACCGAGGTGTGTTCGAGCTCAACCGTGTAGGCCAGGTCGCCGCTGACGCCGGCAGCGAGGATCTCGACGCGCTGGTCCGTGGAGTCAGACCACCGCGACGCGATCGAGCGGAAGATCCTACTCACCTGCGGCCAACCGCTTCCGCTCATCGCGGCCCCGAACAGGGTCACCGGGTCCTTGGTGGACCACATCGCCAGACGCGGTTGTGGGTCGCCATTGTGGAGGGCCCGCAGTTCCGCGACCAGTCGGGGGTGGATCTCGGCGACGAAGTCATCGACGTCACTCATAGGCGCCTCCACGGACCAGGCTTGGCCAGCTGCTCCGACAGTATGCAGTCCTGAGACATCGGCGTGCCAGCATGCCGGGCGGACCAGATGCCCTCGGGGATCCCCGGCTCTCTCATGGTTCGTGGGGAGCAGATCTCAGCACCCGCCCGGTGTGCCATGCCCTTGACACCCGCACGCACAGGCAATCACGTGTCGGGCACACACCGGCCGAACCTTCTTTCCATGTGCGGTCCGAGGTGTTGTGCCGGCCACCGTGTGGCAGCGTGGTGGATCAGCCCGCGGTAGCCACGTCAACGATCTCTGGAGCGACGACCTCGACGTAATCGTTCACTGCAAGCGTGATGCTCTCGGTGTGTGAACCGTCGCGGCATACCATCCGTTGACGCTCACGCAGGGTCTCGTCGAGGAAGACCGGTATTCCGTAGAGGCTGCCGAACGGCGGCTCCGCGCCTGGCTCGCAATCCGGGAACCATGAGACGAACTCATCCTCGGTCGCCAGACGTACCTCACCGTGGCCAAGCGCATCGCTGGCCTTGTCGAGGTCGACGTGGACCGGAGCCGGGATGACGACCATCGCGAGTTGACCGCCGATCGCGAGCAACACTGGCTTGGCGACGTCCCAGCCGGTGACGTCCTCACTCTGCGCCAGACGATTCGCATCGACCGCTCGCGGATGGTCATGGACTTCGTATGCGACTTCGTGCTGATCGAGCAGTTCGTGAACCGCGTTGGTCCCCATGCGGCCACCTCCTGTTCACCACGCATGATACCGAAGCCTGAGGCATGGGGCTCGCGACGTCGCGATCGCTCGCTGGAACCCGCGTCCTGCCTAGACTTCCCCGTCCGGCCACAGCGTCCCGCGCAGCCCCGACGCCCGCGCGACGCGGCGGTCGACTGCGGCCGTGACCGCGTCGGCGGTGCCGACCACCGTGACGCCCTGCTGCGCGCGCGTTACGGCGGTGTAGAGCAGTTCGCGGGTCAGGATCTGCGATATCGACTCGGG
>JAHWKT010000179.1:0-4421 GCA_019347695.1 Actinomycetota bacterium | reverse complement strand
AGCCGCGCCCGACGGTTGCGCGAACGCTGCGTCCTGCGTCCCGCCGGACGTCCTGTCGCCCAGCGGCTCGCCCGTCATTGCCGCCAGCACCCCGTGGTGCTCATCGGACATGCGCAACCCGTCGCCCGCCGGGCCGATGATGTCGGCGAGCACCGCGCCGGCCTCGACCGACGCGAGCTGGTCTGGGTCGCCGACGAGCACGAGCCGGGCGTCTGCGCGCAGCGCTTCGACGAGCTTGGACATCAGCGGCAGGTCGACCATCGAGGTCTCGTCGACGATCACGATGTCGTGCGGCAGCTTGTGGCTCCGGTGGTGGCGGAACCGCGTGGCGCTGCCCGGCCGCCAGCCGAGCAGTCGGTGTAGCGTCGACCCCTCGACGGTCCGCAGGCGCGCCCGCACCTGCGGCGTCACACCCAGGTCCGGGTCGTTCGCGGCGTCGCGGAGCGCCGCCGTCAGCCGGTCGGCCGCCTTCCCGGTGGGCGCAGCCAACGCGACGCGGGGCCAGTCGCCGTCGGCGAGCTCGTGGACCACGGCGAGCAGGCGCGCGATCGTGTGGGTCTTGCCGGTCCCGGGACCGCCGGCGATGACGGTCAGGCGGCGGCGCAGCGCGGTCGCCACGGCGAGCCGCTGCCGGTCGGGACGCTCCCCCGACGGCGGCAGCAGCCGGTCGAGGACTTCGCGCACCCGGGCGGGGTCGACCTCCACGACACGCTGTGCCCGTCTCGCGAGTGCGAACGCGACCCGCCGCTCGTAGCGCCAGTAGCGGTCGAGGTAGAGCCGGTCGCCGACCAGCACCAGCGGGCGGTCCTGCTCGGGCTCGAGCTCGTCGCGGCTCGGCGTCCCCTCGGGGCGCTCCCGGACCAGCGGGCTGTCGGCGAGCAGCGCCCGCCACTTGTCGGGCTCCGGCCACTCGAGGTCATCGGGGTCGACCGTGGACTCCTCGGCGACCGTCGTGGTCGCGGCGACGGTGCCGAGCTCGACGCAGACGTGGCCGTGCTGCGGGGCGCGCAGCGCCAGCGCGGCGGCAAGCAGCACTTCGGGGCGGTCGTCGTCGACGAGGTCGGTCAGGATCCGCGCCCCGTGGACCTCGGCGGGCCCGATGATCCCCGCCAGGTTCCAGATGCGCAGCGCCTCGGGAGGCGCCGCCACGATGCGGGCGTCGCTGGCGTCCCACGGGGCGCCGTCCTCGGCGATCGGCGCGATGCTCACCGCGCGACCCCGTACAGCAGATCGCTGACGTCCCACACCGCACCCTCGGTGACCGCAACGCTCACTGCGCGACCCCGTGCAGCAGATCACTCGCGGCGACGACGAGGCCCGCCGGCGGCGTCCACGCGAACACACCGCACGGGACGCCGTCGGGCGCCGGCGCGTCGGGACCGACCATGCCGCGCAGGAACAGGTAGCCAATGGCGCCCAGATGCGTGGCGGGGTCGTAGCCCGGCAGCCGCCAGCGCAGCATGCGATGCACCGCCACCCCGTACAGCAGCGCCTGGATCGGGTAGTGCCCGTGCGCCATCGCCCCGACGAGCGCGGCGGGTCGGTACTCCCACGCGGTCAGCGGCACGCCGACGGTGCCGAGCCAGTTGGTCTTGTAGTCGACGACGTGGAACACCGGCGCGCCGTCGACCTCGCGCCTGAGCACCAGGTCGATCGACCCGTTGAGGTAGCCGCGCAGGCTCCGCCCCAGCAGGGGGTCCGGCACCGTGTCGGGGTAGGCGCGCAGGGGATCGTCGGCAGCCAGGTGGTCGCGCAGGAGCCGCACCACGTCGCCGACCGTGGCGGCACGACCGGCCGCGTCGCCCCCGTCGCCTCCGAGCCCGTCGAGCGGCAGCTCGAAGCCGACCTCGTCACGCCGGTCGCGGCGCGTCACGTCGCGCAGCGTCACATCGCCGAACGCCGGTCCGAGCGGCGTCCGGACCGCGGCGTCGAGCCCGGCGACCAGCGCGTCGCGGTCGAGGTCGAGCCTCGTGCGCTGCAGCTCAGCGTCGACGACGTCGGCGAGCTCGCCCGGCAGGCCGTCGGCGGCGAAGTCGGTGCGCTCGAGCACACGGTGGACGAAGGTGCCGACGTGCGTGCCGCCGGGCATGTCCGCGAGCGGCAACTCGACGTCGCGCAACCCGGACGGGTCGTCGTCGGTCGCATCGGGGGCGGCGTCGACCGGGTTGGGTCCGGCGTCCTCGTCGTCCTTGACGCGCTCGTCGGGCTCCGACCCGACGCGCGGGGCGGGATCGGTCAGACGGGTGAGCGCGGTGTAGGAGGTGCGGCGCCAGGCGTCGTCGAGATCGCGGGTGAACCGTGCGCGGTCGAGGTCGACGTCGGCGCGGCGGTCGGTGCGCCACGGGGCGGCGGATGGATGCTCGGGCACGGTCTCGATGGCGATGGTCCCGTCGGCGCGTGCGGCGAGCCGCGCCGCGGCCGCAGCGGCTTCCTCGTCGTCGGGGATCGGCGCCTCCATGTCGGTGACGGGGCCGTCGCCGTTGCGGCACAGCAGCAGGCGGCCGAGCCCGGACCACTCCGGCATGCCGGCGGGGGCGTACCAGACGACCGCCTGGTGCTTGGCGCGGGTCAGCGCGACGTACAGCAGCCGCAGCTCCTCACCCTGCAGCTCGCCCTCGGCGGCCGCCTTGTGGGCCGCGTGGTCGGCGTGGTCGCCGCCGACGTCGAGGTGGCGACCGCCCTGCTCGTCGTGGAACACGGGGTTGTCGCCGGCGCTGATCCGCGACGACCACAGGAACGGGCAGTGCACGACGGGGACCTCGAGCCCCTTCGCCCCGTGCACGGTCGAGATCTGCACGGCGTCGTGATCGGTCTCCAGCCGCCGCAGCCGGTCGTCGCTCGACTCGTCGGACGCCTCGGCGATGCGGTCGCGCAGCCACGCGGCGATCCCGGGCGGGCCGAGGTGCTCGGCGGCCGCGGCGGCGTGGGCGAGCTCGCCGATGTGGTCGAGGTCGGCCAGCAGCCGCTCACCCGTCTCGGTCGCGAGCAGCCGCTGTGCGACGCCCCGCTCCAGCTGGACGGTCCGGACCGTCACGGCGACGCCGTGGTCAGCGAGCAGCCGCGCCCAGCGGTGCACGGCCTCGTGCAGGTCATCGAGGGCATCCTCGTCGGCGTGCGCGAGGTCGTCGGCGGTCCAGCCGATCCAGTTCGTCAGCGCGAGCGCACGCACCCGGTTGGCCGACGCGGGCCGTTCGAGCGCGTCGAGCAGGCGCCGCCAGTCGGTCGCGGCGGGCGTGGCGAACACGCTGCCGGCGCCGCCGACCACCGACGGGACGTCGACCGCGCCGAGGGCCGTCTGCACCAGCCCGGCCTCCCTGTGGGACCGGACGAGCACGGCGATGTCGGCGGGGCGCAGCGGACGGCGTGACGTCTCGCCGCCGTGGCGGTCGCGGTCGATCAGCTGCGGTTCGGCGTCGAGCAGGCGGACGATGTCTGCGGCGACGTCGGCCGCGATGAGCTCGCGGACGTCCGACGCGACGGGTTTGTTCTTCGAGAAGACCGGCAGCGACGGGTGGCGCGGCACCAGCCGCAGCCGCAGCGGCGCCGGGTCGGGCGCGCCGATCAGGCGCGGCGCGTCTTGGCCGGGCGCGCACCCGACGGGGCGGAAGGGGCTCTGGTCGTGGCCGAACGTGACGCCATCGAACAGCGCCCCGCACGCGTCGAGCAGCCCGGCGTCGGCGCGCCAGCTCGTGCCCAGTGTGTGTCGATGGCCCGCCTGTCGGGAGGCCTGTAGGTAGGCGTGGACGTCGGCGCCACGGAAGGCGTAGATCGCCTGCTTGGGGTCGCCGATGAGCACCAGCGCCCGTCCGTCGACGCCGTCGCCGGGGGCGTCGACGAACGCCTGCGACACGATGCTCCACTGCACCGGGTCGGTGTCCTGGAACTCGTCGATCAGCGCGACGCGGTAGCGCCGCCGCAGCGCCTCGCGTGCCGCCGGGCCGAGGTCGTGGTCGCGCAACGTCTTGTCGAGCCGCTCCAGCAGCCCGTCGTATGACAGCAGCCGCCGCTGACGGGCGCGTCGGGTCACCTCGGCGCGGATCGCGGTGGCCAGGTGCAGCCGGAACCCGGCCTCGGGGTCGTTGGGGGCACGGGGCGCCAGGCGGGTGCCGGGGTTGCCGACGACGGCGCGTCCGAGCTCGACGAGCGCCCCGCGCGGGATGCGCGGGTGGTCGGTCTGTTCGACGTAGGTCGACACGAGCAGGTCGTCGACGACCTCCTCGACCAGGTCGTACAGGTCGTCGACCAGCTCGGCGTCGCGATCGAGGTCGCTGGCGATCCCGAACCCGTCGAGCACGTGCTGGCAGAAGCCGTGGATGGTCGCGATGGTCGCGGCGTCGACGTCGGTCAGCGCCCGCGACAGCCGTGCGTGCCGCAGCCGCACCCGCGCGTCGTCACCGTCGGCGAGGCCGGCGAGCACAGGG
>JAHWKT010000043.1 GCA_019347695.1 Actinomycetota bacterium | reverse complement strand
GTGGTCAGCGTCGCGGTCTGCGCCGCCTTCGCCGAGGCCGCGCCGCGCTCGGCCAGCTGCTGCTCGATCTCACGACGCCGCCGGGAGAACATCCGCACGACCGGCGTGGGGATGCCAGCCAGGTCGGCGCAGCCGTTGACCACCGGGCCCCACCCCACACCCAGCCGGCGGGTCAGCTCATGGCGCAGGTGCGCCTGGTACAGGTAGCCGGCCGTCTTGGCGTGCTGGTACAGCGGCCGGGCGTCCAACGTGCGCCACCGCCCGTCATTCACCGCCTTGCCAAGGTTGGACACCACGACATGGGTGTGCAGCAGCGGATCCCCCGCCCTGGACGTCCGGTGCCGAAACGCTGCCGCGACGAACCCCCTGACGGGCACGGACTCGCGGCCCTGCGCGCCTCGGCGCGACCACGCCGCCTCTGATTCCAGGTAACGCAGCGCGGCGAGCACCGCTGCGTCATGCGCCCGGCGCACCTCCTCAGCAACGTCGGCTCCACCGAGTCCCCACAGCACGCTGACCGACTTCGGCGCCCGGAACGTCAGATCGAACCCGGGGACCTTGCGCGCCGGCGAGGGACCCAGCGCCTCTCCGGAGAACGGGTCCGAGGCGGCGAGCACCGCGCGGAGCGCCTCGGGCTCTACGACACCCATGAGCCCCAAGTCACGGCTGGCCGCGCCGAGCCAGAAGCCCGGCGCCTCGCCCGCGTGCAGGTAGTAGTCCTCGGCGCCCGAGGCCACCGTCCCAGGTAGTAGGCCTCGCCGCCGGCCCCGAGCTTGCCGATGTTCAGCACGGCCCACCACCGTCCCGGGAGGGCCTTCCATGCTCACAAAATGCTCACAGGAATCTGGGGACCAGGGGTTACCAGTGGTCACCAGCGGACACGAGCTTTCCGCAAAGCCCCTGGTCAGCGGCACTATTGGGTACCAGTGGGCGTGGGAGGAAACGGATAAAAACGAACTCATAACCCGGAGGTCGTTGGTTCAAATCCAACCCTCGCAACTTCGCAGATACACGGGCCCCCGCCATTCCAGCGGGGGCTTTGCTGCTGCGCGTCGACACCCACCTCCCTCCGGCCAACCGCCCACGGTTGGGGAGCCGCGCGTCCGGATAGCGGCGTGTGTCTCCCCAACGTGGGCATCGCGCTCCCTGCACTACCGGCGCGCCTCGAGTGCGGTATCCAGTTCGGTGAGAAAGCTCGGCCAGTCGTGCCGAAACCGGTGCCGTGTGAGCTTGAGCACGCGCCACCGGCTCGCCAACGCGATCCGGTTGTCCCGGCGCGCATCACGGTCGAGCTGCTGTTGGCTGTGATGAGCGATGAAGCCCTGACACTCGATCGCCACCTGCTCGGCCGGGAACGCGATGTCGAGGTGCACGGTTCTACCGTCCGCCAGCGTCACCGGGTGTGGCGCACTGCTCGGCGTGTAGCCAGCATCCCGCAGCCGAGCGCGCACACGCGACTCGAACATCGAATCGCTGCCGTCGCGTAGCAGCGCGGCATGGACTCGTACCACCGCGGATCGACCGGGCGCCCGCCGTCCGACGCTGTCGAGCCGCGCCGCCAACGCATCCTCTGCGAGCAGGCCCCGCTGGCGGGCATCGAAGGCGAACCCGAGCAGGGTGTCGAAGGATACGCACGGCGAGATTGCTACGAGCAGGAACTCGGGCGTGACCACGCGTAGCCTGTCGACTGTCGTGAGATCCGCGTCGTCGACGCACCGCGAGCGTCGGACGGTGGCGTGTGGCGGTGCCACGCGCTGGCCGTGAGGTACCAGCAGCTGCGGGCGTGACGGCGGCTGTGGCACCAGACCGTAGAGCCAGGCGGCAGACAGGTCCGACGCGGCCGCGGACGACCCGACGTAGAGCTGCACCGCTTACAACTGCGTGCGATGGTCCCACCGGTATCCAGGAATGACGATGAGCCCGGGTAGGGGCGATCGTAGCGCTGCCGCCGTGCGTACGCCGTCACCGCCGCGGGAGTCAGACCCACCGGCGGGGAGCCAATCGCGCGGGTTGGGGAGCGCAACGAGCGGATACGTCGGTACGGCTCTCCAACGGTGGGCGGCACTGAGCTGAGCGGCCCGTTGGGGAGTCGGGCGGCGGAATACGAACGCTGGGCTCCCCAACGTGGTCGGCTCGCTCCCCGACGCCGCGCAGAACGGTCGGGTACGGCGGCGTCCATCCCGGCGGGTCAGTTGTCGGTGCGCATCCGCTGGGGATCCAGACCGATGTCGGCGCACCACCGCCGGTAGGCGATGGGGGAGATCTCGCTCGGCTTGATCTCGCTGCGACCTCCCCAGAACACGTTGGTGTACTCCACGGGGATGCCGACGGTCTCGAGGTGGTCGTCGATCGCCGCCTTGTGCGCCAGCACACGGTCCTTGTCGGTCCCGTGGGAGACGCCCATGATGTTGACGTTGCTGAACTCGGGACCGCCGTCGCGCCAGTAGGCGTGGGTCATGCAGTGGTGGCGGCCGACCTCGCGTCCCGCCCGCAGCTCCAGGCCTTCGGGCACGCGCCAGTGGAACAGCGCGTTGTAGCGGGTGACGCGGCTGCCGTCGCGGTGCTGCTTGTAGTGCTCCAGGAACGTCGAGAACCGGCCGATCACACGCCGCTCGTTGAGGGCGGTGGCCACGGCACAGAAGTCCTCGATCGTCTCGCCGGCCTCTGCGGCGCGTGGCACCCAGATGTCCTCGGCCAGCTCCGAGGGCGTGAACTCCCGCTTCAGCGCCATCAGCACCCGCCACTGGCGTTCGGTCAGCTCGACGAGCTCGGTGTCGAGCACGCGGCCGGGCTCGGGGGTCCTGTCGCCCGGTTCGGTCGTCCGGCGCCGCACGTGACCGACACCGAGCGCGAACAGCTTGCGGGCCGGCAGCAGCTTGTAGGCGCGGGCACCGACGTGATCGCGCAGGTAGGTGCAGTGGGCGTCCATGCTGAACGGACGCGGTACCTTGAGCGTGGTCCACAGCCGGTACTGGCTGCCCGGCGTCTCGCGGTCGGTCGTGCGCAGCACCACGTGACCGGAGAACGGGTCCTGCTGGAACATGAAGTCGAACGCGTCGCGCAGCCGATCCGATGGCACGTTCCAGGCCACCAGCGCACCGGGTGCCAGGCTCGTCGACATCAGCGTCTGTCGCACGCGGCGGATCGTTCCGGCCTCCAGCATCGCCCGGATGCGCTCGACGACCGTCGTGACCGGCACGCCGCTTGCGTCGGCGATCGCGCGCAGCGGATACCGCGTGAAGCCCTGGATGCGGTCCTCGGACACCGCCAGGATGCGGGCGTTGACCGGGTCGTTGACGTCCGAGGGGATGGTGACGGTCGGCATGCGGCGAGTGTAGGTCGCCGCCGGGCTCGTTCGCCGCGACGCGGAACTGGGCGGTGCCGCGCCCACGCCGCACCGCCGCGCGCTCGCGCCAATGACCTCGACGACCCCGTTAGATCCGCCGGTTCGCCGACGAGGTCGTGCCGGCGGTCCGTGACTGGCTGCGACGGTGACCGCCGCGGTCAGGCGCGTCCGATCAGCACGAGCAGGTCGACGTCGAGTGGTGCCGGGTCGTTGCCGATGCGCTCGATCGCGGTCGCTCTGATCGCATCGCGTCGCTGCGCGGACAGCTGGGCGACGAATGCGGCGTGCTGTGCCATGCCAAGCCGCCAGTCGGCCAGCGCCGCCGGTGCGTCGACGCCCGTCTCAACCCGCGCGTGCGCCACGTGCGCCGCCTCCACGTCGGCGGATCGCGCCAGGTGCGCCAGTGCGTCCTGCGTGCCGACCTGTGGCTCGCTCGCGTGCTTGAGGTGCCGATACCACCGTGGGCGCGCGTAGCCGTGTTCGGCGAGCACCGCCTCCACGACCGCCCACGCCGGATGCGATTCGGCCGTGGTCGGGAACGTCGAGAACACGATCGCACCCCCGGCGCGTGTGACCCTGACGGCGTCCGCGAGCATCCGCTGCGGATCGACGACATGCGACAGTGAGCAGTTGCCGGCGACCACGTCGAAGCTGCCACCGCGGAACGGCAGCGACCGTCCGTCGGCACCGACCCCGCGTCGGTCCCGACCGTGCTGGTGCTCCAGCATGTCGACCGCGACATCGGCGTCGACGCAGCGCGCGCCACGTGCGACCGCGGCGTCGCCGAGCACCCCGGTGCCGGCGCCGACGTCGAGCACCCGTGCGCCGTCGAGCGGTACGGGGCAGTGGTCGAGCAGCGCGGCCGCCAGGTGGCCGTACACCTGATCCGGCCCGGACGCCCAGGCCGTCGCCGCGTGCTCATAGGCGGCACGGGTGTCCCGCTCGAGGTCGCTCACGCTCCGATCCTCCCACGGTCAGTGCGGGTGCAATCGGCCGCGCGCTCAGACCCCGCGGGCGTTGGTCGCCGTCAGCCCGGCCCGCTCGACCACGCGGTCGAACAGCCGGTAGGCCGCGGCGCGCGCGTGCGGCACCCGCCGGCGCGTCTCGTCGGCCAGGGCGTCGACGTCGACAGCATGGTGCACCAGCTGGTCGTAGGCCGCCGTGATCCAGTCATCGAGGATCGCCGGGGTCACCTCGGGATGGAACTGCACGGCGAGGTGCCGGCCGACCTCGTACGCCTGCACACCCGCCGCCGACCGGGCGAGCACCCGCGCGCCCGGCGGGACGGTCAGCGTGTCGAAGTGCCACTCCAGCCACGGTCCGGGGTCGATCACGTGGGGGGCGTCCGACTCGATGGTGAACCAGCCGACCTCCGGGTGGGTCGCCGGGCCCACGGCGCCGCCGAGCGCTCGCGCGAGCGCCTGCGCGCCGAAGCACACGCCGAAGATGGGCACGTCGTCGGCTGCGGCCCGCCGCAGGTAGTCGAGCTCGGCCGCCAGCCAGGTGACCGAGTCGTCGTAAGCTGCCTCCGCCGAGCCGAGCGGGACGATCAGGTCGTGATCCGACGGTGCGGGCAGCCGGGCGCCGGCCCACAGCTCGCAGACGTCGACGGCGATGCCGTGCCGGTCCGCCGCGTCGCCGAGGTAGCCCGGCGCCACGTCGGCCTCGTGCGAGATGAACAGCGCCCGCACCGCCGGTCACCGCGTGCGGCGCACGGTGCGGCGCAGATCCCACGCCGCGACGACGGCGTACGCCGAGATCAGCAGCACCCACCACGCCGACGGCTGCAGCCCGAACAGCTCGACGACGAGCAGCATGCCCAACCCGGCACCCGCGCCGGTCGCCGCGGCGGCGCCCGGCCCCAGCCGTGTCCGCGCGGCGAGATAGCCGCCCGCCGCGGTCGCGGCGACCAGGACCACGACGCCGATGCCCGCGAAATCGGTCGTCCGACCGATCCAGTCGTTGGCCGTACCCAGCGCGAGCAGCATCACTCGGGTGTCACGTAGGCCGCGGTGATGCCACCGTCGACCAGCAGCGACGCGCCCGTCATGAACGACGAGTCATCCGAGGCCAGGAACAGCGCGGCCTTCGCCATCTCCTCGGCGCGGCCGAAACGACCCATCGGGATGTGAACGAGCCGTCGCTGCCGCCGCTCGGGATCCGACAGCAGCTCCTCGAGCAGCGGGGTCTCGACCGGCCCCGGGCACAACGCGTTCGCACGGATGTTGGAGCGCGCGTACTCCGTCGCGATCTCACGGGTCATCGACAGCACACCGCCCTTGGCCGAGGTGTACGCGATCTGGGGTGTGGCCGCACCCATCCACGACACGAACGATGCCACGTTGATGATGACACCGCCACCCGCGCGCAGCAGTGCCGGCACCCCGTACCTGCAGCACAGGAACACGCCTTTGAGGTCGACGTCGATGACCCGGTCCCACGTGTCCTCCGTGGTGTCGGTCACCGAGCCGTCGGCTCCGTCGAAGATCCCGGCGTTGTTGTAGAGCACATCGACCTTGCCGAAGACCTCCTCGCCCTCCGCGTAGAGCTGCTCGACCTGTGCGGCCACACTCACGTCGACCTGGACGAAGTGCGCGTCGCCGCCGGCGTCGCGGACGGCCTCGACCGTCTGCTTGCCCGCGTCGGCGTCGATGTCGGACACCAGCACGCGCGCGCCCTCCCTGGCGAACAGCAGTGCCGCGCACTGTCCGATGCCGCTGCCGGCGCCGGTGATGGACGCTACCCGACCTTGGAGGCGCATGTGTCGTTCCTGACGGTGTGCGGTTTGTGCACCGAAATGTTACAGGAACGATCCATTGTGGGATGCCCGATGAGGGCCATTCTCCTGTGGCGCAGCGACCGATCAGCCCAGGAAGCCCCGGAGCAGCGCTGCGGTGCCGTCGACATGCTCGGACATCTGCTGTCTGGCGTCGTCGGGGCGGCCCGCCAGGATCGCCTGGACGACGGCGGCGTGGTGGACGTGGGACCGCTCGATGTTGGGGGGCAGGATCGGGATCGCCTCGAGGAACTCCGCGAGCTTCATCTGCGCATCGGCGATCGCTGCGATCAGACTGACCGACCCGGTGAGCTCCGCGATCGCAAGATGCAGTCGCGCGTCCGCGAGACGGTGTGACTGCCGAGCGCTGGTGGCCGCGACCTCCTCGAGCCGCTCGGTCAGGTACGCCCGCGCCGCGTCGTCCAGAGGGTATGCAGCCGCGGTCGCGGCAGCGCCCGGCTCCAGCACCGCACGCAGGATGAGCGTGTCGTCAAGATCGTGGAGCTGACCATCCAGCTCCGGGGCCGCGGGCGGCTGTTGCTCCTCGGGTCGGTACGTGATGAACGTCCCGCCGCTGCGGCCACGCCGCGACTCGACCAGCCCCGCGTCGGTCAGGGCGCGCAGGGCCTCGCGCAGCGTCACGCGGCTGATGCCGAGCCGTTTGGCGAGGGTCCGCTCGGGGGGTAGGCGCTCGCCGGTCGTCACGGCCCCGAGCTTGATCGCCTGCAGGATGCGCGCGATGGCCTCCTCGAAGGCGTTGCCCGAGCGGACCGGCCGCAACATGGCGTCCAGCGATGCGCCGGGTGTGACCGCCGGCGTGGTGGCCTCAGCGCCCGGTGTCGGTCGTTCAGTTGGTGGGCTCGACATGGCAATCCCTTGACATCCTCGTCAGCGCCCTCAACAGTATGGTCTCGCGACAGACCATCGGAGTTCGCTCTAAGTCCGGGGCGAACGGTGCGCACACCCGACCGGGCACTGAACGTTCCGCCTCGACCATAGTGCCGCAACTTGCGACACTTCGTCGATTGGACCGGTGGTGGCGCGCCGAAGAGATTGGCTTTCGAGCCGCACAGCCCGCGTCGCGCTGAGACGATCGGCGGACGGGCCATGACCCAAGGGAGAACGCGATGACCGACCAGTCGCAGGCGTCGGAGTCGACCCACAGCGAAGAAGAACGAGCTGCCGAACGCAGGCTGAGAAGAGTCGCCGGACCCGTGCTGTTGTGGGGGCTCGGCGTCGGATCGGTCATCTCCGGCGAGTTCTTCGGTTGGAACTTCGGGTTGAACGCCGGCGGATGGGGTGGCCTGCTGATCGCGACCGCGATCATGGCCACGCTGTACTCGACGATGATGATGTCGATCGCCGAGATGTCGACGGCGATGCCCGTGGCGGGCGGCCCGTACGCGTTCGCCCGGCGCGCGATGGGCAAGACCGGCGGGTACGTCACGGGCCTGGCCGTGGTCATGGAGTACGTGCTGGCGCCGGCGGTGATCGCGGTCGGCATCGGTGGGTACGTCGCCGACTTCCTCCCGCTTCCCCCCTTCCTCGTCGCGTTGGTCGCCTATGCGATCTTCATCGGGATCAACCTGCTGGGCGTCAAGGAGTCGCTGCAGACCCTGCTGGTCATCACCGTTATCTCGGTGATCGTGCTGATCGTGTGGGGACTGGCGATGGCACCGAACTTCAGCGTCGACAACCTGTTGAACATCCCGCCCGACGATGGCAACAGCCGCTTCCTGCCCTTCGGCTTCTTTGGCATCCTCGCCGCGCTGCCCGCCGCCGGCTGGTTCTACCTGGCGATCGAGGACGTGCCGCTGGCCGCCGAGGAGACCGCCGATCCCGCCAATGACCTCCCCAAGGGCATGCTGCTCGCGATGGGCTCGCTGGTCGCGTTCAGCATGATCTCGCTGTTCATCGGCCCCGGCAGCGCGGGTTCGGAGGCGCTCGCCACCTCCGGCAACCCGTTGCCGCAGGCGGCTGACGACGTGTATGGCCGCAACTGGATCTACTGGCTGACGACCGTGGTCGGCCTGACCGGCCTGATCGCCAGCTTCTTCTCGATCATCTACGCCTACTCGCGCCAGATCTTCTCGCTGTCACGGGCGGGCTACCTGCCGACCTGGCTTTCGCGGACCAACGATCGCAAGGCGCCCCACTGGGCGCTGATCGTCCCGGGAATCATCGGCTTTGCGACGATCCAGGTCATCGACTTCTTCAACACCATGGGCGTGCCCGAGGGCGAGGAGCCGGAGATCGCCACCGGTGACCTGCTGATCCAGATCGCGGTGTTCGCCGCGCTGATCAGTTACGTGATGATGATGGTCAGCCACTTCATCCTGCGGAGTACCGAGCCGGACATGGAGCGTCCGTACCGCACACCCGGAGCTCCGGTGACGCCGGCCATCGCGCTGGTGCTGAGTGTGCTGGCGATGTTCTCGACCGTGTTCTACGCCCCACAGGCAGCATTCATGGTCGGCGGTGTGATCATGTTCTATCTGCTGGGGCTCGCGTACTACTGGTTCTACAGCCGCCACCACCTCGTCGCCGACGCGCCCGAGGAGGAGTTCGCGCTGATCAGCGAAGCCGAAGAGGAGGTCGAGTGACCCATGCGGGAAGAAGCCATGACCGAGCTGCGTGGCGCCGTCGACCTCGACGCCCTGCGCGGAGAGTACGAGGCGGGACGCATCGACACGGTGCTGCTGTGCCTGGCCGACATGCAGGGCCGGCTGCAGGGCAAGCGGCTGTCCGCCAGCCACTTCCTCGACGATGTCGCGGAGCACGGCGCGGAGGGCTGCAACTACCTGCTCGCCGTCGACGTCGACATGGAGACCGTCTCCGGCTACCAGATGACGGGCTGGCACACGGGGTACGGCGATTTCGAGATGATGCCCGACCTCGAGACCCTGCGGGTCGCGCCGTGGCTGCCCGGCACCGCGCTGGTGATGGCCGACCTGCGCTGGGAGGACGGCTCGGCCGTGGTCGCGTCGCCCAGGCAGATCCTGCGCCGACAGCTCGACCGGCTGGCCGACCGTGGACTGCAGGCGTTCGCCGGGTCCGAGCTCGAGTTCATCGTGTTCCACGACACCTACCAGGAGGCGTGGCGCAAGGCCTACCGCGACCTCGACCCGGCGAACTACTACAACGTCGACTACTCCATCCTGGGCACGACGAAGGTCGAGCCGCTGCTGCGTCGCGTCCGCAACGCGATGGAGGGCATGGGCATGCCGGTCGAGTCGGCCAAGGGGGAGTGCAACTTCGGCCAACACGAGATCAACTTCCGGTACAGCCAGGCGCTCGAGATGGCCGACAACCACACGATCTACAAGAACGCGGCCAAGGAGATCGCCACCCAGGAGGGCTATGCCCTGACCTTCATGGCGAAGTTCAACGAGCTCGAGGGCAACTCGTGCCACATCCACTTCAGCCTGCGCGGCGCCGATGGCGAGGCGGTGTTCGCCGACGGACATGACATGGCGCCGATGTTCCGGTCGTTCGTCGCCGGCCAGATCGCCGGGCTGCGTGAGATGACCTTGTGCTACGCCCCGAACATCAACAGCTACAAGCGCTTCGTGGAGGGCAGCTTCGCGCCGACCGTCGCGGCGTGGGGCTTCGACAACCGCACCTGCGCGTTCCGGGTTGTCGGCCACGGCAAGGGCATGCGTGTCGAGAACCGGGTGCCTGGCGGCGACGTCAACCCGTACCTGGCGATGTCGGCGATGATCGCCGCCGGGCTCGACGGCATCGATCGCGAGCTCGAGCTCGAGGACGCCATGAAGGGCAACGCGTACGAGAGCGACAACGAGCGGGTGCCCGAGACCCTGCGGGACGCGGCCGAGCTGTTCTCGGACAGCAAGCTCGCGCGCAAGGCGTTCGGTGACGACGTCGTCGACCACTACCGCAACATGGCCGACGTCGAGCTCGCGGCGTTCAACTCGGCGGTCACCGACTGGGAGCGGTACCGCAACTTCGAGCGGACCTAGCGGCGCACGGGATCGGGACATTGCACATGGAATCAGCGGGTCTGTTCATCGATGGTGCGCAGCGGCCGGCGGCGTCGGGCGCAACCCACGAGGTCACCGACCCGGCCACGGGACAGCCGTGGCTGGAGGTGGCGCTGGGAGGCGCCGAGGATGTCGACGCGGCCGTCGCCGCGGCCGCCCGCGCGGTGGGGTCGTGGTCGCGACGACCCGCGCCCGAGCGCGCGGCCATCGTGCGGCAGGCGGCGGCGATCGCCCGCGAACGCCACGAGCACCTGGCGCAGACCGAGTCGCGTGACGTCGGCAAGCCGATCAACGACGCCCGCGTGGAGATGGCGTCGGTGGCCGACGTGTTCGACTTCTACGCGGGCGTCGTGCGTGGGTTCGGCGGCGAGACCCTGTCGGTGCCGGCCGGCGGCTTCGACTACACGCTGCGCCAGGCCGTGGGCGTCGTCGGCCTGATCACGCCGTGGAACTTCCCGGGGCTGATCGCCACCTGGAAGCTCGCGCCCGCGTTGGCGGCCGGCAACGCGGTGGTGCTCAAGCCGGCGCTGCTGACCCCGGCGTCGGCCCTGGAGATCGCGAGCATCCTCCACGACGCCGGCGTGCCGCCGGGGATCATCAACGTGGTGCCCGGGCGCGGCAGCGCGGTCGGTGAGGCCATCGTCGGCCACGCGGACGTGCGCAAGATCGCGTTCACGGGCTCAACGGAGGTCGGCATCGGCATCCAGCAGGCGGCCGCGGCGTCGCTCAAGCGTGTGACGCTGGAGCTCGGCGGCAAGTCGCCGAACATCATCTTCGACGACGCCGACCTCGAGGCGGCGGCGGTCGCCGGGGTCGAGGCCGTGTTCGGCAACGCCGGGCAGGACTGCTGCGCGCGCAGCCGGATCATCGTCGCCGACGAGGTGCACGACGCGTTCGTCGAGGCGCTGGTGGCGGCGGCGGAGGACTTCCGCGTCGGCGACCCGGCCGACGAGGACACGCAGATGGGACCGCTGGTCAGCGACGACCAGCGACAGACGGCGCTGGACTACCTGGCGTCGGCGCGCGACGAGGGCGCCACGGTCGCCTGCGGGGGACAGGTGCTGGACCGATCCGGCTACTTCATGCGCCCGGCGGTGGTCGACGACGCGACGCCCGAGATGACGGCCGTGCGCGAGGAGATCTTCGGTCCGGTCGTCACGGTCCTGCGCTTCGGCGACGAGGCGGAGGCGGTGGCCATGGCCAACGACACCCCCTACGGGTTGTCTGCGTCGGTGTGGACCCGGGATCTGGGCCGCGCCCACCGGATGGCGCGCGACATCGAGGCCGGGGTGGTGTCGGTCAACAGCAACTCGAGCGTGCACACCGGCGCGCCGTTCGGCGGGTGGAAGCAGTCGGGCTACGGCCGCGAGCTCGGCCTCGAGTCGCTCCGCGCCTACACCGAGCTCAAGAACGTCTACGTCGACATCTCCCCCTGACCTCTTCTGGGGACGAATCTCACCGCCGAGCGCGGCTTCGTTCCCCAGATCGACCGGCCGGATCGACCTGGGGACGGACCTCACCTTGGAGCGCGGCGATGTTCCCCAGATCAGGTCAGCTATCGGCGGCGCCCGGCGAGCGCGGCGCGAAGCTCGTCAAGGAACCCGTCCCAGTCGTGCATGAAGCGGTCCCACGTGAGCTTGAGGACCAGCCAGTCGTCCAGCAGCGCGACGGCGTTGTCCCGTCGGGCGTCGGTGTTCAACTGACGGCGTGAGCTGTGCGCCAGGAAGCCGTGACACTCGACGGCGACGCGCTCGCCGGGAAAGGCGATGTCGAGGTGGACGGTCCGGCCGGACGTGGTCATCACCGTGAGTGGCCCACTGCTGGGCTCGAGATCGGCAGCCAGCAGGCGGTCGCGCACCTTGGCCTCGAACAGCGAGTCACTGCCGTCCGCGGACAGCCGCGCGAGCACTTGCCGCAACGTGGCGCGGCCGGGCACGCGCGGCATGTACTCGAGGCGCTGGGCGACCCTGCCGACGTCGATGAGCCGGCGCTGGCGGGCATCGAGAGCGAACGCCAGCAGATCGTCGGCACGGGTCTGTGCGGACATCGAGATCAACCAGAAGGTCGGTGTCAGCGTGAGGATGCCGTCGAGCATCGCGCCGTCCTCGGGCGTGACGTGGCGCGATCTTCGGATCAGCCCGATCGGTGCCCGTACGCGTTGATGGTGTGGGATCAGCAGGTGCGGCAATGCGGGAGGTCGCGGGATCAGCCCGTACAGCCACGCAGCCGACAATCCGCGGGCGGCGGCATCGGCGCGGAGCGCCTCCTGCGCCGCGATAAGGTTGGTGTGATGGTCCCAGGCGGCGCCGGGGATGAGCACGACGCCGTCGTAGGGCTGCGGCCATGCCTCCCGGTCTGCGCGTGCCTCGATCGCGCGTTTCGTCAGGCCGAAGCGAGGAGCAAGGCGCGTGGCGAACACGCCGCGACGTTCACGCGCGTGTGAAAACATCTCCGCCCAACCCATGCCCGCATCTTCGATGCGGATCCACGGCACGAACGAAACGAGCGCACCCAGCTTGTGGAAAACCCCCGCAACCTACCTGGGGAACCAGCGTGCGCTCTGCGGTGAGATACGTCCCCAGCAAGTGGGTGATGGTCGAACTGGGGAACTAATCTGCGCGCTACGGTGAGATCCGTCCCCAGATCACGTGGGGTGGGTGCCGGCGCGCGCGGACAATGGGCCGCGGTTGGCGACGGTGGCGCGGAAGCCGGCGTACATGATCGCCACACCGCTGGTGAGCGCGACGGGCACCAGCGCGTCGAGGTCGTTGCGCACGAAGGCGGACGACGACGCGGCGATCACGACGCCCAGGGCGATGAGCAGCACGGCCGGCCGGCGCCGCCGCACCGCCGACCAGACGGTGCCCACCACCACGATGACCGTTCCCGTCAAGGTGAGCGGCTGCAGCGCGGCGTACGCCGGCTGGCCGGCCAGCACGTCGGCGCCCAGGGGGATGCCGCCATCCGCCGTTGCGCTCGACAACGCGGCGGCGTCGAACCGGGACACCACCACCGCCGCCACCGCGACCATCATCACCGCCGACGCCACAGCCCACCACCAGCGGCTGTAGGTCGGCGCCAGCAGGTGCAGCTCGCCGACCGCCAGCAGCGGTACGGTCACCAGCGCGCCGGTGAACCAGTACACGGCGTACGCCGGTGATGACCATCCCAGCCACAGCCCGGCGGTCAGCGCCGCCATGCCGACCGCGTACAGCAGCAGCGATCCGCCCCACGCCAGCGCGTGGGGTCGGCGGCGCTCGTGGAACTGCCGGAGCAGTCGCATCGCGAAGGCGCCGGCGACGAACACGCCTGCCAGAGCGAACAGACCGGCCATCGCTCGCAGCCTATCGTGCGGGGTCCGTGTCCGTGGCCGCCGGCCGTCGCGGCAGCGGCAGGTGTCCGCACGTCGTGGCGGAGTGGGGTCCTCACACGAGATACTGGTCACCGACGTGCCGTCAGCGTGGAGGACGCAGCGATGAGCCACCTGATCGACGCCACCGAGATGTACCTGCGCACGCTGTATGAGCTGGAGGAGGAGGGGATCCGGCCGATTCGGGCTCGGCTGGTCGAGCGGCTGCATCTGTCGGCGCCGGCCGTCAGCGAGACCGTCGCCAGGCTCGAGGACGAGGGACTGATGCGGCTGCGGGACGATCGCACGGTCGAGTTGACCGAGGCGGGACGTGCCCTGGCGGTCAGCGTGATGCGCAAGCACCGGTTGGCCGAGCGGCTGCTCGTCGACGTGATCGGGCTGCGGTGGGATCTGGTGCACGCCGAGGCGTGCCGGTGGGAGCACGTCATCTCCGATGAGGTCGAGGAGCGGCTGGTGTCGGTGCTCGACGCGCCCACCCACGATGCCCACGGCAATCCGATCCCGGGGCTGGGGCCGGCGAGCGAACCGTCGGACCTGCTGAGCCTGTCGGACGCCGCGGCCGAGGACGCGCCGGTGGTCGTCGACCGCATCTCCGAACACCTGCAGGCCGACGTCGGGGCGATCGCCCGGCTCTACGAGCGGGGACTGCTGCCGGGCACCCGGTTGATGGCGCACACCGACGACGGTGTCGTGGTCGTCGAGACCGCTGACGGTGAGCTGCGGCTCGACGCCGACGTCGCCAAGTTCGTGTACGTGCGACCGGAGAGCGGGTGACGGCACCGTCGTGCACGGTGGCGCGGCGCGGGATCGGCGACCAACCCGCGCCGACGGGCACCGACGTGCGCGTCGACGGGCTCGACGTCCGCTACGGCGACCAGCAGGTGCTCGACGGTGCCACGCTGCACGTGCGCGCCGGGACCGTCCTTGCCCTGCTGGGTCCGTCCGGATGCGGCACGACCACCCTGCTGCGCAGCATCGCCGGGGCTGGTGGAGCCGGTGGACGGTCGGATCACCCTCGGCGGACGCGAGGTGTTCGGCCCAGACGTCGTCGTCCCACGCGAGCACCGCCACGTCGGGATGGTGTTCCAGGACTGGGCGCTGTTCCCGCACCTGAGCGTCACGCGCAACGTCGGGTTCGGCCTGTCACGCGCCGCCCGGCGCGCGGGTGACGCGGAGCGGGCGTTGCAGCTCGTGGGCCTGTCGGACTGCGCCGACCGCCTCCCGTCAACACTGTCGGGTGGGCAGCAGCAGCGGGTCGCGCTCGCCCGGGCGCTGGCGACCAGGCCGCAGGTGCTGCTGCTCGACGAGGTCGCGCTGATGCTCGACGGCAACGTGCAGCAGCAGGGCCTGCCGGTCGATCTGTACGAATCCCCCGCAACCGGCGGGTCGCCGACTTCGTCGGCGACGCCAACCTGCTGCCCGGCGACGCCGACGGCCGGACCGCACGCACCATCGTGGGCGAACTGCCGCTGCGGTCCGCGCAGCTCGGTGACGTGGCGGTGCTCGTGCGTCCCGAGCAGCTGCGCGTCACGCCCGGCGATGAGCTGTCGGTCGAGCGTGTCGAGTACTACGGCCAGGACGCGGTGTACGTGCTCGGCGACACGGCGGGCGGCCGCGTGCGCGTTCGCATCCTCGAGCGGCCCACGTTCCGGCGCGGCGACCACGTCGCCGTACGCTACCCGGGCGGTCCCACGCTGGCGTATCCCGCCACCTGAGCCACAGGACCGTCGACGCATGACGCCGCCGGGGTCGTCGACGCGGCCGTCGGTGACCCCGGCGGGCACCACACCGCCGGCGCAGCGGACCGGCCGCCCCCGGCCGCCGGCCAGCCTGTTCGTGGCGTGCAGCGCGATCGCGCTGGTGTTCGTGGCGCCGCTGGTCGCGTTGACCGCCCGCTCACTGGACGTCGGGCTCCGGTTCGACGCGTTCTGCCTGCAGGCGGAACGCGCCGGGTGGGCTCGTCGAACGGCTCCTGGCGCCGGTCGCCACCGTGCAGTTCCCACGGATCGAAGGGTTCTGGGCGGCGTTCGCCGTCCTCACGCTGCTGACGTACCCCTACGTCTACCTGCCGGTCGCCGCCAGGCTGCGGCGCATGCCACCGTCGCACGAGGAATCGGCACGCCTGCTGGGGTCGGGCCCGCTCGCGACGTTCGCGCGGATCGTGCTGCCACAACTCACCGGCGCCATCGCGGCGGGTGGGTTGCTGGTCTTCCTGTACGTGCTGAGCGACTTCGGTGCGGTGCAGCTGCTGCGCTACGACACCCTGACACGGGTGATCTTCGCCAACCAGCTCGATCGGGCGGTCGCGCTGCCGGCGGCGCTGCAGCTGGCCGTGCTGGCGCTGACGCTGGTCGCCGTGTCGGGCGCGTTGACGTGGCTGCTCGTCGTCCGCCGGTCCGACGGGCTGGGCTGAGCGCAACGTCGTCGGGAACGCCGAGGTGGCGTCCCCGACGCTGACCGCATCCGTTACGCCGTGCGCTTGTTGACCGCTCGGTAGATCAGCAGGGCGATGATCGCGCCGATGATCGAACCGATCAGCCCGCTCGTCGCCAGCAGGTCGCCGCCGCCGAACAGCAGGTTCCACAGGAACCCGCCGACGAACGACCCGACGATCCCAAGGAGCAGCGTGCCGACGATGCCCATTGGGTCAGGCCCTGGAACGACCGCCCGCGCTACGTAGCCGGCGATCAGCCCGATGATGATGAAGAAGATCAGGGACAGCACGATGGTTCCTTTTCCTGACTCGCTGCGGTTCGTAAGGTCGAACACGCAGTTGACGTGAGTACTACAGTCATGTGGCGATGTCGCGTCGGATAAACACCGCGACCGCGACGACGAGCGCGATCCCGACGTACATGACCAGGACGCCAACCGCCTGCTCGGGGTCGATGGCGATGGTGGGGGCCCCCAACGTCGCGGCGCTGTCCGGGGCGACGTCGATGACCAGGGCGGTCACGTTGTTGCCGATCAGTGCGCGGGCGACGAGGTCGCCGACCCGGCCGCGCAGCGGCAGCAGTCCGACGACCGATTCGATCGCGAAGGTGTAGAGCAGTCCGAGGCCGATCGCCCACGCCATGCTGCGCAACACCGTCGCGAGGCACAGGCCGATGGCGGCCCACACCGCCGTCGCCAGCGCGCCGACCCCGAACGCCGACAGCACGTCGGCGACGGTGGGCCCGCCGCCGTCTGCCTGTTCGAGCAGTGACACGACGGCCGTGCCGACCACGCCGCCGGCGAACCCCGCGAGCACCAGCACCAGGCAGGCGGCGAGCACGGCCAGGATGCGGCCGGTGACCAGGGCCAGCCGAGACGGGCGCTGGGTCGCGATCGTGGTGATCGTGCGCCAGCTGTACTCGGCGCCGAACGCCAGCGCGCCGAGGATCAGCGCGATCGCGCTCCCGGGGCCGACGACCATGCCCAGCACCTGGATCGGCAGGGATGCGGGTCGCAGCGCGTCCAGCAGCAGTGCGCTGTCGAGGCCCTGCAGTTGGTCGTCGGGCGTCTGCGTGGCGAACACGTAGAGCAGGACGTACCCGAGCAGCAGCACCACGCCGGCCATCGTCGCCACGAGGATGCGTACGCCGGGACGCTTGCGAAGCTTGAGCACCTCGGCCCGGAACGCGGCGACGACGTTCATGGCGACTCCGCGGGTGCGGTCATGTCGAGGAACACGTCTTCGAGCGACCGCTGGTGAACGCTGAGGTGGCTGACCGCCACGCCGCCGGCGACCAGCGCGGTGTTGAACGCGGCGGCCAACTCCTGCGGTGCGGTCACGTGCAGTGTCGGGCCGTCGACCGCGACGGCCTCGACGTCGTCGCGCGCGGACAGCACCTGCATCGCGCGGTCGATCGGCTCGGCGACCACCCGGATCGTGCGGGCGCCACGCAGCTGGCTGACCGACCCCTGCGCGATCAACCGGCCGTCACGGATCACACCGACGCGATCGCAGATCTGCTCGACCTCGGCCAGCAGGTGGCTGGAGAGCACCACCGTGCGGTCGCCGGTTCCCACGTCACGGATCAACGTGCGCATGGCCGCCATGCCCTGCGGGTCGAGCCCGTTCGTCGGTTCGTCGAGGATGAGCACCTCGGGATCCTTGAGCAGCGCGGCGGCGACGCCGAGGCGCTGGCGCATGCCCAGCGAGTACGTCTTGACCTTGTCGCCGGCGCGTGGCAGCAGACCAACCAGGTCCAGCACCTCGTCGATCCTGCGACGCGGTACACCGCTGTAGCGGGCGAGGGTGCGAAGGTTGTCGCGCCCGGACAGGTACGGGTACTGCGCCGGTTCCTCGACCAGCGCACCAAGGCCCCGGAGGCTGGACGTGGCGCCCGGTGCCGACCCGAGCACGAGCGCCGAGCCGCTGGTCGGGCGCACGAGCCCGAGCAGCATCCGCAGCGTGGTGGTCTTGCCGGCGCCGTTGGGCCCGAGCAGGCCGTAGACCTCGCCACCCTGGATCGAGATCGACAGCTGGTGGACCGCGTCACGCAGGTTGTAGGTCTTGGTCAGCCGATCGGTCACGATCACCGACGATCCGGGTTCCGGCAGGTCGCCGGGAAGATCGAGCTCACCGGTGATCGTCGGTCCACCAGCCACCGTCAGCTCAGCTCCCCTCCAGCGCGCGGTCGAGGCGACGATACCCGATGAGGCGTCCGAGGCTGACGCCGACGGTCTCGCGCAGCAGATACCGCCACCGCTGTGCACCGTCGATGGCGGTGTGCGGCGTCGGCGACACCGCCGCGTCCATCCCGACCTCCTCGCCGATGGCGCCGATGCGGTAGGCGTGGAACGGATCGGACACCAGCACCACGTCGGAGATGCCACGATCGCGCAGGAAGCGTGCGGTCGCCGCCAGCGACTCGTACGACGTGGAGCCGGTCGTCTCACGTTCGACGGCGCCGCCCGGCACGCCCTGGTCGTGCAGGTAGTTCGCCGATGCCCACGCCTCGGTGTGGCGATCGCCTGCACGGCGCCCACCGGTGACGACCACGAGCGGCGCGACGCCCTGGTCGTACAGCTCGGCGACGTGGCGCAGGCGTCCCTCGAGCACCGGCGACGGTCGCCCGTCGTACTGTGCCGCGCCGAGGACCACAATGGCCTGCGCAGGTCGCGCCTCGTCGCGGTTCGCGGCGGTCCACACCTGCACGAACGAGACCAGCAGGTACGCGACGACGATGAGCAGCAGCATGCTGCTCACCCGAAACCCACGAACGGTCATCGCACTATTGTCTGTCCAGCGGAGCCGGACCACCGCATGGTGCATGCAACCAGGCTGCATGCACCACGGCGTGATCGCCGGCCACGAACCCTCACCACGGACATCACGGCAATGAAGCAGGCGAGCGACCAGCCGGTCAGGTTGCGGCAACCGCAGGCTGTGGACACGACCACGATGCGGCTGTGGCCACCCCGCGGCCGTCGATGGGCGGCCGCGTCGCGACGATGCTGGTGGCCGACGGACACGCTGACGGGGCGGTGGCGCTGGGCTATCCGCTGTGCCCGAGCCGGCGCGCCGCGAACATCTGCGTGACACGGCGCACTGCGCGCACGTCGTGTCCGGAGCCGACGATGGCTTCGGGGTGCTGGGACGCGATGATCGTACGCAGACCGACGTTGACGCCGAGCTCGTCGACGTGATCGATCGTGGCTGCGTGACGCAGTGGAGGAGGACCGCCGTGGGTGAGCTGGAGCTTGTCGATTGGCGCAGACGGGTCGCCGAGTTGTACGGCCGCGTACGGCGCAGGTGGGAGGCCGACCCGTTGGCTGCCTTCGATGACTGGTGCACTACCCGGGACCGGCTGTTGCGGACCCATCCACAGACCCCGCTCGAGGAACCCGACGGCTTCGCCGGCCTGGAGTACGCGCCGTACGATCCGTCGTTCGTGTGGAGCGTCGACGTCGACACCGATGTCGAGCGCGAGCGGTTCCCGGTGGCCACCAGCGGCGGCGGCGAGATGCAGTTCGTGCGCTTCGGTCGGGTGCAGCTGCCGCTGGGCGGCCTCGATCTGTTCTGGGTCGACGGCTACGGCGGTGGGATCTTCCTGCCGTTCCGGGACGCGACGGCGGGCGACACCACCTACGGCGGCGGCCGGTATCTGCTCGACACCGTGAAGGGCGCCGACCTGGGGGCGCAGCGCAACGGTCGGCTGATCCTCGACTTCAACTTCGCGTACCACCCGTCGTGCGTCTACTCGCCGCGCTGGACCTGTCCGCTCGCGCCGCCCGGCAACCGACTCGACGCGCAGGTCCCCGTCGGCGAGCTGCTGGGGTAGCCCCGAGGTCGGGGCGTCAGGCGAGGAGGGTGCCGAGTCCCGCCTGCTCCGCACGGCGCCAGAGCAGGTGCGCGAGGGCGACGTCGGTCGTCGACAGGCCGCGGTGCCAGAACAGGATCCGTTCGGCGGGCGACGCACGTCCCGGTGCGTGCCCGGCGACGATGTCGCCGAGCTCGGCGTGCAGGCGTTCGCGGGTGAGCAGCCCGGTGTCGACGTGACGACGCAACGCCCCGAACGGGCCTGCATGCGCCTGACCCCAGTCGTCGACCACCACCTTGTCCATGACATCGAGCAGGTCCAGCTCGACGGCGCTGATCGTGCCGTAGGGCACGACGAACGTGCCGGGTGCCACCCAGGCGGTGCGCAGGAGCGGTTCGGGCTCGACGAGGCGGGTCGCCTCCACCATGATGTCGGCACCGGTCAGCGCCTCCTCGGCGGTGTCGACCGCGCGCACCGGCTTGTCCAGCGCCTCGGTCAGCTCGGCGGCGAAGGACTCGCGGGACTCGCGACGGCGGCTGGTGACACGGATCTCGGCGAAGTCGAACTCCGCGTCGAGCAGCACGACGTTCCACCAGGCGGTGCCGCGCGACCCGAGATGTCCCAGCACCCGGCTGTCGCGCCGTGCGAGGTGGCGCGCGCCGATCGCCGTCAGCGCACCGGTGCGCGCCGACGTGATGAGCGTGCCGTCCACGATCGCCAACGGCACGCCCGTGTCGGGATCGAACAGCGCGACCAGCGCCGGCTCGCTGGAGAGCCCGCGGCGGTAGTTGTCGACGAAGTCGCCGACGACCTTGACCCCCGCCACACCGGTCGGGCCGAGCGTGCCGACCCAGCCGCGCAGCACGTTGAAGTGGCCCTTGCCGTCGTTGGGCGGACGCAGGTGCACGCGTGGCTCGAGCAGCGCCTGCCCGTCACCCTGCGCGCGTACCGCCGCCTCCACCGCCGAGAGGAGCTCGGCATGGGGCAGCCCGAGTTCGGCGATGTCGCCCGCGGAGATGTACCGCAAGGCCCGGGCACGCGCCGTCAGCCGCCGCTGACCAGCCCCTCCTGTTCCAGGAAGTCGACCGCGACGTCCTCGGGATCCTCCTTGTCGACCGACACGCGCTTGTTCAGCGTGATGAGGTCCTCGGTCGTCAATGCTGCCGACAGCTCGTTGAGCGCTGTCCGGATCTCGTCGGTCAGAGCACACTCCTGGCCCACCGGCACGATCTGCTGCGCGGGCGCCAGGTTCTTGTCGTCCTCGAGCACCACCCAGTTGCGCTCGTCGATCACGCCCTGCGTGGTGAACACGCGGCCGACGTCGATCTGTCCGCTCGACAGGGCTTCGGTCGTCAACGGGCCTCCGGCGTCGAGCGCCCGGAAGTTCTCGAACTCCAGGCCGTAGACCTCCATGAGACCGGGGAGCCCGACGTCGCGCTCCTCCATCTCGGCGGGCCCACCGACGACGAAGTCGCTGGCGACACCCTCGAGGTCGGAGATCGTCTCGAGGTCGAACTCCTCCGCGGTCTCCTGCGTGACCGCCAGGCCGTCCTTGTCCTGCGCCTCCGACGGTTCGAGCGCGACGATGCTCTCCGGCAACGCTTCGCGGAGCGCGTCCATCACCGGCTGGGGGTCCTTCTCCGTGGCCTCGCCCTGGGTGAGGAAGGCGAGCAGTGCGCCGGAGTACTCGGGGAGCAGGGTGAGCTCACCGGACTGCAGCGACGGGAAGACCACCTCCCGCGAGCCCAGGTTCAGGCGTCGCTCGACCTCGGTTCCGGCCTGCTGCTCGATGACCTCGGCGTACATGTTCGCGAGGATGAGCTGCTCGGTGAAGTTCGCCGAGCCGACGATGACCGGGCACTGCTCACCGGAGGCGACATCGGTGGCGGGCGCGCCGGAGGGTGTGGCCTGTGTCGTCGCGCCGTCACCTCCGCCCTCCTGCAGGGCCTCCTCGCCGGCGCATGCGCTCAACAGCAGCGCCAGGGTGAGCAGGGCGGCGACCAGGACAGACTTCCGTACCCGCATGTGCGCGTTCCTTCGAGTCCGAGACGGCGTAGGATCCTACTATCGCAGGCGGAGGCCGTCTGCGCGAGCTTAGTCGCGCAGCCAGACCCCGGCTGCGCTCCTTGCTCGTGGCCGCTCCTTCGTCGCTCCACTCGCAACGGCCTTGGGGGAGCCTATCGGTGCGGGATCCTATCCGACGGGTCCGGCAACCTTCGCGTCGACGGCAGCCTCTGCATTGCGCTGCTGCAGGCCGGTCGAGACGATCGTCTGCTGCAGCCGGGACATCGCGAACTCCACGATCAGCGCGAGGATCGCAACCAGGATCGCACCGGCGACCACCTCGGCGGTGTCCTGGGTCTGCAGCGCGTCGAAGATGTAGCGGCCGAGGCCGCCGAGACCGATGAAGGCGGCCAGCGTCGCGGTCGCCACCACCTGCACCGATGATGTCCGCACGCCCGCCATGATCAGTGGCATGGCGACCGGCACCTCGACGTCGCGCAGCACCTGCATCCCCGTCAGCCCCATGCCCTCGGCGGAATCCCGGACGTCGGGGTCGACGGATTGCACGCCCACGTAGGTGTTGGTGACGATCGGTGGGATGGCCATCGCGGTCAGGGCGATGAGCGGTGGCAGCAGGCCGATGCCCAGCAGGATGAAGGCCAGGATGATGATCCCGAAGCTGGGCACGGCCCTTCCCACGTTCGACAGGTTGATCGCCAGCGTGCCGCCCTTGCCCGTGTGCCCGACGAGCAGGCCGACGGGCAACGCGATGAGCAGCGCCAGCCCGGTGGCACCGATGAAGTAGCCGATGTGCTCGAGGATCCGGTTGGGTACACCGTCGGCACCCTGCCAGTTCACGGGATCGGTGAACCACTGCAGGACCGCCCCGACGACCTCCATGGCTCAGCTTGCCTCTCGTTCCCAGGGCGCGAGCAGCTTCTGTGCTCCGAGCAGCGCGAGGTCCAACGTGACCGCCAACGCGATCGACAGGGTCAGACCGACGATCAGGGGGGTGGCGAACCGGCGTGTGAAGCCGTCGATGAACAGC
>JAHWKT010000042.1 GCA_019347695.1 Actinomycetota bacterium | reverse complement strand
GGTGGGCGGGGGGCGGGGTGCGCCCGGCGCGGGGGGGGGGCCCCCCCGGGCGCGGGGGCGCGGGGGCGGGGGGGCCCGCGCGGCCCCCCTGGGGGCCCCCACCCACCCCGCCCGGGGGTGCCGGCTCGGGGGGGGCGGGGGCCCCCCCCGGGGGGCCCCCCCCCGCCACGGCCCGGTGGATCAGGCCGCCAGCGCAACCTCGTCGCGCAGCGTGGCGAGCGCCTCGAGCTCGATCCGCCGGACCCGCTCGCGCGACAACCCCAGCTCGTTGCCTATCTGACGCAGCGACGCCCCGTCGCCGCCGTCGAAGCCGTAGCGTCGCCGCAGGATGTACCGGCTGCGGTCGTCGAGGGTGGCCTGGGTGGCCTGCATCATCTCGTCGATGAGCAGCCGCTGGCTGACCTCCTCCGCGGGCTCGTCATCGGCGACCGCGACCAGGTCCTCGCGCAGCGAGGCGTCGGGTGCGTCCGACAGCGGCTTCTGCAGGGAATCGACCCGGTAGTCCGCGTCCCGCGCCCGCTGGACGCGATCCGGCGTCAACCGTGTGGCCTCGGCGACCTCCTCGGTCGTCGGCTCTCGTCCGGTCTCGTCGCGCAGGCGGGCCGTGGCCGCGCGCACCTTGCCCAGTTCCTGGTGCACGCCGGCGGGTAGTCGGATGGTGCGGTCGCCGCGGGCGATGCCACGCTGGATGGCCTGGCGGACCCACCACGTCGCGTAGGTCGAGAACTTGCCACCGCGGCGCCAATCGAACTTCTCCACCGCTCGGATGAGCCCCAGGTTGCCCTCCTGGATCAGCTCGTCGAGATCCATGTCGGTCCGCGACATGAACTGGCTCGCGATGCTCACGACGAGCCGGAGGTTGGCTTCCACGAAGTGTTGGAACGCCTGCTGCCCGTCCGCGATGTCACGCTCGAGGGCAGCGCGGTCCGCTTCGTCAGCGCGCTCCAGCAGCGCCGCGGCGTCCCGGCCGGCCTCGATCTGCTTGGCCAACCGCACCTCGTCATCCGCGGTCAGCAGGTTGCGCATGCCCAACTGGTCGAAGTAGCGGTCGGCGGTGTTCATCGCCATGTGCGACTCCCCTGGGTCTGCCTCTCCGGGTCGAGCGGTAACCGGAACTCCCAGATAGCAGAACTGTTGTAGTATTGCATGGAGCCGAGAGTACCGTGGTGATACCCGAATGTCTACACAATCCGATGATTCCGGTGAACGGAGCATCGACGAGGCGTTGGCGCACGCGTTCGCGGCGTTCGGACCGGCGTACAAGCGCTGGACCAAGACCCGGCTCTCCGAGCGCGACATCGGCTATACCCACGCACGCGCCCTCCACCTTCTGCGATGCAAGGGCCCGCAGATCATGAGCGAGCTCGGTGATGACCTCGGCATCACGCCCCGGTACGTCACCGTGCTGATCGACCACATGGAGCAGTCCGGGCTGGTCCGGCGCCGCCCACACCCCAATGACCGGCGGGCGACGCTCATCGAGCTCACCGACGATGGTCACCGCATGTGTGGCGCTACTGGTGACGAGCACGTCGAGGCTGCGGCCGAGCTGCTGCGGGTGTTGGCACCGGACCAGCAGCACGCGCTGCTGGAGGCGATGCAGACCCTGCTCGCCGAGTTGCAGCGCCGCGGGTTCGGGCCTGATCCGGACATGGTGCTGCACCGCCCGCCGCGACCCCGAGCGATGTGACGGCGCTGGACGCCGACCGTCGTCGCGAGCTGTGTGCGGCGCTGCGGGCGCGGTACCCGTGGATCGACCACGATGAGATCGGACCGCGGGCGGTCGAGGCTGGTGAGTGTGATCGCTGCGGCGCCGAGGCCCGGCTGGTCACGACCTGCGGACCCACCCGCTGGGCGAGTCTGGGGCGCACGTGTGCCGAGGACGTCGGCGAGCGCGCGTGGTGTGACGGCCACGCGGCCGACGCCGCCGCGTGGCTCGCACTCCTGCGCGGCCTGCCCGCGGAGGCCGATGCCGTCGCGCGCCTGTGGTGGGTGGCGACCGGTGAGGTCCGTATCGACGCGTCGAACGTCGAGCCCCTGCTAGCGAAGGCGTTGCCCGGCGGGCGGCCGCGCCCTCGCTAGCATCACCTCGATGGTGGTGGTCGAGCGTGTCGGACCGGCGCATTGGGCGCGTGCCCGTGCGATCCGTCTGCGAGCGCTGCGCGACGCGCCCGACGCGTTCTGGTCCACCATCGAGCAGGAGGCGGCACTCGACGACGCCGTGTGGCGGCAACGGCTGGAGCGTCGCGAGGCGGTCACCCTGATCGGCCTCGTCGATGACGCCGATGTGGGCATGGCAGTCGGCGCGCCTCACCACGCACAGCCCACGGATGCGGGGTTGTACGCCATGTGGGTGGCACCGTCCGCGCGTGGCCGCGGCGTCGGCGAGGCGTTGATCAGTGCCGTCGTCGACTGGGCGTGCGCTGCCGGCCATCCGCGGCTGCGGCTCGATGTGGCGGACGCAAACCCCCACGCGGTAGGTCTGTACGAACGCATGGGCTTCGCGCCCACCGGGGTGACCTACCGCTTTCCGCCGCCGCGCGACCACATCGTGGAGCACGAGCGCGCGCTGGACCTGCGCAGCTAGCATCGGCGCGATGAACGCCCCGTCGCGGTCCGTCTGCGTGTACTGCTCGTCGAGCGACAACGTCTCCGAGGCGCTGCACGCGATGGCCACCGCCGCCGGTTCGGGACTGGCCGAGCGCGGGTGGGCCATGGTGTACGGCGGTGGGTCCGTCGGGCTCATGGGCAGCGTTGCCCGTGCCGCGCTCGCGGGTGGCGCGCACGTCACCGGCGTGATTCCCGACAAGCTCGTCGACCGTGAGCTGGCGCTGGACGACGTCACCGAGTTGATCCGCACCAGGACGATGCGTGAACGCAAGCAGATCATGGACGAGCGCAGCGACGCGTTTCTCATCCTGCCCGGTGGCATCGGCACGCTCGAGGAACTGATCGAGATGGTGTCGCTGCGCCAGCTCGGCTACCACGACCGCCCGATCGTGATCCTCGACGGCGACGGGTTCTGGGCACCGCTGCAGGCACAGATGGCACGGATGGCCGAGCACGGCATGCTCCACGCCCCGATGGGCAGCCTGTGGACCGCTGCGCCATCGGTCGACGCAGCGCTCGCGGCGCTCAACGGCGCGGCTGGCGCAGACGAAAGGCCCGACAGATGATCGTGACCGTGCTCCAGCACAGCGTGTACGGGGGACCCGGCGTCATCGGTGACCAGTTGCGCACGCGCGGCGTCGACCTGGACGTCAGGCACGTCTACGCCGACGACCCGGTTCCCGTGCGGCCGCCGGAGGCGTTGATGGTGATGGGCGGCCGTATGTGCACCGATGAGAAGGCGGCCTATCCCTTCCTGCAGGAGGAGGCGGACCTCCTCGCGAAGTGCGTCGCGCAGGACACGCCCACGCTGGCGATCTGCCTCGGCGCGCAGCTGCTTGCGGAGGTCACCGGCGGCTCGGTCCATCACGACACGCCGGAGATCGGCTTCGCCAAGGTCCGCCTGACCGACGCCGGTCGCGACGACCCGCTGTTGGCCGACTTCGCCGACGGCACGCCGACGTTCAACGCCCACCAGGACTTCATCACCGCAGGGCCTGGCGCGATCGTGCTCGCCGAGGGTGACCGGTCCCCCGTCCACGCGCTGCGGGCAGGTCGCCGTGTGTACGGCATCCAGTTCCATCCCGAGATGGACGCGGAGCGTGTGGCGCGGTACTGCAATGCCGATCAGCCGGGCGCCTATCTGCGCCGGCACGGGTGGGAGCCGCGCGATCTGATCGCCCTGGCGCAGGAGCACACCGACGCGCACGCGCGGATGGGTCGCGAGCTCGCGGACCTGTGGCTGGATCGCATCGTGATGCCGGTCGTCGGCTGACGTCGGTTTCCACAGGCGTGTCATCTGCAGCGCGAGGGTGCGCTACGGTGCAGGCACTGTCGTTGGCTGCTACCGTGCCCGGTTGAACGTCCACCTGCTCCCGGCCGGCCGTTGCAACAGCGGGCCACGGGGGCCGCCAGTCCACAGGATCGGACCATCGCTTGCGTACCTATGAACTGATGCTCATCAGCCACGGCACGTTGACCGACGACGCGGTCACGGCCAACGTCGAGCGCTTCACGAACCTCATCGGCCAGCTCGGTGGCGCGGTCGACCGTGTCGACCACTGGGGGAAGCGCGAGTTCGCCTACGAGATCGACCACCAGCGCGAGGGCTACTACACCGTCATCGACTTCCAGATCGACGGCGATCAGCTGCCCGAGCTGGAACGGCAGCTGCGGCTGACCGACGCGGTCGTTCGTCACAAGGTGGTCCAGCCCGCAGCACGCGTTCGTCATCCCTGAGTGGGGACGGCCCCGGACCCGCCCACACGCCGTGCCGTCCGACCGAACCGGACACCCGGCGTGTCCCCGGGAACCAGGGCTGTTGTGAAGAAAGGACCAGCCAGTGGCCTCCGACAACGTCATCACCATCACCGGCAACCTCGCCGACGATCCGGAGCTGCGGTTCACGCCCAACGGCGTCGCCGTCTGCTCGGCCCGCGTCGCCGTCAACCAGCGGTTCTTCAACAAGCAGACCAACAGTTGGGACGAGCGGCTCGACGGCTTCTTCACCTGCAATGTGTGGCGTGACCAGGCCGAGAACGTCGCGAGCTCGCTGACCAAGGGCGCGCGGGTCGTCGTCATCGGTCGGTTGCGCTCGCGGTCCTACGAAGATCGGGAAGGTCAGACCCGGTGGGTCACAGAGATCGAGGCGGACGAGATCTGCCCGAGTCTGCGCTGGGCGACCGCGAAGGTCGAGCGGACCCCCCGCGGCGGTGGCAGCGGCGGTGGCAGCTCCGAGACGTCCTGGGGAGCGCCGGCTCCCACCAGTGCCCCCGAACCAGAGGATGTGCCGTTCTAATGGCCAGACAACGTGGCCCGTCGGGCCCCCCGAAGCGCAAAGAGTGCTACTTCACGAAGAACAAGGTCACCTACATCGACTACAAGGACGTCGAGCTGCTCAAGCGGTTCCTGAGTGAGCGCGGCAAGATCCGGTCGGCGCGGGTGACGGGCACGCGGCCGCAGTACCAGCGCAGGCTGGCGCAGGCCGTCAAGAACGCCCGCGAGATGGCATTGCTGCCATACACGACGCGATGAAGCTCATACTCAAGCAGGACGTCGACAACCTCGGCGACGCCGGCGACATCGTCGACGTCGCCGATGGCTACGGCAACAACTACCTCATGCCACGGGGCCTCGCGATGCCGGTGACCAAGGGCGCGGTCGCCGACGCCGAGGCCATCAGCCGCGCGCGCCGCACGCGCGAGGCGCGCAGTGTGGCCGATGCGCACGAGCGCCGCGCCGACCTCGAACGCCGCCCGGTGACGGTGCAGGCCAACGCGGGCGAGGACGGGACCCTGTACGGCTCCATCGGGACGACGGCGATCGCCAAGGCGGTTTCCGAACAACTCGGGCTGAAGATCGATCGCCGCAAGATCCAGCTCGACAAGCCGCTCAAGGAACTTGGCGAGCACCGCGTCGGCGTGCGGGTGTACCGCGATGTGACCGCCGATGTGCGCGTGGTCGTCGCCCCCAGCTGAACCGCTCGTCGGCTCGGGGTCGCGACCGCGTTGGCCGACCGAACGGGCGAACGTACGTTCGTCAGGGACGACTTCGGTTAGGCTGCCCGGGTGACTGCTGATCTCCAACTGTCTGCTCCGGCGCCAGCGGGCTACGACCGGGTGCCGCCGCACAACCTCGACGCGGAGGTCAGCGTGCTCGGCAGCATGCTGCTGTCGAAGAACGCGATCGCGGAGGTCGTCGAGTTCGTCGGTCCCGAGGACTTCTACCGGGGCGCCCACCGCACGATGTTCGAGGCGATCCGCGAGTTGTACGACCGCGGCGAGCCGGTCGACTCGGTCACGCTCGCCGACGAACTGCAGCGTCGGGGCACCCTCGACAGCGTCGGTGGGCTGGTGGCGATCACCGATCTGATCTCTCAGGTGCCCACGGCGGCCAACGCCGGCTTCTACGCGCGGATCGTCGCCGAGCACGCACTGCGCCGCCGCCTGATCGACGCCGGCACCGACATCACGAAGGTCGGGTATGACCCGGCTGTCGAGGCCGATGACGCGATCGACCATGCCGAGGCGACGATCTTCCAGGTCGCGCAGCGCAGCTACGGGCGCGAGCTGCTGCCGATGAAGGATCTGCTGTCACAGAGCTTCGAGCTGATCGAGAAGCGTTACGAGAACAAGCAGGCCATCACCGGCCTACCGACGGGATTCGTCGACTTCGACCGGCTGACCAGCGGTCTGCAGCCCGGACAGCTGGTCATCGTGGCAGCGCGGCCGGGACTGGGGAAGTCGACGCTGTGCACCAACATCGCGACCCACGTCGCGGTCGATCTGCGCAGGCCGGTCGTGATGTTCTCGCTCGAGATGTCGCAGATGGAGCTGGTCGAACGGGTGTTGTCGGCGCAGGCGCGGATCGACAACGATCGGCTGCGCAACGGTCACCTGCGCGACGACGACTGGCCGAAGCTGTCACAGGCGATGGGCCGTCTCGGCGAGGCCAACTTCTACATCGACGACACGGCCGGCATCAACCTCATGGAGATCCGCTCGAAGTGCCGGCGCCTCAAGCAGCGTCATGGCCTCGACCTGATCATCATCGACTACCTGCAGTTGATGCAGTCGCATCGCCGGGTCGACAACCGGGTGCAGGAGGTCAGTGAGCTCAGCCGTGGTCTGAAGGTGCTCGCCAAGGAGCTCGACACGCCGGTGATCGCGCTGTCCCAGCTGTCGCGCAAGCCCGAGGACCGCAGCGGCGAGGACAAGAAACCCAGGCTGTCGGATCTGCGGGAGTCGGGCAGCATCGAGCAGGACGCCGACATCGTCGCGTTCATCTACCGCGAGGACGCCTACGTCCGGGACTCGGCGCGACAGGGTGAGGCCGAGCTGCGGGTCGCCAAGCACCGTGGTGGCCCGCTGAAGGACATCCAGCTGTCGTTCATCGGCCACCAGTCACGGTTCGCGAGCATGGCACGTGGGGCCACCGCCGCGCTGTGACGCTCTGCGGCGCCGGAGCGGCCGCGCCGCTCAGCTGACCTCGGCGAGGCCGTCGTCGGGGGCGGGAGATCCCAGGCGCCGGGAGATCTGCTGGGCGGCGTCGACCGCCAGCGCGCCGACGTCGTCGAGTCGCTCGGTCGTCAACCGGAACACCGGCCCGGAGACGCAGATCGTGGCGAGCACCGAGCCGTCCGCACCGTGGATCGGTGCGGCGACGGCGTTGAGGCCGAGCTCGAGCTCCTGCTCCGTGTAGCTGAAGCCGCGGTCACGGATGACATCGAGCTGGCGCCGCAGTTCCTGCGGGTCGGTGACGGTGTAGGGGGTCAGGCGCGCCAGGCTCGTCCGTAGGATCTCGTTGCGGAGACGTTCCGGCAGGAAGGCGAGGAAGACCTTGCCGGTCGACGTGGCGTGCACGCCGGTGCGGCGGCCGAGCCAGTCGACGCTGACGACCGACGACGACAGGTTGACCTGGTCGATGTTGACCACCGTGCCGCCTTCGAGTACCGCGATGTTGACCGTCTCACCGGTCTGTTCGCTCAGCCACTCGCACACCGGACGGGCCGACCGGGTGAGATCGAGGCCGGCCCGCACGGCACCGGCCAGGCGGACCAGCGCGAAGCCCAGCCGGTACTTCTGTGTCTCCAGATGCTGCTCGACCAGACCCCGCTGCTCGAGCGTGGCGAGGAGACGAAACGCGGTCGACTTGTGGATCTCGAGCTCGCGGGCGAGCCGCGTGACCCCCGTCCACCCTTCGCGCTCGAGCAGCTCCAGGATCGTCAACGCGCGATCCACCGACTGCACCACCGGACGTGAGTCCGTGCTGTTGCCCATGGTGCAACTATTGCCGGTTCATGAGGGAGTTTCAATGCGCAATACGAAACATCCGCTCGCGCCCATGGGCAAGATGCGAGCATCGAGTCCAGATGCGGTGTCACGTTCAGGATGCCATCGCTGCGACCGCGGCGCGCGTGACATCGATGAACGTGGTGGTGGCGGGTGCGTCGTTGCCTGCCCGCCGCGCGACCGCGAGCCGGCTCTCGGCGCCGGCATCGCTGAGCTCCACGAACGCCATGCCCGCATGCTGGAACGTCCGCAGCGACGCGGGGACCAGCGCCACGCCGTAGTCGGCGGCGACCAGCCCGAGGATGGTCGGGTACTGCAAGGCCTGATGCGTGGTGCGCATCGGGAATCCCCCGACGGCGCGGCAGATCTCGACCAGCCGATCGTGGATGTGGGGCACGTGCTCGCGCGGGAAGCTGACGAACGGCTCCGCAGCCAGCTCGGACAGGGCCAGTGTCGACCGTGCCGCGAGCGCGTGGGCGGCAGGCACGGCGGCGACGAGCGGTTCGGTGAGCACGGGCGTCACCTGCAGGCCGTCGAACGCGTCGACGTCGCGCACGATGCCGACGTCGATGTCGTCGAGCAGGCCCGTGAGCTGTGCCTCCGTCGACAGCTCGCGAAGCTCCAACGACAGGTCCGGCACGGCCCGCCGAAGCTCGCGGAGGATCGGTGGCAGCAGGCTGTAGGCCGCGGAGTCGACGAAGCCGATCACCAGCCAGCCCAGTTCGCCGCGTGCCGCCCGCCGGGTGTCGGACACGCCACGTTCCACCGCCGCCAGCACGCGCCGGGCGCGCTCGAGCAGCACCCTACCAGGTGTGGTCAGCTCCACCCGGCGGGTCGTGCGGTCGAACAGCGACGTCCCGAGCTCGCGCTCGAGCTGGCGGATCTGCTGGCTGAGGGCCGGCTGCTCGATGTGTAGGCGCCGGGCGGCGCGACTGAAGTGCAGCTCCTCCCCGACGGCGACGAACGACCGCAGGTGGCGCAGCTCCAGCCGCGGCTCACCCTGTCGTCGTGTCACACTTATTGATCTTCGTGATCAATCGCGAGCCCGCAAGTCTTTCTCTCAACTGATGCGCTCGCGTAGCCTGCCACCGACGAGGGCGACTCGGGAGGTGGACCATGCCCGCAGACCGGTTCGAACCGGACGCGTACCTGCGCGAGGAGACGTACACACAGACCCGGGCGCCGGTGGAGTACGCGAGCACGCTCATCCCGGAGGCGTACCGCTCGCCCGTGTTCTTCGAGGCTGAGCGCCAACGGGTGTTCTCGACCGGCTGGGTTGCGGTGGGCCACGTCAGCGACATCCCGGTGTCTGGCGCGGTGCGCACGGTCACGGTTGCTGGTCAGTCGGTCATCGTCGTGCGTGACCGCGCCGGCGAGCTGCGGGCATTTCACAACGTGTGCCGGCATCGCGCGTCTCGGCTCGTGACCGAGCAGTCGTGCCAGCTCAAGCGCTTCCGGTGCCCCTACCACAGCTGGGCGTACGCCCTGGACGGCACCCTGCTCGGCGCACCGCTGTTCGAGGGGTCGGACATCCCCGACGACCAGCGCGCGATCTTCGACACCAGCCGGCTGCCGGCGTTCGACAAGCGCAACTACGGGCTGCTTCCCGTGCACGTCGCGGCCTGGGCGAACCTCGTCTTCGTCAGCCTCGAACCGGAACCGATGCCGCTGACCGCCTGGCTCGGTGATCTGCCGGAGCGGCTCGCCGGTTACCGGCTCGACGAGATGACCGTCGTGGCGGACCGGTCCTACGACATCGCGGCCAACTGGAAGTTGATCGCCGAGAACTTCATGGAGTACTACCACCTGCCGTGGGTCCACCCCGAGCTCGTCAAGGTCTCCCGCGTCGAGGACCACTACCGCTTCCAGGGTCCCGGGCTGTACACGGGCATGTCGACATCGCCGATCTCGCGGGACACCGAGTCGGGATGGACCGCGCTCACCGAGGCGCCCCATCTTGCGGACAGTGACGCCGTGAGTGGGCGGTTCATCTGGATCCTGCCCAACCTCGCCCTGTCGGTGCTGCCCAACCACGTGTTCACGGTGCTCGCCACGCCGATGGCGCACGATCGGACGGTCGAGCGCACCACGATCGCGCTGCCCCCGCACACCGCCGATGATCCCAGCATCGCGCCGGCGCTCGACGAGCTGGCCGCGTTCTGGGACCACGTCAACGGCGAGGACATCGCGATCGTCGAGCGCGTGCAGGAAGGCATCTCCAGCGAGGCCTACACCGGTGGCCGGATGTGCTTTCGGTTCGAGGAGCCGCTGCACCGGTTTCAGAACATGCTCATCGATCGGATGGTCGGCCTCGAGCGCATCCCCGCCGGCGATGGCGACGACCCGATGTTCGCCTCGCCGGCGGCGGACGCGACCGGATCTCAGACCGCGGCCAGGTCGCGGTCGAGTGCAGCGAGCAGATCGTCGATGTCCTCGATGCCGGTCGAGTAGCGGATCAGGCCCTCGGGGATTCCGAGGCGGGCGCGTTCCTCGGCGGTGCACTCCACGTGGCTGGTCGTGGCTGGCGGGCCGACGATGGTTTCCACCGCCCCCAGGTTGGCCGTGCAGGCCGAAGCTGGCACGCCACCGAAGCCCGACATCTGGCGTGCGGCGACGTCGTGGCCAGGGTGGGACGCAAGCCCGGGGTAGTTGACCGTGGCGACCGCCCGATGATCGTCGAGGAACTCGGCGACCCGCTGGGCGCTGGCGTTCTGCCGTTCGATCCGCAGCTGCAGCGTCTTCATGCCACGCAGCAGCAGGTAGGCCGAGGTGGCGTCCAGGCTGGCGCCGTTGATCTCGCGGTGATGGTGGATGCGCTCGATCAGGTCCGCCTGGCCGGCCACCACACCGCCGAGCGCGTCCGCATGCCCGCCCAGGAACTTGGGTCGCGGAGTGGATGACCAGATCCGCGCCGTGCTCCAACGGCCGCTGGTTGATCGGCGTGGCGAACGTGTTGTCGACGACCACGACCGCGTCGACCGCGTGACCCGCCGAGGTCAGCCGGGCAAGATCGAGGATCTTCAGCGTCGGATTCGTCGGCGTCTCGAGGTACAGCACATCGCACCCGCGGCCCGTGGCCGTCTCGATCCCCTCGACGTCCGCCGTGTCGATCCCCTCGACGTCGACGTCCCAGCGGGGCAGGAACTCGGTGAACAGCTTGCTGGTGCCCCGTACGTGTCGGTCACCGCCACCACCCGATATCCGGGGCGCAGCAGCGTGTACTGCTCATCGCCGCCATGCCGGTCGCGCAGGAGGTCGCCGCGGCGGCGCCCTCGAGCAGACGCCGCTTCTCCTCGAGCACCGCGACCGTCGGATCGGTGTTGCGACTGTAGATGTGGCCGGCGGAGCCGGGCTGTGATCCCTCGGCCACCGCCCGCCACTGGTCGATTGCCGCCGTACCCGAACGCCACCCCGTGCACCACTGGTACCTGCGTGGGTGCGCCATCGCGTGCGGGCCGCTCACCACCCTACACCGCTCGTGTGCCCGGCCCGGTGGCCTCCACATCGTTGCTCGCCATGCGGCCGTCCTTTGCTGTCGACCTTCGACCGTCCGACCGATCGTACGGGCGGCAGCGGGCCGTTGATCTTTCGCGTGCCGCCGCCTAGCGTCCCGGCTGGCGTGGCGCCACTCGGTGCCGGCCTTGTGGTCGGCCAACTGCTGCTGTGCACCGAACTTCCAGACAGGACACGCATCGTGAGCGACGACTCGGTCCGTACCACACACGACGGCGCGGTGCGCACCATCACCCTCGCGTCGCCGGCGAACCGCAACGCGCTCTCACGGGCGATGGTCACGCAGCTGTCCGAGGCGCTGCGTGCCGCCGATCAAGACGACGCAGCGCTGGTCGTGGTGCTCCGTGCCGACGGACCGGTGTTCTGCGCCGGCGCCGACCTGAAGGAAGCGGCCACGGCCGACGCCGACGCGCAGGCGGCGGCCTCACGGCGGATGCTCGCGCTGTTCCGCACGATCGTGTCGCTGTCGGTCCCGGTGATCGCGCGGGTCCACGCGCCTGTCCGCGCGGGGGGCATCGGCATCGTCGCCGCCTGCGACATCGCGGTCGCGGCAACCGATGCCACCTTCGCGCTTGGCGAGGTCCGGCTGGGTCTGGCACCCGCGATCATCTCCACGGTCGTCGTCCCGCGGCTGCCCGACCGTGTGGCGTCCCACCTGCTGTTGTCGGGCGAGACGTTCGACGGCACGCGCGCCGCCGAGATCGGGCTCGTCACGATGGCGGTCGACGCGGACGAGATCGACAGCGAGATCGCGGCGATCGTCGAGGCGGTGACGGCATCGCCGGCACAGGGGCTGCGCGCCACCAAGCAGCTGCTGAACCGTCCGCTGGTCGACCGCATCGACCGTGACGGCAACGAGATGACGGCACTGTCGGCTCGGCTGTTCCAGTCCGACATCGCCCAGGAGCGCTTCCGCCGCTTTCTCGATCGATAGGACGCGATAGCGTCGCCGCCGGGTTGTCCAGCCGTCACCGACCGACAGGAGCACCTCCGGGCCGTCGATCACGACATCGCCACCGGGGTGTGGCCCGACATGACCGAGCACGGCTGGGACCGCGACGAGTGGCCGGACATCTTCGAACGCGTGCTGGCCGCCGACATCCTCGTGCTCACGACCCCGATCTGGCTCGGGCAGCACTCGTCGGTGTGCACCCGGGTCATCGAACGGCTGTACGGCAACTCCAGCCTGCTCAACGACGCCAGCCAGTACGCCTATTACGGCCGGGTCGCCGGTTGCCTGATCACCGGCAACGAGGATGGCATCAAGCACTGCGCGATGAGCCTGCTGTACTCGCTGCAGCACCTGGGCTACACCATCCCGCCGCAGGCCGACGCGGGGTGGATCGGCGAAACGGGACCCGGCCCGTCCTACCTCGACGAGGGGTCGGGTGGGCCCGACAACGACTTCACGAACCGCAACACGACGTTCATGACCTGGAACCTGCTGCATCTCGCGCGGATGCTCAAGGACTCCGGTGGAGTCCCGGTGCACGGCAACCAGCGCAGCGAGTGGGACGCCGGCTGCCGTTTCGACTTCCCCAACCCCGAGCACCGCTGACAACGACGGCCACCGCCGCCGACCTGGGAAATCCGGCCGACGCCGAGTACGCGGTGGGCTTCTCCACCGCACTCGCGGTCAGCTCCAAGGGAACGGCGAGTTGCTGGTGGGGTGCAGCCGGCCCTGCTCATACCGCGCGAAGCGGAACGGGACCAGTAGGTCCTGGGGTTCCCAGCAGCTCGGCCGCGACCAGGTCGCCGACCCCGAGCATCTTGTACCCGTGGTTGGAGTCGGCGATCACGTAGGCGTTCTGCCGGAACACGTCGAACACGGGGAAGCTGTCCGGGGTGAAACAGCCGATGCCGCCGGAGCGCTCGCGGCGGAACAGGTGGCCGGCGCCTTCGAACCGGCCGTGGCAGTGGGCGAGCGCCGCGGTCCACATGCGGGCGAAGTCGTCGCCCACCACGAAGTGTGGGCTGGCGGGTCCGTAGGGGTCGACCGCGACCTCGTCGGCCGGGGCGACCACCCGCACCGGCATCATGCCGCCCTGCACCCCGCCGACGGCGACATCCGGTTTGTAGTAGATCCCCCAGGGCTCGTCGGTGACCAGGTCGCCGCGAGCGTCGTACAGCGGCGCGTCGGTGTCGATGTGCACGACCGGCGGCATGTGCCCGGCGTTGTCGGACAGCGTGCCCGGATCGACGTCCAGCGTGCCCTCCTGCAGCAGCCAGTAGATCCACATGTCGGTGGTGTGGACCGTGCCGTCGCGGTCGCGGACCTCGACGGTCGCGGGTAGATCGAGCATGGCCCACAGGTCCCGGACCCACGGTCCCACGGCGACGACCAGCTGCTCGCAGCGCACGGTGCCCCGGTCGGTGACGACGGCGTCGACCGCGTCGGCGGTCAGCGTGAGCCCGGTGACGCGCGGTCCCGTGACGATCCGGACGCCCTCGGCGCGGGCCTTGGTCGCGAGCCCTTCCAGCGACGCGCGGTTGTGCGCGTACCCGCCGCGCTGTTCGTGCAGCACGCTGGTGATGCGCTGTGCCTGCCAGTCGGCGAACAGTCCGCGGAGGTACCGCGCGCTGGCGCGCTCGCCCTCCACGAAGGTGGACGGGTACCCGATGTGGCACTGCTCCTCGTGGATCTGCGCCACGTCGTCGTGCATCGCCTCGTGCGAGACCTGCAGGTAGCCGACCGGATGATAGGCGAACGCGTCGGGGTCGGACTCCCAAACCGCCACGGAGTGCGCCATCAGCCTGCGCATCGCCGGTTGGAAGTAGTTGTTGCGCACAACGCCGCACGCGATGCCCGATGCGCCCGCGCCGATCGCCGACTTGTCCAGCACCAGCACATCGCGGCCGTCGCCTCGGTCCGAGGCTCGCAGCCGCCTCGCGAGGTGCCATGCGGTCGATAGCCCGTGGATGCCCGCACCGATGATCACGTAGCGACACGCGGGCGGGAGCGACACACTCCGTTGCGCTGTCGGCAACACTGTTTCCATCTATGAGACCGTAACAGGTCGGTCGTCGGAGATGTACCCGTCTCGGTGCGCGGTGCGCGCGTCGAGGTGGTCTCCGAACCACCGTTCGATCAGCCGCCGCGCGATCGACACCGACGGAGGGAGCAAGACGTCCCGCGCCGCCACCGCGGAAGCGAGCGCCGCCCGTGAGAACCACCTGGCGTCGGCGATCTCGACGCCGTCCTCCGTGATCCCGGTCGTGGAGGCGCGAGCCATGAAGCCGAGCATCAGGCTGCGCGGAAATGGCCACGGTTGGCTGCCGAGGTAGGAGGCCGATGACACCGTGATCCCGGTCTCCTCGAAGACCTCCCGTACGACCGCCTGCTCCAGCGACTCCCCCGGTTCGACGAAGCCCGCCAGCGTCGAGTAGCGGCGGGCCGGCCACCGCGCCTGATGGGCGAGCAGGAGGCGGTCGTCGGCATCGATGACCGACATGATGACGGCCGGGTCGACCCGCGGATGGTGCAGCGAGCCGTCGTCGGGGCACACACGGACCATGCCGCCCTCGGCGACCTTGGTCGGTGTCCCGCAGCGGGGACAGTGGCGGTGCGTGGCGTGCCACACCTCCAGCGCGACAGCGGTGGTCAGCAACCCCGCGTCGCGGTCGGACAGCAGTGCGCCGACCATCCGCAGCGTCGCCGGCTGTCCGACGTCGGGCAGTGGGCCCGACATCGCAAACAACGAGGTGCCGTCGCCGTCGACGCCGAGGAACCACCGGTGGGCGTCTTCGACGTCGGGCGTCCGTGGCGGTGCCACGAGCACCAACTGCGGCGCATCGCCGGCGACGACCGCCTCGCCGTCACAGACGATGAGCACCCGGGTCGTCGGATCGTGCCACCTCGCCGACAACCACCTGGGGTCGGTGCGCCGGTGGGCGGCACGGTCGATGGTCCCGCGTGCGAGGGCCAGCGAGTGAAGTCGAGTGGTCACCCGGGCCAGCGTCCCCGTGCTGTGGCCTGCTCACGCCAGACGCGGCGCCGCACCCATTTCTGCGCTGGGATCCGGCGTAGCCTGGTGGCGCGGTGTGCTGGTGGTAGTTGCCGACAACGAAATGGCGCTGGTGTATGGGCAACGATCTCGTTAGGGTGGCGGACTGATGCCACGTCTGCGCACCCGATACTCGGCGCTCCAGCTCGTCCGCCGTGGCGTGTCCGGCACCGGATGGCCTCGTGCATGGCGATCGCATGAGCTCACACCAACCGCCGACGTGGTGATCATCGGTGCCGGCGTGCATGGGCTGGCGACGGCCTACTACCTTGCGGCCAATCACGGGATCACCGATGTGGTCGTGCTCGACAAGGGCTACATGGGCGGTGGCGGGTCCGGCCGCAACACGGCGATCATCCGGTCGAACTACCTCACGCCCGAGGGCGTCGCCTTCTATGACCGCTCCGTCAAGTTGTACGAGGGGCTGGCGGCGGAGCTGAACTTCAACGTGATGTTCTCCCAGCGCGGGCACATGACGCTGGCGCACTCCGACAGCTCGCTGCGCACGATGCGATGGCGCGCCGAGGTCAACAAGCTGCAAGGTGTCGACTCCGAAGTGCTCGACCCCGCCGAGGTCAAGCGCATCGCACCGCCGCTCGACGTGTCGGGCGACCGCCGCTACCCGATCGTCGGCGCGCTGTATCACCCGCCGGGCGGCATCATCCGCCACGACGCGGTCGTCTGGGGCTACGCGCGGGCCGCCGACGCCCTGGGGGTGCGTATCCACCAGCAGACAGAGGTCACCGGCATCGACGTCGCCAATGGCCGGGTCACCGGTGTCACGACGACCCGCGGTGCCATCTCGGCGCCGATCGTCGTCAACTGCACCGCCGGATGGTCCACGCTGGTGTCGGACATGGCCGGCGTGCGCCTGCCCGTCAGCACCTATCCGCTGCAGGCGGCGGTGACCGAACCGGTCAAGCCGTTCCTGCCGACCGTGATCGTGTCTGGCACGCTGCACGTCTACGTCAGTCAGACCGACCGTGGCGAGCTGGTGTTCGGCGCGTCGGTCGATCCCTTCACGTCGTACTCGACGCGGGGATCGCTGGACTTCGTTGAGGGCCTGGCCGGTCACGTGCTCCAGCTGATGCCCCAGCTGTCGCAGCTTCGCGTGCTGCGCCAGTGGGCGGGGCTGTGTGACATGACGCCCGACTTCTCGCCGATCATGGGCGTCACGCCCGTGGAGGGGTTCCTCGTCGACGTCGGATGGGGCACCTACGGCTTCAAGGCGGGACCGGTGGCGGGCGAGACCATGGCGCAGCTGATCGCGACCGGCAAGACGCCGGAGCTCATCGCCGGGTTCGACCTCGCCCGCTTCGCCGACGGCCGGCTGGTCGGCGAGAAGGGCGCCGCCGCCGTGGGCCACTGATGGAGGCCGTTGCGAGTCGAGCGAACCTTGGACCGTTGGGAGTCGAGCGAAGCGAGAGGACCAAGTTGTTGCGCCGGAGGCTCCCTGGGCCGTTGCGAGTCGAGCGAAGCGAGACGAACAATTGATCGAGTTGCACTGCCCGCACTGCGGTCCACGGAACGTCTCGGAGTTCCGCCACGTCGGTGAGCGCCACTTCCGACCGGATCCCGGCACCACCGATCCCGACGAGTGGCGGGCGTACCTGTACCTGCGCGACAACCCAGCCGGCTGGACCGACGAGACCTGGCTGCACCGCGCTGGCTGCCGCCGCTACCTGGTCGTCGAACGCCACACGGTGACCAATGCGGTGCGCGCCGTCCGCGATGCCGGAGACGCATCGAGTGCGGACGTGACCCATGCGCGGGCCGGCGATGTGCAGCCCGGCACCACCGACTCGTCGGCATGAGCGGCGCAACCGCACACGAGGCCATGCGCCTGGGCGTCCAGCCCGGCGAGGTCATCGATCGGTCACGCCAGGTGCGCTTCACCTGGAACGGGGCGACGCACCTGGGCTTCGAGGGCGACACGATCGCTTCGGCACTGGCCGCGGACGGGGTGCGGGTCTTCTCCCGTTCGTTCAAGTACCACCGCCCACGCGGTCTGCTGACCGCCGGCTTCCACGAGCCGGGGTGCATGGTGCAGGTCGGCGACGAACCGAACGTCCGTGGGGCACACCGCCCGGTGGGCGACGGCATGGACGTGCGCGCCCAGAACGCGTGGCCATCGCTGCGCTTCGACGTCAAGGCCGCCAACCAGCTCGTCGCCCGGTTCCTCACCTCTGGCTTCTACTACAAGACGTTCATGGGCCCGCGCCAGCTGTGGCCGGCCTACGAGCGTGTGCTGCGCCGCTTCGCGGCCGGCGGCGTGGTGCCGACGGCCCCACCGGACGTCACCTACGACCAGCGGTTCGCACACGTCGAGGTGCTGGTGGCCGGTGGCGGCCCTGCTGGCATGGCCGCGGCGATCGCTGCCACCGAGGCGGGTGCACGGGTGCTGCTCGTCGAGGAGGAGCGGGCGCTCGGTGGACACCTGCGGTGGGGCGACGACGCACAACTCGAGGCCGCCGCGCAGCTGCGCGCCGCGGTCGCCGCCGCGGGGGTGGAAGTGGTGACCGACGCGGTCGTCGCCGGCCGCTACGACGGCAACTGGGTCGCGGTGCTGCAGCGTGGGGAGCTGCACGAGCGGCTGATCAAGGCGCGCGTCGGCACGCTGGTCGTGGCGCCGGGCCTGATCGAGCGGCCGTACGTGTTCGCCGGCAACGACCTGCCCGGCGTGATGCTGTCCACCGCCGTGCGGCGGCTGGTCAACCTGTACGCCGTGCGTCCGGGGATCGCGGCGGTCGTGTTCACCGCCAACGCCGACGGCGACGCGGCCGTGGCCGACCTCGAGCGCATCGGTGTCGACGTGCGGGCGGTCGTCGACGCCCGCGTCGGCGGCGACATCGTGCGGGCACGTGGCCGTGGCGGGGTGGCCGCCGTCGAGTGCGGCGATGGGCGGGTCATCGAGTGCGACCTGCTGGTGACCGCCACCGGGTGGACCGCACCCACGTCGCTGTGCAACATGGCCGGCGCGCGCCCCGTCTACCACGACGCGTCGGCGCGGTTCCTGCCCGACGGGCTCCCCGATGACGTGCTGGCCACCGGGGGGCTCGCCGGCGACGGCACGCTGGCGCAGCTGATCGAGCACGGCCGCGCCGTCGGCCGCGTCGCCGCCCGCCGTGCGGCTTCGTCCTCCCAACATGGCGACGCCGCCGAGGCATCAAACGGCGCCGACGCGCTGCCCGCGCTGCCGCTGGACCCCCACCCGGCGCTGTTCCGTGGCCGGACCCACGGCTTCGTGGACCTCTCCGAGGACGTGACCTCCAAGGAGCTGGCCGGTGCGGTGGCCGAGGGCTACGACTCGATCGAGCTGGCCAAGCGCTACACGACCGCGACCATGGGGCCCGTGCAGGGCAAGCTCGAGACGGTCAACACCGTCGCGGTGGTCGCCGAGGCGACCGGCAGCGACATCGAGCAGACCGGCACCACCGTGTGGCGCCCGCCCTATGTCCCGGTGAGCCTCGGCGCGCTGGCCGGTCGCATCCACGAGCCGATCCGTCGCAGCCCCATGCACCCGTGGCACGTCGCGCACGGCGCCAGCCCGCTGATCGCCGGCGCCTGGATCCGCCCTGACCACTACGGTGACCCGATGGCCGAGGCGCGCAACGTCCGTGACGCCGTCGGCATCATCGACGTGACACCGCTCGGCAAGCTGGACCTGCGTGGCCCCGACGTACCTGAGCTGCTCAACCAGCTGTACGTCAACAAGTGGTCGAAGCTGGCCGTGGGTGCCGTGCGCTACGGCGTGATGTGCGCGGAGGACGGCGTCGTGCTCGACGACGGGGTGACCGGCCATTTCGACACCGACCACTACATCATGACCACCACGTCCTCCGGCGCGCTCGCCGTGTGGGAGTGGGTCGAGAACTGGCTGCAGACCGAACGACCGCACTGGCGGGTCCACGTGACGCCGGTGACCACGGCGTACGCCAGCATGAACGTCGCCGGACCGCGGTCACGCGAGCTGCTGGCGCGACTGGTCGACGGCGTCGATCTCCGGCCGGAGGCGTTCGGCTACATGCGGGTGCGGTCGGCCGCCATCGCCGGGGTTGCCGGGTGCTTCATGTGGCGCATCGGCTTCACCGGCGAGCTCAGCTACGAGCTCCACGTGCCATCGGGCTACGGCCTGCATGTCTGGGAGAGCGTGCTTGCGGCCGGTGGGGACCTGGGCATCCGGCCCTTCGGCGTCGAGGCGCAACGGATCCTGCGATTGGAGAAGGGCCACGCCATCGTCGGGCAGGACACCGACGGGCTCACCCAGGCGTACGGCGCCGATCTCGCCTGGGCGATCAAGCTCGACAAGGACGACTTCGCCGGCAAGCCGGAGCTGGTCTGGCAGCGCGCCAGGGACGACTACGAGCGGCTCGTCGGCCTGCAGCCTGTCGATGGCGCCATCGTCCCGCCGGAGGCGAGCCAGATCGTGGAGGGCACGGCGACAATCGTCGGGCGGATCACGTCGAGCCGGATGTCACCGACACTGGACCGGTCGATCTGCCTCGGCTACGTCGCACCGCACCTGGCGGACCCCGGCACCCGGGTCACGGTGCAGCTCCCCGACGGCGCCCGCATCGGGGCACGGGTCATGCCCACGTTGGCACACGTCGACCCTGACGGTGCACGCCTGCGTGCCGAACCGGAGTGGGAGGCGGCGGCGCCCGCGGTCGTGACCGGCCCGGCCACCGCTCGCAGCCCGGTACCCGTGGCTGCGCCCGGCGGCATGGTCGACGGCTGGCACGTGGGCACGCGGCGCAGCCCGGCGCTGTTGTGTCTGGCGGACCACACACCGCTGGCCAAGACCTGGATTCGCGCGGCCCATGACGGCGCGGTTGCGGCAGCACTGCCAGCCGGCGGGCGCACGCAGCGTCGGGACGACGGCACGCTGGTCTGCGGCTTCGGCCCCGGCGAGTGGCTGGCGCTCGGGCCGTCACCGCCGCCCGCGACGCCGGCATCACCGTCGTGGGCGACCGAGCTGGCGGCCGGCGAGAGCGAGACGGTCAGCGTCATCGACCAGACGCACGGCCGTGTGGTGCTGCGACTCACCGGCGACCAGGCCGCTGCGGTGCTCGCCAAGATCTGCTCGATCGATCTCGACGATGCCGTGACGCCCGACGGGACGGCGCTGCGCACCCACGTGGCGGCCGTGACCACCGACGTGGTACGCGACGACATCGACGGCACCCGCTCCTACCTGCTGGCCTGCGAGTGGTCGTCGGGCCAGTACCTGCACGACGAGGTGCTGGTGGCGGGCGCGGAGTTCGGTCTCGCGGTCGACGGGTTCCACCCCTGAGCGGCGCCGTCAGGCAGGCACCGATCCACCGGCGAACGTCGCCTCGATCTGGCGAGCGGCGTCGGTCAGGTGGGCAACCGCGTCTCGGCGCGCGCTCGCGGTCAACCGGCCGGCGGGTCCCTGCACGCCGAGGATGGCCAACAGCGCGCCGTCCGCGGCGTGCACGGGCACCGCGACGGCATGCAGGTCGACCTCCCGCTCGCCGACGGCCTCGCCCCATTCGCGCGCCCGGGTGCGTTCGACCTCGGCACGCAGCTGCGCGGGGTCGACGATCGTCGCGTCCGTGTAGCGCTCCAACGGCGCAGCGACCTGCTGGTCGGTGCAGGCAAGCATCACCTTGCCGACCGCGGTCGCGTGCGCCACGCTCGGCCGTCCCACACGCGCGACGCTCTGCACCGACGACGGGCTCTGCACGAAGTCGACGGTCAGCGCCTCGCCGCCGCCGCCGGCCATCGACAGGGTGGCCGTCTCGCCCGTCGCGCTCGACAGCGCCTGCAGGTGTGGCCTGGCGACGTCGCGCAGATCGAGCCGCGACAGCACCGCGGTGCCGAACCGCAGCATGCGCAGTCCCAGGCGGTAGCGGCCGGTGTCGGCATCCTGTGCGACCAGTTCCGCTCGGCCGAGCGTCGCAAGCAGCCGCGACACCGAGCTGGCGTTGATCCCCGTCCGCCTCGCGATCTCATTGGTACCGACATCGGTGTCCGCTGCGGCCAGGGTCTCCAGCACCGCGATCGCGCGTTGGACGGCCGCCACCGGTCGACCGCGGTCGGATGGGCTGTCAGCCGTCACGGTTGTCTCCTCGCCCCGCGAAGCCGGGACGGACCCGACGACATCGCCGTACCGCGGCCGTGTCGACGGCACCGGTAGGCGGAGGGGTGCCGCTGCCGACGACATCCCGACGCCTCGGGCGCTGCTACTGCTCGAGGGTGGCGTCGAGGGTGATCTCGTCGGCGCCGGTCAGCACCTTCGACACCTGACAGTTCTCCTTGGCGTCCTGCGCGAACTTGCCGAAGGTGTCGTCGTCGACGCCCGGCACCTGGCCGCGGCACTCCAGGTGGATCGACGTGATCCTGAGCTCGCCAGGGTCCAGCGTCACCGTCGCGGTGGTCGACACGCTGTCGGGGGTGTGGCCCTCGATGGCCAGCCCGTTGGACAGCGCCATCGAGTAGCACGCCGCGTGGGCGGCCGCGATGAGCTCCTCGGGGTTGGTGCCGTCGCCGGACTCGAAGCGGGACGCGAACGTGTACGGACCGGACCAGGCGCCGCTGCCCAGCTCGACCTCGCCGGTCCCCTCCTTCAGGTTGCCTTCCCACCGCGCTGATGAAGAACGTTCGACCGCCATCGCAGTCACCCTTCGTGTGGAGGACGCTACAGAAACGACCCCGCGCCGTCCTGGGGTCGTGGGGGATCACTACCCGGATCGCGGCACCTTCATCCGTGTGCGAGATGACGTGCTCACCCGGTGGCGGGTGCCACCAGCTGCAGCAGGCGCGTTCTCGTCGCTGGCCGTCGGGGCCGTGCACGGCGGCCTGCACGTGGATGGCGAGGTGATCGCCATCGCCCTCCAGATCACACAACAGCGTGGTGTCGTCACCGGTGATGAGCAGCGAGTGGGGCGCATCGACCAACGCGACCGTGCCGACGGCGGGTACCGCGTCACCGTTCGCGGGGTACGGACCAGGCCGAGGCCGTCGAGGACCTGGCGCCACCCCGTGGCGCGATCGAGGACGGCGACGGTGCGGCACGCCGCGACCCGCCAGGGGCTCGACGCCCCCTCGAGCGCCCAGCGCAGTGGCCACTCCTCGGCACCGGACGGGTCGGCGGGGTCGTACACCAGGCGCAGCCGCCGCAGTGGCTCGACCGCGTCGACGGTGGCCTCGGCGACCTCGTCGCCCCAGCCCACGCGATACGTGCCACCCGGCCGTGGATCGATGTCGGCATCGACGCCGTACCACGCGGCGACGCCGCGGTCGGTGGTCAGCATGGTCCAGACGTCGTCGAGGCTCGCGGCGATCTCGACGCTGAACTCCTCGCGTCATAAGTCGCTCACAACGGTTCCTGCGCCGGGGCGGGCGGCCAGACCAGCGTGGTGATGCGCAGCGCCAGCCCACCGCTGTCACCGGCGTCGTGACGGCTCAGCGTGGCCGCCAGGTCGGCCAGCAGCGCGCGCAGGGCCCGCGGCGATGACACCCGGATGGTCGCGTCGGCCGCAGCGGCGGCCAGGCGCAGGCCGTGCGCGTCGGCCGCGGCCGCCGCGGCGGTCACGCCG
>JAHWKT010000041.1:4048-23158 GCA_019347695.1 Actinomycetota bacterium | reverse complement strand
CGGTCAGCTGCTCGAGCAGCGCCGAGAGATCGTACTGTCCGTCCGGATCGTCGTTGCGCCCGTCGGTCAGCAGCACGACGGCGTTGATCCGGTCGGCCTCGTACTCGTCGACCATCCGCTCGTAGGAGTCGGCGGTCACGTCGTACAGCGGTGTGCCCAGCACCGGGGTCAGCCCCTCGAGACGCGCGCGCAGCTGGTCGCGGCGTCCGTCGATCGGCCCGATCGGCACGAGATCGAGCAGGTCGGTCTGGCTGCCGGGTCCCTCCAGCTCGGTGGAGAAGATCCGCAGCCCCACCGCGTCGCGGTCGGCGAACTGGTCCAGGCTCGCGCCGGCGGCGTCGATCGCGAGCTCCAGCTTGGTCGCGCTGCCGACGCCGGCCGGATCGCCCATCGAGCCCGAGACGTCGAGAACCAGCAGCACCCGCGCGGCCTTGCGCTGGGTGTCCCACCGCTCGAGCAGCTCCACGAGGACGCCAGGGTCGGGCACGTCCAGCGTCGTCTGGGGCTGCTCGGGATCGACACCGAACTCCGCGCTGATCGGCGCGCCGACGGCGACCCGCGGGTTGCCGGGACGGAACCCGAACTCCAGCACCCGCCGCTGGTTGGCGGGCCGCTGCACGAACTCCTCGAACAGCTCCGCCGCCGCCCGCTGCTCGGGGGTCACCCAGTCGGCGTCGAGCACGAAGAACGGGTTGTCGCTGAACAGCGTGCCCTCCTCCGGGTAGATCGCGACGAGTGGCACCTTCGGCTCGATCAGCTCCTCACCGGGTTCGAGCACCCCGTCGGGGTTGCCCCGGTTGTAGTTGATCAGGCTGACCTCCTCGACCGCCACCGCCGACGCGTAGGTCAACGCCGTACCGCGGGCGTCGTTGCGGGCGAGGTTGTTCAGGAACGTCAGGGTGGTGTCGCCGTAGTGGACGACCGCCGATTCGATGTCGGTCGCGAACCGCTGCACGTCGGTGCGCGCGAGGTCCTCGGTCGTCAGCTCGTCGGTGGAGCCGGTGGCGGCGTAGTACTGGGCGATCAGCGCGGACAGCCCCGACGTGGAGAAGTTGGGGTTGGTCTTGCCGAGGCGGAACGGGCCCCACTCGGGGTGGCCGAAGGCGCCCCAGCCCTCGTCGGAGCGCGCGAGCTCGAGGATGTCGGCCCACCCGATCGGCGTGTCCGGATGCCCCAGCGCCTCCGCCATGGGCTGCGGCATCGCGATGACCAGCGGTGTCAGCATGAACGGGCGGCCCTCGCCGACCATCTCCGGTTCGCCGGCCGTCGTGCGCAGCTGGTTGAGGATCGCGCCCCACGCGCTCGACGCCGGCGACCAGATCACCGGGCGCGGGCCCTCGGCCTGCCCATCGGGCCAGCCGTCGGCGAGCAGGCGCATGGCCGCTCCCGACGCCTTGGACGCGGGCCGCACGAACACGCAGGACCCGTCGACCGTCGCCTCGTCGGATCCGTTGAACTCGGCGGCGAGGTCGGTCAGCAGGTCGATCTTCTCGGAGCTGACCGCCATGTCGACGACGATGCAGTCACCGGGATCGGCCAGCGCACCGCTGTCGGTGGTCGCGTCGCCGTCGGCCTGCTCGGAGGTGTCCTCCGCGGCGGTGCAGCCGGCCAGCACGACACAGGCGAGCGCGAGCCACACGGCCAGCACCCGCACGGGCGATCGGCGTCGCTGCGATGGTGGCCTATCCACGTGACACCTCGATCCACGTCTGACGCAGGGCCTCGAGCGCCGCCGCTGATGGCGTCCCGACGCCAGCCTGTCCGTCCGGCGGCGACGATGTCGGCGCCCCAGATGGCGAGGATGCCCCGTCGGCCGCCCGCCATCCAGCCGCGGCCAGCGGGTCCAACAGCTGCGCGGCGACCGTCGACATCGCCACCCGGCCGGTGGCGCCGTACCCGACGGCGCGCACCTGCGCGGCGACCGTCGGCGACAGCTCTCGGAGCTCGATCCGCTCCTCCCATGCCGGGGCGTCGTCGAGCAGCGGGCGGGCGGCGCCCTCGACCACACCGGTGAACTCGACGTCGGCGCCACCGGTGAGCAGCATGCGTTCCAGGGGTGTCTGGCCGGCGACCTGGCTCGACGACCGACCGAGATCAGCGAACCAGGCGAAGAACTCCGGCGCGGCCACCGCCTGTGGGGTCACCGGCGCGCCGTCGAGGAAGGCGGCGCCGAGCTGCGCCAACGTCAACAGCCCCTCGGCGGTGTCGGCAGGCCGGTTGAAGGCCACGTCGACATCGCCCCACCCCGCAGGGGCGTCCAGCTGCGACCACGGTGCTCCCGCACGGTCGCCGATGCAGCGCCAGGTGAGCTGTCCACCATCGCAGGCGCCCTCGAGCGCCGCGAGCCGGTCGCTGCGGGCGGCGAGCAGCACCGGTGACGTGGCCAGCACGGCGCTCGGCGTCGACGCGAGCTCCGGCAACCGTTCACGACGTCGGGCGTCGGCGGCCATGGTCGACCACGGCTCGAGGGTCACCCACACATCGACCGCAGGGTCACGCTGAGCGAACCGGGCCACCGTCGCCGTGGCCGCCTCGGTCACCGGCGCCGCGCCCGCCACCCGCAGCTTCGCGCACACGGCGGCGAGCTCGTCGACGCAGACGATCCGCAGCTCGTCGAGCGCCGGCGGATCCGGCGCATCCGAGACCAGTCGGGCACGCACGAGACCGGCCGCCAGCACCAGGCCGACCGCCACCAGCACCGCGAGCAGGCGTCGCAACAGCATCGGTAGTCAGCTTAGAGCTCGTGCCAGGCGGCACCTCCCACCATCATGCAGCCAGTGAGGAACACACCCTGGGTGATCTTGCCGCAACTATCGGTTCGCGTTGGCTTACCGATCCAGTACGCTGCGCTCCCGACCGAACGTCTGCATGACCGATGAGCAGCCACGAACAGCGGCACGTGCACCCGCGTCCCACAGGTCGTGGCGCTGGTTCGTGTAGCGTTCGGGCCAGCGCGGACCCGAGCGACATGACCGGTCGCCACGCGGTGTCGACGGGCGACGGACGAAGGACGTCGTGCGGAGGGGCTCGAGGTGCCAGGGTGTGTGAGCGTCGATGACAGAGCTCGATGTACGGACGATCCCCGGCTACGTGGTGCACGAACGCCTCGAATCCAGCGCGGTCGGCACCACCTACCTCGCGTCCCGCGTATCCGACGGCTATCCGGTGGTCCTGCAGGTCCTGACCAGCAAGTTCAGCCATCCCGCCGCTGCGGCCGCCCTGCGCCTCGCCATCGATGACGTGTCGGACATCCGCCATCCGGTCATCCCCACCATCTGGGAGGTCGGCGAAGCAGATGGGCTGCTGTACACGATCAGCAACGCCGTCGAAGGCCGCTCGCTCGCGGCGCTGCTCGCCGACCAGCGCCGACTGCCGCACGACGAGACGCTCGCGGTGGCCACCGAGCTCGCCGACGCGCTGGAGATGCTGTCGAGCGCCGGCATCGTCCACGGCGCGATCACCCCCCGCACCGTGTGGATCAACGACCGCGCCCGTTCGCCCTCGGCGCCGTACGTGTCGCTGCGCGGGTTCGGCACCACTCCCCTCCTGGCCCACCACGCCCACACCGACCGTCAGCGCCCGCCACCGGCCGACCTGCTCTACGTCGCACCTGAGCAGGTCAACGGCGATCCGCCGACCGACCGCAGCGACCAGTACGCGCTCGCGTGCCTGGTGCTGCACGCCCTGACCGGCGACCCGCTGTTCGACCGACCGACGATCGACGCGCTGTTCTCGGCCCACCGCACGCAGCTGCCGGACGACGCGCACCTGCGCGCCGACGAGCTGCCCCGGCGCGTCGTCGACGGGCTTCGGCGGGCGCTCGCCAAGGATCCCGCCGACCGCTTCGACAGCAGCATGGTGTTCGCCACCACCATCGGCGGGACCGCGCGGCGTTCGTGGTCGTGGATGATCGAGGAAGCCTCGACCATCGAGACGACGGGGCCCGCCGGTGAGGCGCCGCTGCAGATCGATCTCCGCGACGACGTGGGACCGCCCGCGCCCACCACCGTCGATACGCCCGACCGCTCGGACGTGCGGTCTGCGCACACCGGGCACGACCGTGCAGCCCCGCCAGCAGATGACGAACGGTTGACCGCCAGGTCGTTGGCGGACCTCGACTGGCTCCCGCCGTCCGCCACCAGGGCCGGTCCGCGGCGCCGCGTCACACCCCCACCGACGCCACCGCGCACCGACACGGCACCGGGATCGGAGCCCTTGCCAGGCAAGTGGCGTCGCTGGGCGAGCGTCGGGCTCGTGCTCGTGGCGATCGCCGCCGGCGTCGCGGCGGTCGCCCCCACCCTGCTGGCGCCGCGGTCGACCGACGAGACCACCGGCGTCGCCGGACCGCCCACGACCGGCACGACCCAGGAGATCGAGGCCACCTGGCGAACCAAGATCGCCAACGGACCCGTCACCGAGCTCATCGCCGCCGAGGAGGAGCTGTTCGACGCCGCCGGCGCCCAACTGTCGAGCCTCGACCAGGAGACCGGCCAGCAACGGTGGACCACGACGGTCGACGGCGCCGTCGGCGAGCTCGCGGTCATGGGACTCGCCGTCATCGCCCAGACGCCCGGCGGCTTCATCGCGCTCGACCGTGGCACCGGGGAGCCGTTGTGGCGCTCGGCGGACACCGACCTGCCCGCTGTCGAAGCGTTCGCCGTCGGGCGCGGCCGCATGTTCGCCGCTGGCCCGCCCGCCGACGGCGGGCTGGCGATCCACGCGATCGACCCGGCGGCCGGCGAGGTCGGGTGGTCCATGGCCGCCGAGGACGGCGGCTCCCGCGACAGCGCGGTCGGGCTCGCCTACGACGGCAGCGAGCGCGGTGGGCGAACGCTGTACGTCGCGACGGACGAGCAGCTGTACGCGTTCGACACCACGACCCGCGAGATCGAGTGGCAGATCCCGGTGTCGGATCCCCACCCCGCGTCGCTCACCGCGGTCGCCGGCGCCGTGCTCGTGATCGACAACGCCGGTCGCCTGTGCCGCTACGACGCCGCCGACGGCGGCCTGGCGTGGAGCGAATGCGCCCAGCTCGAGCGACCGCGGACGACCGTGTCGATGGTGCAGGTCCGCGACAGCCGGGTGATCGTGGCGGGAACCCACGAGATCATGGCGGTCGACTTCACCAGCGGCAAGACCCAGTGGCGCATCGTGACCGAGCAGGAGCTGCAGCCGGCGATGGCGTCGAACCCCGCCGCGACGTTCATCGCCGCGCCGGACGGCACCGTCGAGGCGCTGACGCAGGGCAACGGCGCATCGCTGTGGGAGTCCGCACCGTTCGGTGAGATCAGCGCGATGACGGCGACCGACCACGCCGTGTTCGTCACCACCGTCGACGGACGCCTGACCCGACTGGAGGCCCCGTCGGGCGAGAACTGACGCCAGAATCTGCCTACCGGGCGCCGGTGGTGGTCGCCGCCAGCGCGTCGGGGCCAGGGATGTCCTCGGCGGTCAGGCACATCAGATCCTCGCGTGAGACGTCGTCGATGCGCACCAGCCGGCTCGCCTGGAGCGCACACGCCTCCTCGAACAGGTTGCGCGCCAGGCGGCCGTTGCCGAACCCGGGCCCGCGTGGCACAGCGTCGAAGTGCTCGCGCACCCGGTCGCGCCCGCCGTCGCTCAACTCGTAGTGGTGCCGGGCGCCGAGCATCTCGAAGATCGCCACCAGCTCGTCGGTGCTGTAGTCGGGGAAGTGGATCACCCGGGCGAACCGCGAGCGCAGCCCCGGGTTGGCGTTGATGAACTCGTCCATCTCGCGCGGGTAGCCGGCCACGATGACCACCAGCCGGTCGCGGCGGTCCTCCATCAGCTTGACCAGCGTGTCGACCGCCTCGCGCCCGAAGTCGCGGTCGTCGCCGCGGATCAGCGCGTACGCCTCGTCGATCAGCAGCACCCCGTCGGCGGCGGCGTCGACCACCTCGGTGACGCGGGCCGCGGTCTGCCCGATGAACCCGGCCACCAGTGCCGCACGGTCGGTCTCCACCAGGTGGCCGCGCTCGACCACGCCGAGCGCGCGGTACAGCTGGGCGACCAGGCGAGCCACCGTGGTCTTGCCGGTCCCCGGGTTGCCGGTGAACACCAGGTGACGGCTCTGGACGGCGACCGGCAGGTCGCGCTCGCGCCGCAGGCGCTCGACCGTGATGAGATCGGCGACCCGGCGCAGTTCCCGCTTGACCGGTTCGAGACCCACGAGCTCGTCGAGCTCGGCGAACAGCTCCTCGGGGGTCTTGGCCGGCGTGTGCAGGTCCTGCAGCGTGCCGATGGCGTCCTCGGGCTTCGCGGCCGTCGGCGGTGTCGCGTCGGCGCCGCTGTCGGAAGGACGCTCCTTGGCGGGCAGCAGGCGCAGCAGCATGCCCCGCAGCTCCTCGACCGCGGCCAGCTCCAGACGGCCGGTGTAGCCGTCGATCGTCACGGCGGCGTGGGCGACCTCCATCGCGTGCTCGTAGTAGGTCCGCGACCGTCCCATGCCGTCGCGCAGGTCGGCGTCGCGCAGCAGGCTGAACAGCGGCGACGGGGTCTTCAAGCGCTGCGATCCGGTCTCCAGCAGCATCGCGCGCCGCTGTTCGAGGGGGGTCGCCACGGCGACCCGCGGATCGTCGAGCTCCCCGAAGCACGCGATCATCGCGAGCAGCTCGGCGTCGGTGACGACGCCGTCGGCGGCGATGAGGCCCGACACCAGACCGGCGGCGTCGCCCAGCACGTCTCGCCCCACGTTGTCGGTCTGCAGTCCGGCGTCAGCCGCGAGCGCCTCGAGCAACGGGGTCACGGCGGCGACGAACCGTTGCACCCGGTCGGCGAGCCTCGTCGAGGTCGTCACGTCGCGGGTCCTGTCGCTGCGCCGTCGGTGTCCAGCATCGACTATCGTCCTTCTTCACACGTGCTCACGCCAGGTTCGCACACCGGCGCTGCGAGGAACCCTCCTACCACACCCGCACGGGACACCGTACGGCGACGAGGACCCATGATGACTGCTGTTGCCGCCGGCGTGGCCGCCGGCCACCCGGCGACCGCCGCCGCGGGGCTGCAGGTGCTGCAGACCGGCGGGTCGGCCGCCGACGCCGCGGTGGCTGCGACGTTCGCGTGCTGCGTCGCCGAGACCGTGATGACGGGGCTCGGCGGCGGCGGGCACGCCGTCTACTGGGACGCGCGCGAGCGCGAGGCGTACCTCATCGACTGCTTCGTCGCCGTGCCCGGCATCGGCGGACGCGCGGTCGCCGGGGAGCGGTTCTCGATCGACGTCGCCTTCGGCACCCAGGTCATCGCCTACGACATCGGCATGGCGACAGTGGCCGTCCCCGGCATCGCCCAGGGCTGCGGGGAGATCCACGACCGGTGGGGTCGCCTGGAGTGGGCGTCGCTGCTGCAGCCCGCCCGGACGCTGGCGCTCGAGGGCGTGGCGATGCCACCGAAGCACGCGCTGACCATGCGGATGGTCCTCGAGGGGCTGCGGCGCGACCGCGGCAGCGAGATCTACACCCCCGGCGGCACGCCGCTGCACAGCGGCGACCTGCTGCGCCAGCCCGGGCTGGCCGACGCGTTCGACCTGTTGGCGGCCGAAGGCGCGCAGTCGTTCGTCAAGGGCACGATCGCCGAGCGGATCCTGGCGTTGTCGGATGAGCGCGGCGGTCTGCTCACGCGCCGGGACCTCGAGTCGTACGAGGTGATCGTGACACCGGCACCGGCCGGCGCGCGGCTGGGGCCGTACCGGGTGACCGCGCGCGACGACCTCGCCGGCTACGTCGCCTCGTTGGCCCGCCTGCCGGCGGGCGAGGCCGGCACGCCGCGGCGGTGGGCGCCCGCCTTCGCCGACGTCTTCGCCGCCCAGGACCGCCACGGCGACACCACCAACCTGGCGGTCGTCGACCCCGACGGCAACGCGTGCGTGTTCACCTCGAGCCTGGGGCTCGGCGCTGGCCACTACGTTCCCAGGCTGGATCTGCACCTCAACAGCATGCTCGGCGAGTCCGAGCTGTTGACGGGGGCGTCGGCGCCGGGCAGCCGCATGCGCAGCATGATGGTGCCCAGCCTCGCGTTCGACGACCGCGGCAGCCTGGCCGCTGCCGCCGGCGCCGCGGGCGGCTCGCGGATCAGGACCGCGCTGGCACAGGTGCTGGCCGCCACGCTGCTGGAGGGCGACGAGCCCGCCGCGGCGACGCGCAGGCCGCGGCTGCATCCGGTCGACGATGTCGCCCACGTCGAGCACGGCTATCCCGAGGAGGGCATCGCCGGGCTGCGCGACGCCGGCTACACGATCCAGCAGTGGGACGACCTGCACCACTACTTCGGCGGCGTGAGCCTGCTGACCTCGCGCGGAGGTGGCGCCGACCCCCGCCGTGACGGTGCTGCTGTCGTCGTCTGAGCGCCACCGTCGGGTACCGGATCAACCGGTCGACACGCGGCACGTCGGCGGATGTCGACGAGCACGGATCGGGCGTTGCGCTGCCCTCAAGGGACCTGTCGGCGGGCCGACAGGTCGTGGCAAGCCACCACGACGAGACGGTGGGAGGTCGACAGCGGACGAGAGGGTCGCGGGCGTGAGCATCGGCAGGTGGGTCGGCCGCTGCCCACGGCGCTCGAGGCACTGTCGCACGGAGAGCAGGTGAGAGCGATCGGCCGCCACGAGGAGCGGATTCCCTCACTGCGGCAACTGCTGGTCGTCGCAGGCGTGGCCCAGCTGATCGCGGTGGCCGTCGTGCTGTGGCGGGCCCCCGTGCTCACCGCCGGCCCCACGGTGCTCGCCGCAGCCGCGTGGATCGTCACGGTGTGCTGCCTCGGTCTGATCCTGCGGACGGTCAGCGCCCCGCTGGCGCGCCTGGGTGCGATCGCCAGGAAGGTCCGGGCCGGTGAGCTCAACGGCACCACCGAGGTCCGCGGGGTGCGCGAGATCCACCAGCTCAGCGCGATGCTGTCCGACGTGCTCATGCAGCTGCGCGTCCTCCACGAGCGTCACCAGACCCAGTCGGCGCTCGAGGCCAACATCACCCGCATCGCCGAGCTGGTCCGCCAGCCCCGCTCGCTCGACGCGGTGCTCGAGCGCACCGTGCGCGAGCTGGCGTCGGCGCTGCCCGCCACCGAGGTGATCATCACGCTCGTCGAGGGTCTCGGCGACTGCTCCCACGCCGTGTGGGACACCAGCGGCGAGGTCCACATCGTCCACCACGCCGACGAGGACGCGCTCGACGAGGCGCGGCTGATCCGGGCGGCGATCGTGCACGGCGACGTGATCGCCGTGCACGACGTCGACGAGTACGACTTCGGCGACGACGGCGCGATCCGGGCGGCGCTGCGGGCGCGGGGCGTGCAGGCGGTGCTCGTCACGCCCGTCTACTCGGGCAAGACGCCGCTGGGTGCAGTGGTCGTCAACGCGGCCCGTCGCGCCACCTGGCCGGACGCGTCACACCGCCTGGTGCGCGCGGTCGCGCGCGAGCTCGCCGCCGCGGTCCAGCACACCAGCGCGCAGCGACGCGAGCAGGAGATGCTCACCCGGCTCGACGCACTGGACCGGGTGCAGCGCGACTTCATCACGTCGGTGTCCGACGAGCTGCGCACGCCGCTGCTGGCGATCGCCGCCTCGCTCGAGCGCCTCGACGGCGACACCGCCGGCCGCCTCGACGCCGAGCAGCGGCGCGTGTTGCGCATCGTCAAGATCCACAGCGAACGGCTGTCCGCCGTGCTCGAGGGGCTGCTGACCCTGTCGCGGGTCGAGTCGCGCGCGGCCACCGCGACGTTCTCGGTCGTGTCGGTGGTGCCGCTGATCGAGGGGTTGCGCCGCTACGCCAACAACATCCGCGGGGACCGCCAGATCGCGCTGAACTTCACCGAGCCACCAGCCAGCCTGGCGCTGCTCGGCGACGAGGCGCAGGTGCACCGCGCGCTGGCCAACGTCGTCGACAACGCGTTGAAGTTCACGCCGGACGGCGGTGAGGTCACCGTGGGTGTCCGGGCCTCCGACCGCAGCATCGAGTTCACGATCATCGACACCGGCATCGGCATGTCGACCGATCAGCAGCCGCGCCCGCTGATCCGGTGGCTGCGGCCGCGGGGCGCCGAGCACGGCGCCGGCGGCATCGGTCTGGAGATCGTCCGCTCGGTGATCGAACACCACGGCGGGTCGGTCGACGTCGACTCGGTGCCCGGCGCCGGCACATCGGTCACCCTGTCGTTCCCCCGCGCCGGCGTCCCGCTGCGCTCGCTGCGCCCGAACTCCCGCGCCTGACCCTCGCCGACCACCCCGCCCAACAACGCCCAACCCCGAACGTCGTGGGGACGATCAGCGCTGCAGCAGCTCGTCGATGTCGAGCTCGCCGAGCTTGTCGACGATCCTCCAGGGTCGGTACGGGAAGCGGTCGACCTCGTCGGCGCTGGTGGAGCCAGACAGCACCAGCACGGTGCGCATGCCGCCCTCCAGACCGGTGACGATGTCGGTCTCCATGCGATCGCCGATCATCACGGTGTTCTCCGAGTGCGCCTCCATCGCGTTGAGCGCCGAGCGCAGCATCAGCGTGTTCGGTTTGCCGACGAAGTAGGGATCGATGCCGGTCGCCTTGGTGATGAGCGCAGCGACCGATCCGGTGGCGGGCAGCATGCCACTGGGGGATGGCCCGCTGGGATCGGGATTCGTGGCGATGAAGCGCGCGCCCTCGTTGATCAGCTGGATCGCGCGGGTGATGCCGGTGAAGCTGTAGTTGCGCGTCTCGCCGAGCACCACGTAATCGGGATCGGTGTCGACCATCACGTAGCCGATCTCGTGCAGCGCGGTGGTGATCCCGGTCTCTCCGACGACGTGCGCGGTCCCGCCGGGGCGCTGGTCGTCGAGGAACCGGGCGGTGGCCAGGGCCGACGTCCAGATGCGGTCCTCGGGAACGTCGATGCCCGAGCGCTCCAACCGCGCGCTGAGATCGCGGGGCGTATAGATCGAGTTGTTGGTCAGGACCATGAACTTCACGTCGCGCTCGTGGAGCGAACCGACGAACTTCGCGGCGCCCTCGATCGGCTGGTCCTCGTGCACGAGCACGCCGTCCATGTCGAGCAGGACGTTGGTGATGGGGTCGTTGTCAGCCATGCACGAAGCGTAGCGGTGCGTGCGCCGCTACCGACCCGAACCGACCGACGTGCCGGTGACATCGCGGGACGGCGGCGCTGTCGGTCCCGCGTCGGCGACCGCCCCCGGCTGCCGTGCGGTTCGCCGGATCAGCAGCGGATACCCGATGAGGGCGACCACAGCGAAGCTGAACCACTGCACCGCGTACGACTGGTGACTGCCCTCGGTCAGCTCGGGCAGCGGCGTGGGGCGTGGGGCGCCCGCCACCGGCGATGGCTGCTGCTCGACCGCCTGCACGTACACCGGCGCCAGCGTCCGGTCGAGCCGGTCGGCGATCGAGGCCGGCGCGATGCGGGTGACCTGGTCGGCTTCCCGCGCCGCGCCGGGCTCCGCCGCCCGCACGATCCCCGTCACCTGCACGGGTCCCGGCGGCACCGGGGGTGGCCGGGCGGCCCGATCGAAGGGGATCCAACCGCGATCGACCAGCACGGCCGGCGTGCCGGCGCGCTCGAGCACACCGAGCACCTGATGGCCCGGCTGGCCGTCGAAGGAACGCGGCGCGGTGAGCAGCTGCGTCTGGGCGAAGGTGCCGGTGAGCTCGACCTTCCGGAAGCGGGCCGACTCGGCGTCGCCGCCGGCCTCGGCCAGCACGTCGTCGAGCGGCTGTGTCGGCATGGCCAGCCGTGTCGTCATCAGCGCGTTGCGCGCCCGACGCTCCTCGAGCCGACCGAGCTGCCAGAATCCAAGGTTGACGAACGCCACGACGGCGACGATCAACAGCAGATGGCCCGCGATCCACCTGGGCCGCAACAGGAACCGGTACATGACCCACCCCATCCTGCCCCGCCGCCAGCGATCGGCCGCACCGTGAAGCTCTATGCCGAGCGTCCGTCCCGGATCGCGGCGCAGGTGTGCGCGGATCTGCTGTTCGCCGCGTGGATCGCAGGTTGGATCTGGCTCGGGCTGCAGGTGCACGACCAGCTCGAGGCGCTGCGCCGCCCCGCGCAGCGGGTCGGTGAGGCGAGCAACGGGCTGGCCGGGTCGCTCGAGGGCACCAGCGAACAGATCCGTGGCCTGCAGCTGGTCGGCGACATCCTGGCGTCGCCGTTCGATGCGATCGTCGCGGGCGCGCGGGAGCTGGCCACGGCGAGCGCGAGCAGTGAGGCGACGATCGGACGGCTCGCGGATCTGTCGCTCCCGCTGACGGCGCTGTTCCCGGTGCTGTTCGCGGTGACGCTGTGGCTGGCGCTGCGCGGACGCTGGATCCGGCGCGCCACCGCCGCGACTCGGCTCCGCGACAGCGAGCACGGCAGCGGGCTGCTCGCCGCCCAGGCGCTGACGTCGTGGCGCCTCGACAAGCTCACGCAGGTCGACGTGGCCGCCGACCCACTGAGCGACGAGCGCAGCCGTCAACGCCTCGCCGCGTTCACCCTCCGCCAGCTCGGGCTCCGCAGCCACCACGACTGATCCCTTCTACACCGGGATCAGGTCCACCTGTGTGGCCGCCGCCTCGGCCAGCAGTCGGAGGTCACGCGGGTCTGAGGTGACGATCTCGTCGCCGTCGGCAGCGAGGAGCACGACCGCGGCATCGATGACGTCGGCTCCTCCGGTGCTTCCCAGCAGCACGCCGGCGCGTCGACCGAGCGCGTCATCAAGGGGATGGACGTCAACTGCCGGCAGCAGACGAGCCAGGATCGCCTGACGTCCGCTGCGGCCACGCCAGACCTGGCCAATGACCCCGCCGTGGGTCACCGGTGCGCGACCGTGCTGGCGTTCCCGCTTGATGACAGCGATCAGCTCCCTGTCGCGCCGCTCGACAGCGACCAGCGCACCGGCATCGAGCACGAGGCTCACGCGACGCCGCTCGTCGGGGGATCAGCCGCGGTGTTGCGCTCAGCGGCGCTGGCGCGAACGACCACAGCGCGAGCACGGGTTCGGCGGGTCGCGTCGCGGATCTCGCTGTCGGTGATCTCCCCGTGTTCGGACTCGTACGACTCGAGAAAGCGGTCGAGCGCGGCCATCCGACGGTCGTGCTCGGCCTGTCGCTTGAGCGCGTCGTTCACCCACGCGCTCAAGTTGCGTGCGCGACCTTCAGCGACGGCCGTGCGTCCAGCGGCGAGCAGGTCTGCCTCGACCGTCGCTGACAAGCGTTGCTTTTCCATACCATGATCATACCACGCACCGATTACGATCATGGTATGGCGGCTGTGTACAGGCTGGTCCCTGGTGCCAGGCTTGGGCGCTAGGCACCGGTGGCGAGCGAGCGGCGGCGGACGATCTCGAACAGCGCGACCGCGGCCGCCGTACTGGCGTTCAGCGATGCCAGTTGGCCCGCCATGGGGATCGACACCAGCTCGTCGACGCGCTCGGCGACCAGCCGGGACAGCCCGCCGCCCTCGGCGCCGACCACGACCGCCACCCGGCCGTCGAGCAGTCCACTGGACCACACGGTCGCCGTCGCGGCGCCGTCAAGGCCGACCGACCAGAACCCCGCGTCGGCGAGCTGCGTGAGCCCCGTCGCGATGTTGGGGACCACCGCCACAGGCAGCCAGCTGAGCGCGCCGGCCGAGGTCTTCTCGGCGGCCGGCGAGTGGTGCGCGCTGCGCCGGCGCGGCAGCACCAGCCCGCAGGCGCCCGCGACCTCCGCGGAGCGCGCGATGGCGCCGAGGTTGTGCGGGTCGGTAATCCCATCGAGCACGACGACGAGGTCGCCGGTGAGGTCACGCACGCCGATCGGTGGGGGTGGCGACGCGACTGCGGCCACACCCTGGTGGGTGACACCGCCGGTCAGGTCGTCGAGCTCACCCACCGGCACACGGCGCGTTGCGACCCCCGCGGCCGCGGCTGCCTCGAGCAGGTCCGACAGCCGGTCGGCGCGCCGTCGGTCGACCACGACCTCGGCCAGTTGGCGGCCGGAGCGCAGCGCCTCGGCGACGGGCCGGCGACCCGGTATGGCGTGCACGGGGCGGTCACGTCCGCGCGAGATGCCACCGCGGACCGTCGCGTGCGTCCACCAGCTCGATGCCGAGCTTGTGCAGCCGCTCGCGGATGCGGTCGGAGGTGGCGAAGTCGCGCTGCTGGCGGGCCTCTTCGCGCAGCGCGACGAGCTCGCCGACGAGACCGTCGATCAGTCGCTGATCGGTTGCCGCGGTCTCGGCGAAGTCGAACCCGAGCACACCGGCGAGCTCGAGCACCACATCACGGATGGCGACGGCGCGCCCCGGTCGGTCGGCCTCGAGCTCCTGGTTGCCTGCGGCGACGAGGTCATAGATGCCCGCCAGCGCCCGCGGGGTCGCCAGATCGTCCGACATGGCCTCGCGGAACGCGTCGATGGCATCGCGGTGACTCCCGGCATCGGAGGCCGCGGCGCCGTCATCGCCTGTCATGTTCGGGTCGAGCACGGCCGTCGCCCGCACGAAGCCGGCAAGGCGCTCATACGCCGCGGCCGCCTCGTCCAGCCGCGCTTCGCTGAAGTCGACCGGCTTGCGGTAGTGCGCCCGCAGGTAGAACATGCGCAGCGCACCGGGACCGTAGCGGTCGATCGCCTCGGCCAGTGAGATTATGTTGCCGACGGACTTCGACATCTTGGTCTGGTCGAGTGTCAGCATGCCGTTGTGCACCCACATCCGCGCGAACGGGGTACCGGTGGCCGCCTCCCACTGGGCGATCTCGTTCTCGTGGTGCGGGAACTGCAGGTCGGTGCCGCCCATGTGGATGTCGAAGTCGGCGCCCAGGTACCTGGTCGCCATCGCGGAGCACTCGATGTGCCAGCCGGGCCGCCCGGGTCCCCACGGCGAGCTCCACGACGGCTCCCCCGGCTTCGCGCCCTTCCACAGCACGAAGTCGAGCGGATCCCTCTTGCGCTCGTCGGGTGCGATCCGGGCGCCTGCCCGCAGCTCGTCGGGTCGGCGGCCCGACAGTTTGCCGTACCCGCCGAACGCCCGGACGGCGAAGAACACGTCCCCGCCGGCCGGATAGGCCGCTCCGGTCTCGATCAGCCGGACGATCAGGTCCTGGATCTCGGGGATGTGGCCGGTCGCCCGAGGGGTCACGTCCGGGGCGGCGATCCCGAGGCGAGCGATCTCGCGCTCCCACACCCGTGTGTAACGTTCGGCCAGGCTGGCGACCGTGCGCCCTTCGTTCTGCGCGGCCACCAGGATCTTGTCGTCGATGTCGGTGATGTTGCGGACCAGGAACACGTCGTGTCCGGACCACTCGAGGAACCGTCGCAGCACGTCGGGCACCAGGTTCGCACGGGCGTGACCGAAGTGCGGCGGGCCCTGCACGGTCGGACCGCAGACGTAGATGCCGACCCGTCCCGCGTCCCGCGGACGCAGCGGCTCGACGGCACCGGTCAACGTGTTGAACAGACGCATGGCGCTCAGGCTAGCTGGTCGCGTCCGCCGTGTGGGGAGCCGACCGCCGTGTGGGGAGCCGACCGCCGCAACGGTCGGGTCAGGCGGGGTGCGCCGACTGCAGCAGGACGGTCGCCATGCACGCCACGCCCTCTCCCCTGCCGGTGAAGCCGAGACCATCGCTGGTCGTGGCCTTCAGGTTGACCTGCGCGGGCGTGATGCCCAGCAGCGTGGCCAACGATCCGCAGATCCGGTCGCGGTACGGGCCGATGCGCGGGCGCAGCCCGATCAGGGTGATGTCGATGTTGCCGACCTGCCAGCCCTGTCCCTCGATCTGGCTGAGCGCTCCGGCGAGGAACAGCTGCGAGTCCGCTCCCGCATACTCCGGGTCCTCGCTACCGAACAGGGTGCCGATGTCGCCCAGGCCGGCGGCACCGAGCAGCGCGTCGACGGTGGCATGCAGGATCACGTCGGCGTCGCTGTGCCCAGCGAGCGCCGGTTCGTCGGGAATGCGCACCCCGCCGAGCACCAATCGGCGGTCGCCGTCACTGCTGAACGGGTGCACATCGACACCCTGACCGACGCGGACGTCCACGACCACTCCTCAGGCTCCGGAGCGGGAGACCAGGCAGCGACCGCAGCAGCGGCCCCGCCACACCGCCGACCCCGGACGTCGTGCCGTCCCACGCCCCCGTGGGTCGGGTCTGCGGCCGCGCACTACTCCGACAACACGTCTTCGATGATCGCCTCGGTGTCGTCCTCCGACTTGCCGATCGCCGCGGACAGCTCCGAGACCAGGATCTGGCGGGACTTGGTCAACATCCGCTTCTCGCCGGCGGACAGCCCCTTGTCACGCTCGCGGATCGACAGGTTGCGCACGACCTCGGCGACCTGGAAGATGTCGCCCGACTTCAGCTTCTCGTAGTTCGCCTTGAAGCGTCGCGACCAGTTGGTGGGCATCGTGAAGTCGCGGCTGCGCAGGACCTCCCAGACCGCGTCGACCTCGGTGCGGGTGCAGACGTCACGAAGACCGACCTCGTCGGTCGCGTCCGCGGGCACCATCAAGGTGAGATCACCGTAGGTCAGGCGGAGCACGAGGTAGTTGCGCTCCTGGCCCTGCATCGTCCGCTTCTCCTGACGCTCGATGACTGCCGCGCCGTGATGCGGATAGACGACGGTGTCTCCGATTTCGTAGGTCATACGCGTTCGTTCCTCATCGACGCCGCACACGTCGGACCATCCACCTACCGTCGGACGCGCACGTGTGCTCAGTTCGGCGAAACCGCTCCACCGCAGGCTGCAGGATATCGGGGTTCCGCGAGAGATCCAGGGTCCTTGATTCAGGCAGGTCGCATGGCAACGCCGCGCAACCCGTGGGTCCGATGATAGCAGACGCCGTTGGCCGCCCATCGGCCGACAGGTGGCCGTCAGGCGTACCGTTCGAGAATCGACGACTCCGCCAGGCGGGCGAGCCCGTCCTTGATCGCCCGGGCACGCGTGGCGCCGACGCCCTCCACCTCGTCGAGGTCCTCCAGGCTGGCCTCCATCACCCGCTGCAGCGACTTGTACCGCTCGACCAGCTTGTTGACGATCGACTCGGGCAGCCGCGGGACGCGCGACAGCAGGCGGTAGCCGCGGGGTGCCACGGTGCGGTCCATCTCCTCGCCGTTGAGGTCGTAGCCCAGCAGCTCGGCCAGGATCGACAGGTCGAGCAGCTCCTCCGCATCGAGGTCGTCGAGACCGGCGAGCGCCTTGTCGAGCTTGTGGCGCCGGTCGATGATGTAGTCGCGCACGACCAGCTCACGCTCGTTGTCGACGCGGGCCATCAGCTCGTTGTGCTGCAGCTGCAGCAGCCGCCCGTCGGTACCCAGCTCCAGCACGTAGGCGACGATCTCGTCGGAGATCCGCCGGACCATCTCGGCGCGCTGCAGCACCACCAGGACGTCGCGCAGCGTGACGACGTTCTCGATCTCGAGCGCCGACAGCGACGCCGACACCTCGTCGAGGCGCACCCGGTACTTCTCGAGCGTCGACAGTGCCTGGTTGCCGCGGAACAGCAGCGAGCTCGGCTCCTCGAACACGTGCTTGTGGTCGTCGAGGTACAGGCTGACGATCTGCATCGACTCCGACACGCTCACCACGGGCACGCCGGTCTGCTTGGCGGTCCGCTCCGCCGTGCGGTGGCGGGTGCCGGTCTCCGACGTCGCGATCGACGGGTCCGGCACCAGATGGACGTTGGCGTGCAGGATGTACTCGACATCGTCGTCGACGACGATCGCACCATCCATCTTCGCCAGCTCCGAGAGGCGCTGGGCGGTGAACTTCGTCTCCATCTTGAAGCCGCCCGACACCAACGGTTTGACGTCGTCTGACGAGCCCATGACGATGATCGCGCCCTTGCCCGCCTTGATGACGCGATCGATACCCTCGCGCAGCGCGGACCCCGGGGCGAGCTTGTGCAGCACGCCCCGGAGCCGTTCGTCGAGGGTTGCCGCCACGTGGCTGTCCTTCCGTCGTCCCGCGTGGCGATCCTACGCGCCGCTCGGGTGGTCCCGCACTGCCGCATCGCATGGTCGGGCCACCTGACCGATCTCGGCGCTGCGGCCACATCGCTGCCCGTCGGCGCCCACGCGCCCGTCCTTCGCGATCGACAGCCACCTCCAGTGGACAACTACCGACGCATGCGTACCGTAGCGTCCTGCCACCACCTGAGCATCGATCTGAAGACCCCGCGTGACGATGGCCGGCGGGTCGTCGCACCGGTCCGACCAGCGGTCGGGCACGCTGCTGCCGGATGCGGCGTGCGCTCGGCGGTCACCCGCCGGGTCGGGTGTCCACCGCGCCGGGCAACACACGGTCGCGTGGCACGACCCGGACCCCCAGCCTGGCGGCGGCGAGTGCAGCGATCGGCTCGTGGTCCGCATCGAGCGCGGCGAGCAGTCGGTCGCGCGCGGTCGCGATCCGCAGCACGATGGGCAGCACCGGCACGCACAGGTCGTCGCGGTCGACGTTGCGCACGATCCGCCCGTCACGCACCTGCTTGATCGCATCGGTGACCGGTCCGGCCACCACCGCCGCGTCGCACGGTCCGGTGCGCCGCCACAACTCGGCCACTGCGGCGATGGCGTCGCCGTCGGACGATCGGGTGTCGAGCCACGCCAGCCCGACCGCGTCGGACGGCGCATGACGCAGCGCCGCGGCAAGGCCGCTTGCCGCGGCGAACCTGCCGGGCACCGACCGCGTCGACGGCATCTCGAACCCGGCCGGCGCACCGACCACCACGACGCCGGCCAGCGCCGCGGTGAGCGGCGAGATGTCCGGCGAAGCCGCGGGCTCTTCCGTGCCCACCCGGATCGCCCCCCACACTCCCGCGAGCCGTCCCACGGACGCCTGTCAGGCCGCCACCGCATCGGCCACGACATCGAACGGATCAAGAGCGAGCGGCATCTTGTGCACAGCCATCACCCGCATGATCGCACCGGAGCACGTCGCGAGCAATCGGGCACGGCTCGCAGCGGCACCCGCCTCTGCCGCTTCGTCGCTGTCGACCTCCGTTTCGCCGTACTCGACCGTATTTCTCCGCCTCCGGAGCCGGTCGAACGCTCGCAGCGGTTGTGCGCCTGGCAAGCCGGCGAACTGAGCTGAACGACACGCCGCCGCGGGCCGCGAGCGCCGGGAGCTTGGCGAGCTCCGCCATGCCCAGCACGCCGCCGT
>JAHWKT010000041.1:0-3948 GCA_019347695.1 Actinomycetota bacterium | reverse complement strand
CGGGCCGCGAGCGCCGGGAGCTTGGCGAGCTCCGCCATGCCCAGCACGCCGCCGTGGAACGCGCCTTCGATCAGCGGGCGAACAACACTCGTCCCAGTCGTCGGTAGGATCGCCGCGCGGTCGAAAGGCGTGCGCGCTGGCGACCGTGCCTTCTTGAGGAATGGACTGCACGTGACCACGGCGGCCATCGTGCTGGCGGGGGGCAGCGGCTCGCGCATGCGGCGCGACGACAACAAGGTGTTCGCGCAGGTGCACGGCCTGCCGCTGATCGCGTGGTCGATCCGCACGTTCGGGCGCGCGCCGTCGGTCGACCATCTCATCGTCGTCGCGCGTGCCGGCGAGCACACGCGCATCGCCGCGGTCGTGGAGGCTGCCGACCTCGACATCCCCGTGCACACCACGATCGGCGGTACCACCCGGCAGGACAGCGAACGCGCAGGACTCGACGTCATCGCCCGCAGCACCGCACTGCGTGACGTCGAGCTCGTGCTGATCCACGACGCGGCACGTCCGTTCGCTACAGCCGACCTGGTCGAGCGGGTCATCGCCACCACCGCGGCGGTCGGCGGCGCGGTACCGGCGCTGCCGTTGGACGACGGCGTCTACCGCACGACGAGCGATGGCCACCTCGCACCCCGACCCGACGATCTGTACCGCATGCAGACGCCGCAGGGCTTCCGTACGGCGGCGTTGCTCGATGCCTACCGGCGTGCCGCCGACGACGGCTTCGCCGGGGTCGACACCGCCGAGACCGTGCAGCGCTACACCTCGCTGGAGGTGGCGATCGTCCCCGGCGAGGCCGACAACATCAAGGTCACGTTCTCCGGCGACCTCGCCGCCGCCGAGCGGATCGCGGCGCGTCACGCGGTGTGAGCGCAGCCGGGCGCCAGGTCACGGCGACCGCGGCTCCGGCAACCTCGGCCCCGGTGAACAGCATCGCGAGCACCGCCAGCATCACCAGCAACGCCACGGTCAGCACGATGCGCAGCAGCCGCCGACGCCACCACGACGACGCCACATCGTCGGTGGATGCCACAGGCGTCACCGGCACCTTCCCGGCGGCCTGGGGTCTCGGCGACGTCGCCGCCGGGCGGGGACGACCACCGGCGCCGTGCGCGCAACGGCCGGCCGCGAGCAGCAGGGTCCGGCAGTTCTCGAACCGCTCGGCCGGGTCCTTGGCCAGCGCACGGCCGAACACGTCGTTCCACGCCGGGTCGAGGCCGTCGCGGACCGCGGTGGCGTCGGGCGGCTCGGTGAACAGGTGCGCCCCGAACAGCTCGTTGTTGGAGTCGCCGCGGAACGGGGTGGTGCCGGTCAGGGCGGTGAACAGCACACACGCCAGCGCATACTGATCGGCGGCGGGCCCTGCCGGCTCGCCGTGCAGCTGCTCCGGCGCGATGAACAGCAGCTCGACCGACGCCTCGTCGTCCTCGATCGTGTCGAGGATCGGCGCGAGCAGATGACTGGTGCCGAACGCGGTCAGTGCCGCACTCGGCGGCACCCGGCTGGCCCTGCGACGCTTGATCCACACGCTCGGCAGCCCGACCGTGCCGTGCACGATGCCGCGGCCGTGGACGGTGTCGAGGGCCTCGGCGAGCTGCCCGCCGAGGCGCAGCACATCTCGCGTGTCCAGCGGCGCGGACTCCAACAGCAGCGCCGACAGCGGTATGCCGTCACGCCACACCGAGGCGGCGTAGGGCACCCCGCCGTCCGCACCGACGTCGGTGAGCCGGAGCATGTGGGGATGGTCGATCGCGGCGACGCGGTTGTTGACGTGCAGGAACCCGTCGACCGCCCGTCGATGCCGGATCAGGCGCTGATGCACGACCCGCAGCGCCACGTCCTCTCCGCGCGCGCCCTCGTCGCTCACCGGCGACGCCCGACAGGTCGAGCTGACGAGGTCGGCGACGGCAACCTCGTGCAGGTCGTAGCCGGCGAACGAGCGCGGTTGCTGCGGGGCGGCGCTCACCACCATGCTCCCGTCGGCGACCGCCGCCACGTTGCGTCACCACGTCGCCGGGGCGGAACGCCACCTCGTCGGTACACCGTCCGGTGGCCGCACGGATGGCGCGCATGCGCTTGAATCTCGACCACCACCCCTCTGTCCTGTCCGCGGTCGTCGACCGTCACGATCGCGGCGTACCGCAGAACCTCGCGCCTCACGTGCCCATCATCCACACCGCGGCGGCCGCGGCGACGACGATGAGGATGACCAGTATCAGCCACGCACCCGGTGGGCGCCACGCCGTTCGCTGCGGCACCGTCGACCGCCGGCTGAGCACCTCCGAGAGCAGTGGCACATCGTCGAGATCTTCGTCGGTCCTCCCGGTCGCTGGGCCGCTGCTCGGCCCCCGCGCCTCTGCAGGGTACGACATCGCCGGGTCGTCGTGCCGACCCGTCGAAGAGTTGTCATCGTCTGGATCACGTTCGCGATCGGCCCGATCCTGGTCGCGCGTGACCGGTTCGGCGTGTGCCGACGACCCAACGCCCGCCGCTGCGGACTCATCCGACGGTGCCCTGCCGTTGTACTCGGGCACCGTGATGACCCGGTCCTGTTCGCCGTCCTCGTCGACGTCGATCCGCGGTGGCGTTGCGGTGGTGACCGTGCCGTCGTCTGCCTGGGTGGGCCGCTCGCGGGCGGTCCGCTGGCGGCGCGCGGCGGCGCGGCGGCGGTTGGCGGCGCTGCGTTCCGCACGTCGCAGATCGGCGATCAGCTGGCTGCAGGTCGCGTAGCGTTCACGCGGCTCCTTCGACAGCGCCTTGAGCACTGCCGGGCGCCACACCGGAGCGATGTCGACGCGGGGCGCGACGAACAGGTGCGCCCCGAACAGCCCGCCGACCGTGTCGCGCTCGAACGGCGGCGCACCGGTGAGCGCGTGCACCAGCGCGCACGCCATCGCGTACTGATCGGTACGTCCGGTCGTCGGCCGCTGACGCAGCTGCTCGGGGGCCACGTAGCGCAGCTCGTCGACGACGTCGAGGCGTTTGCGGTCGCGACGGATCCGCAGCTCGAGCAGCGCACCGACGCCGTGGCCGGTCAGCTGCGCTGTCGGCTCGTCGTCGGCGGCCCTGTCGGCGGCGATGCGCAGCGTCGAGGGGCTGACCGCGCCGTGGGTCAACCCGGCACGCTGACCGGCGTCGAGCAGGTCGGCGATCTGTTCGAAGAGCGCCATCGCAACCGGCATATCGAGCGGCGCCGCCCGGTCGAGATACGCCCCGAACGGTGTCGACTCGACGGCGGTCGTGATCAGGTAGCCACGTCCGTGCTGCTCGCCGACCTCCTCGATGGCAGGCGCGTTTGGATGGTCGAACGTCAGCGCCTGCGCGGCGTGGCGGTGGAACCGCTCGTACAGCCGCCGCTGCGCGCCCTTGACGGTGCACAGGTCCGCGGCGACTACCCGCAACGTGACGGTGCGTGCGCCGGTGCCCTCGCCGTCGGTCGCCCGGTAGATCGTGCTGATCAGGTCTCGACCGACGACCTCATCGACCTCACAGCCGGCGAATGTCGTGCCTGTGAGATCTCCGTTCGCGCCATCGGTGGCGTCTCCACCGTCTGCGGTCACCGTCATCGCTCGAACCGCCAGCATACGGGCGGGGCACGCGACGGGCCATGGTCAGCTAGTGACACCGTAGCGGTTCGGAGGTGCTTCGTCGCGACCGAGCTCGTCCATCACCGTCAGGTCGCTCAACGGGACGCCGGAGCGGTACGCGGCCCGCCCCACCATGTGCGCGGCGACCGGTGTGGTCAGGAACTGCAGCACGACGACCAGCAGCAGCTTGATGGTCGCCCCGCGGGTGGTCACCGTGACCCCGACCCCCAGCGCGATGAAGAACAACCCGAGGGTGGCCGGCTTGGTGGCGGCGTGCATCCGGCACAGCAGGTCGGGGAACCGGTGCAGACCGACGGCGGCGAGCAGGGCGAGCAGGCTTCCGGCGAGAAGCAGCACC
>JAHWKT010000040.1 GCA_019347695.1 Actinomycetota bacterium | reverse complement strand
GAGCCGGTGGGTGGGCATCTGGGGGATGTGGGCGAGCGCAGCGAGCCGGTGGGTGAGCATCTGATTGTCCGGGGCGCCAGGGAGCACAACCTGGCCGACGTCGATCTGGAGCTGCCGCGCGGCGCCCTGGTCGTGTTCACCGGCCTGTCAGGTTCCGGGAAGTCGAGCCTGGCGTTCGACACCATCTACGCGGAGGGCCAGCGCCGCTACGTCGAGTCGCTGTCGGCATACGCACGTCAGTTCCTCGGTCAGATGGACAAGCCGGACGTCGACTTCATCGAAGGGCTGTCGCCGGCAATCTCGATCGACCAGAAGTCCACGAGCCGCAATCCGCGGTCCACGGTCGGCACGACCACCGAGATCTACGACTACCTGCGCCTGCTGTTCGCCCGGATCGGGCGACCGCACTGCCCCAACTGCGGCGAACCGATCGAGCCGCAGACCGCCGAGCAGATCATCGACCAGATCGAGCAGCTCGACGAGGGTGCGCGCTTCCAGGTGCTCGCCCCGGTCGTCCGCGGTCGCAAAGGCGAGTACGAGAAGCTGCTGGCGGACCTGTCGGCGCAGGGTTTCGCTCGCGCCCGCGTGGACGGCGAGGTCGTCGACCTGGCAGCGCCGCCCACGCTGGCCAGGTACGAGCAGCACACCATCGAGGTGATCGTCGACCGCCTGGTTGCCAAGCCCGGCATGCGGCGGCGCCTGGCCGACTCGGTCGAGACCGCGCTGCGCCTGGCCGAGGGCATCGCCGCGATCGAGACGGTGTCGCGGGCGGATGAGGATGCCGAACCCGTGACCACGGTGTTCTCCGAACATCTCGCCTGTCTCGCGTGTGGCGTCAGCTTTGACCGCCTCGCGCCGCGCGACTTCTCCTTCAACACGCCCTACGGGGCCTGCGAGACGTGCAACGGGCTGGGCACCCGGCTCGAAGTGGACCCCGAGCTCGTGGTGGACCCACAGCGACCGCTGGTCGGCGGTGCAATCCGGCCGTGGAACACCGGCAGTCAGTCGACGTACTACGAGCAGCTGCTCCGTGCAGTGGCGGAGCACCGTGGGATCGACCCGGCGACGCCATGGGGCAAGCTGAAGCCCGCCGACCGGCGGGTGCTGCTGTACGGCCAGTCCGGCGGTCTGCAGGTCACGGTGTCGTACACCAACCGGTTCGGTCGTAAGCGGCGCTACCGCGCCAGGTATGAAGGCGTCGTCGCGCAGCTGCTGCGGCGTCACGCCGAGAGCGAGTCCGACACGGTGCGTGGGCGCATCGAGGAGTACATGCGCGAGGTGCCGTGCAGTGCCTGCAAGGGCGCCCGGCTGCGACCGCTCGTGCTGTCGGTCACGGTCGGCGGCCGCACGATCGCCGACGCGTGCGCGCTGTCGGTCGAGGACGCCGAGCGGTTCTTCGCCGGCCTGGAGCTGTCCGCACGCGAGCAGATCATCGCCCACCGGGTGCTTAAGGAGGTGCGCGTCCGGCTCAAGTTCCTCCTCGATGTGGGGCTCGATTACCTGACGCTCGACCGCGCGGCGGCGACACTGGCCGGTGGCGAGGCGCAGCGGATCCGGCTCGCCACCCAGATCGGGTCCGGTCTGGTGGGGTGTCTGTACGTGCTCGACGAGCCGTCGATCGGGCTGCATCAGCGCGACAACGAACGGCTGATCGAGACATTGCTGCGGCTACGCGATCTGGGCAACACCGTGATCGTCGTCGAGCACGATCGCGCCACCATCGAGGCGGCCGACCACCTCGTCGACATCGGACCTGGGGCGGGAGAGCACGGCGGGCACATCGTCCACTCGGGAACACTGCCGGGCCTGTGCGCCAACGAACAATCGATCACCGGCGACTACCTCGCGGGCCGACGGACAATCGCCGTGCCTGTGCAACGTCGCAGACCTCACCGCGGTCGCGCGCTGGTGGTGCGCGGCGCCAGGGAGCACAACCTGGCTAACCTCGACGCGAAGTTCCCGCTCGGCCTGTTCGTGGCCGTCACCGGCGTCTCCGGGTCGGGCAAGTCGACGTTGGTCAACGACATCCTCAAGGCCGCGCTGATGCGGCATGTGTATGACGCGCGGGCGGTACCCGGTCGTCATCGGCGCATCGACGGGCTCGAACACATCGACAAGGTCGTCGGCATCGACCAGACGCCGATCGGGCGGACGCCGCGCTCGAACCCGGCGACGTACACGAAGATGTTCGACCACATCCGCAAGCTGTTCGCTGCCACGACCGAGGCGAAGGTGCGCGGCTACCAGCCGGGACGGTTCAGCTTCAACGTCAAGGGTGGGCGCTGCGAGACCTGCAAGGGCGACGGCACGATCAAGATCGACATGCAGTTCCTACCGGATGTGTACGTGCCGTGTGAGGTGTGTGGCGGACGGCGGTACAACCGCGAGACGCTCGAGGTCCGCTACCGCGGCCGCAACATCGGCGAGGTCCTCGACATGTCGGCCGAGGAGGCACTCGGGTTCTTCGGCTCCATCCCGACGATCGCCCACCATCTGCAGACCCTGGTCGATGTCGGGCTGGGGTACGTGCGGCTCGGGCAGCCGGCGACGACGTTGAGCGGGGGAGAGGCGCAGCGTGTCAAGCTCGCCGCCGAGCTGCGCAAGCGGGCGACCGGGCAGACGGTCTACATCCTCGACGAGCCCACCACCGGTCTGCACTTCGAGGACGTCCGGCGGCTGCTGTCGGTGCTGCATCGTCTCGTCGACAAGGGCAACACCGTCATCGTCATCGAGCACGACCTCGACGTCGTCAAGACCGCGGACTGGATCATCGATCTCGGACCGGAGGGCGGGAGCGGAGGCGGCCGGGTCGTTGCCGAAGGGCCACCCGAGGACGTCGCCACCGTCGGCGCCAGCTACACCGGGAAGTTCCTCCGCTCCCTGCTGTCCTAGACGGTATGAGAGACGGCGCTCCCGTCCCTCGGGCGTGTACCCGGATATTCGCGGAGCCTGGTTCCACGAAGCACGCGGCTGACCGGCTTCGCCGGACGCAGATCACGGACACGACCCACCCTCGGGACGGGAGCGCCGTCTCGTCACGGACGACGGAAGGGAGCGGAGGAAGTGGACGGTGACGGCCGGCGCCGCGGGGGGGGCGCCGGCCGTCACCGTAGTGGGTGGTGGCTAGGGTTCGAGGACCGTGTCGATGACGTGGATGACGCCGTTGCCAGCTTGGATGTCGGCCTGCACAACCTCCGCGTCACCGACCATGATGGTCGACCCGTCGACGCTGACCATCAGCTCGCTACCTTCGGCTGTTGTCAGCGCCTCACCGTCGGTCAGTTCGCTTGACGGAAGGCTGCCCTCCACGACGTGATACTGCAGGCGGTCGCCGAGGGAAGCAGGATCGGTGAGCAGCGCGGTGAGATCGCTCTGGTCGAGCTTGGCGAACGCCTCGTCATTGGGTGCGAACACGGTGAGCGGACCGGCCTGCTCGAGCGCATCGGTCAGACCCGCGGCCTCGATGGCCTGCACGAGCTGGCTCAGCTGCGGGTTGTCCTGCGCGACCTCGAGGATGCTCTGGGCCGAGGCATCGGCGTCGGCGTCGGTGTCGGCGTCGGTGTCGGCCGCAGGTTCGGTCGGCTCCTCGAGCGCCGGCTCGGTGATGACGTCCTCGCCGCCGCCCTCAGGCGCCGGCTCCGCCTCCTCGGCTGTCGAGCAGGCGGCGAGCAGCAGCAGGATGGCCGCGAGCAGGCTCAGCAGCCGTACGGATCGCTTCATGGTGGACGTACTCCTTGGTGGTGTGCGCTGACACAGGTTACACGCGCTTCTCCGGGACCAACTACCCAGATCGCAGGGTGACACACGTGGACCATACGTCACTTTCGGGGCCCGTGTCACGCCGCGGGCGCCATCGCGTGCCGCGCATCTACGATTGGATCGTGGAGAACCCCGCCAGAGCCTTCCGTCCCGACCCGCAGACCATCCCGAACGATCCTGGCTGCTATCTGTGGCGTGACCGCCACGGTCGGGTGATCTACGTCGGCAAGGCGAAGCAGTTGCGGGCGCGACTGGCCAGCTACTTCGGGACCTGGTCGGGCATCCATCAGCGCACCCGCGGGATGCTCGAGACCGCGCGCAGCGTCGAGTGGATCGTGTGCGCGAACGAGGTCGAAGCGCTGCATCTCGAGTACAACCTGATCAAGCGGCACCGTCCCCGCTACAACGTCCGTTACACCGACGACAAGAGCTATCCGTACCTCGCGATCACCGTGCAGGACGATGTCCCGCGCGCGATGGTGCGCCGCAACCCGCGGCGCGACGGCACCCGGTACTTCGGTCCGTACGCCAATGCCTACGCCATCCGCGAGACGCTCGACCTGCTGCTGCGGGTGTTTCCCGTGCGGACCTGCTCGCAGGGGGTGTTCGACCGCTGCGAGCGAACCGGCCGTCCCTGCCTGCTGTTCCACATCGGTCGCTGCGCGGGACCGTGCGTCGGCCGGATCGATCTCGCCGGACATCGGCGGCTCGTCGAGGGGCTCATCGCCTTTCTCGAGGGCGACACCGACGAGGTGCTCGCCGACCTCACCGAGCAGATGCACGAGGAGGCGGCGCGGCTCAACTACGAGTCGGCCGCCCGCCTGCGTGACCAGCTCGACGCCGCGGAGCGGGCGTTGACGAAGCAGACGATGGTGACGAGTGTCCGCGACAGCTTCGACGCGGTCAATCTGTTCGAGGATGAGTACGAGGCGGCGTTCCAGGTCTTCTCCGTGCGTCGTGGACGGGTCGTCGGTCGCAAGGGGTGGACGGTCGACAAGGTCGAGGACCTGTCGTCGGACGAGCTGCTGGGTCGCTTCCTGCTGGAGCTGGCGATGGAGCGCGCGGAGGATCTGCCGCGCCAGCTGCTCGTGCCGTTCGAGCCCGCGGACCGGGAGACGCTCGAGCAGCTGTGCACGGAGCTGCGTTCGCAGGTGCAGGACAGCACCGCCGCCGTGCGGATCTCGGTGCCCAAGCGGGGGGCCAAACGGACATTTCTCGACACCGTCCACGACAACGCCAAGGAGGCGTTCCACCAGCATCGGCTGAAGCGGGCGAAGGACTTCAACGCGCGCAGCCAGGCGCTGAACGAGCTGCAGCAGGCGCTCGGACTCGACGAGGCGCCGCTGCGTATCGAGTGCTACGACATCTCCACCCTCCAGGGCACCAACTCCGTCGCCTCCATGGTGGTCATGGAGGACGGTCTCCCGCGCAAGTCCGAGTACCGCCGGTTCCAGATCCGCGGCGTGACCGGGCAGGATGACTTCGCGATGATGCGCGAGGTGATCACCCGGCGGTTCCGCCGGTACCTCGACGAGCAGGCGAGACCGACCAGCGAGCGCAAGTTCGCGTACCCCCCGAACCTGGTGATCATCGACGGCGGCAAGGGGCAGCTCAACGCCGCCCGCGCGGCGCTCGATGAGCTCGGCATCGACGGGGTCGAGATCTGCGGGCTGGCCAAGCGCCTCGAGGAGGTGTTCCTCCCCGACCGCCCCGACCCCGTGCTGCTGCCCCGCGCGAGCGAGGCGCTGTACCTGCTGCAGCGGGTGCGCGACGAGGCGCACCGTTTCGCCGTGACGTACCACCGCACCCTGCGCGGCAAGCGGATGACGGAGTCGGCGTTCGACGAGATCGGTGGCATCGGGCCGGCTCGGCGGCGTAGCCTGCTCGATGCGTTCGGGTCGCTGCAGGGTGTCCGGGACGCCGGCATCGACGAGCTCGAGCAGGTGCCGGGCATCTCGAGCACGCTGGCACGCACCATCCACGCGCACTTCCATCCCGGTGCCGCCACACACAGGAGCAGCCCATGAGCCGCAGCGGAACCAGGCTCCGCGGAGGCCCTGCCATGAGCCGCAGCGGAACCAGGCTCCGCGGAGGCCTGGTATGAGCGCCTCAGCGCAGCCGGAGGTCGTGGTGATCACGGGGATGTCGGGCGCGGGGCGGTCGACGGCCTCGAACGTGCTGGAGGACCTCGGCTACTTCGTCATCGACAACATGCCGCCGGAGCTGCTCGAACGGGTCATGGAGCTCGTCACGGCCGCGGGATCGACGATCGAGCGTGTGGCCCTGGTCGTCGACGTACGCGGCCGACCACTGTGGGGCGACGTGCAACCCCACCTGCGTGCCCTGCGCGAGCGGGGCGTGGCGTTGCGGCTGCTGTTCCTCGAGGCCGACGACGAGACCCTGGTGACACGGTACGAGACCGCCCGTCGGCGGCACCCGATGGCACCGGCCGGCCGCATGATCGACGGCATCCGCAGCGAGCGCGCGTTGCTGACCGATCTGCGGGCCGAGGCCGATCTGATCATCGACACGAGTGCGACCAACGTGCACGAGCTGCGCGCCCGTGTCAGCGACGCCTTCGGGGAGCACAGCCGGGCGATGGTCGTCAACCTGCTCAGCTTCGGGTTCAAGCACGGCACGCCACGCGACGCCGACATGGTGCTCGACGTCCGGTTCCTGCCGAACCCCCACTGGGTCGACGACCTGCGTCCGCTGACGGGCCGCGACCGGGAGGTCGCCGACTACGTCTTCGCCCAGCCGATGACCACGGAGTTCCTCGACCGCCTGTACGCGCTGTTCGACGTGATGGTCCCCGGCTTCATCGCCGACGGCAAGCGCTATCTGACGATCGCGGTGGGCTGCACCGGTGGACGCCACCGGTCGGTCGCGCTCGCCGAGCACATGGGCGGCTACCTGCAGCGCTTCGACGTCGCGGTGCAGGTGGAGCACCGTGACGCGGAGCTGTGAAGGGCGGTTCGGCCGTGAGCGGTGACGGGCGCCGGGTGGTCGCGATCGGTGGCGGCCACGGGCTCTCGCGCGTGCTCGCCGCCTGCCGCCATCTGGGACTGGCGCCCACCGCGGTCGTGACGGTCGCCGACGACGGGGGCTCCAGCGGCCGGCTCCGCCGCGATCTGGGCATCATCGCGCTCGGGGACCTGCGGATGGCACTGCTCGCGCTGGCCAGGAACGAGGCGCTCGCCGACGCGCTGGCACACCGCTTCGAGCGGGGACATCTGCAGGGTCACGCGCTCGGCAACCTGCTGTTGGTCGCCATGACCGAGGCGGCCGACGGCGATGTGCTGCGTGCGCTGCGGCGCGCCGAGACGCTGCTGGAGTGTGATGGTGCCGTGCTGCCGTCGACGACGGCGCCGGTGCACATCGCCGCGCGGGTGTCCGGCAACCGGCTCAGCGGGCAGGCCAACATCACGCAGAGCGGTGGCCGGCTGGAGTCGATCTGGCTCGAGCCCGATGATCCGCCCGCGTGCGCCGAGGCCGTCGACGCCGTGCGCCGGGCCGATGTGGTCGTGCTCGGTCCCGGCAGCCTCTTCACCAGCGTCGTCGTGAACCTGCTGGTCACCGACCTGTGCCGGGCGGTGTGCGAGACCGACGCGCTGCTGGTGCACGTGGCCAACGTGCAGGCGCCACCGGGTGAGACGTCGCAGCTTGCGCTGCGCGACCACGTCGACGTGCTCAACTCGACGCTGGGTGGTCGTCGCATCGACGTTGTCGTCGTGCACCAGGGACCCCGGCCGCCCGGTCCCGGCACGCCGCTGGCGCCGTTGGCACCGCTGCCCGGCGGCCCGCGGGTCGTGGCCGCCGATCTGCTGCACCGTGACCACGACGACCGTCTCCGTCCCGCGCACGACCCTGCGCGACTCGCTGAGGCGCTGCGGCGGGCGATGGCGCCCATGCCGGCGCCGTGGGGCGCGGGCGCGACGTGAGCCTGACGACCGCCGTCCGATCGGAGCTCGCCGCGGTCGCGTTGCCGGACGGCGTCGCGGGTCGCGCCGAGCTGTCGGGCATGCTGCGCTTCAGCGGTGTGCTGCGGCGTGGCGGCGGCGCTGCGCAACCATGGACATGGGTGTCGACGCTGCGCTCGACGGTGGCGCGTCGGGCTGACCGTCAGCTCGTGCGGCTGTTCGATGTCCGCTGCGTGCTGCGGGCCCGGCAGCTACACGCCCCGCGTCCGATGCTGCTGGTCGAGATCGAGCTGCCCGAGCACCTGCTCGAGCCACTCGCGTTGGATGTGATGGGCGCCGGCGTCGACGCGTCCCGCCGACAGGAGTCGCGCATGGTCGACGCGGATGACCCGGGGTTGCCCGAGTGGCTCGATGCCGACGACACGAAGTGGGCCTATGTACGTGGCGTCGCACTCGCCGGCCTGCGGCTGTCGCGTGCCGATCGTCCGCACTGCGAGATCGAGGTGCCCAGCAAGACGCTGGCGACGCAGCTCGCCGCACTGCTCGCCGACCTCGGCGTGCGAGCGGTCCCCGCCGGCCACAGCCGGGATCGCTGGCGGGTGCTGGCGCGGTCGCGGTCCGCCATCGGCACCCTGCTCGCGGGCACCGGCGCAACGAGCAGCTACCTGCAGTGGGAGGACGAACGGACGCGGCGGGCCGTGCGTGGCGCGGCGACACGGGGCGCGAACGCCGACCGGGCGAACGCGCGGCGCAGCGTGCGTGCCGCGACGGCGCAGGTCGAGACGGTCGTCGACGCACTCGCGCGGCTCGACTCCGACCGTCTCGACGACGAGCTGCGCACCACCGCACTGGCTCGGTTGGCGAACCCGACGGCCAGCCTCGGTGAGCTCGCCCAGGTGCTCGACGTCAGCAGGGCGACGGTGTCACGGCGATTCCAGCGGCTCGCCGCCGCGGTAGCCGACGTGGGAACGTCAGGTGACGGGGCCGTCTGACGTTTCGCCGGCTGCGCTGACGGCTACCACATGCAGTGCAGCATTCTTGTACGGCGACGTCGGCCAGCGCCCGGCCGACTGGTCCAGGCTCCGCGACGTTCCCCATCAGACGACCTGCAGGCGTGAGAGGTGCGCGTATGACGATTCGGGTAGGCATCAACGGCTTCGGCCGCATCGGACGGAACTTTCTCCGGTCGGTGAAGGAATCCGACGCCGACATCGACATCGTCGGCGTCAACGACATCACCGACAACGACACGCTCGCGCATCTGTTGAAGTACGACAGCGTCCACCGTCGGTTCCCCGGCACGGTGGAGGTCAGCGACGACGGGCTGGTCGTCGACGGTGAGGAGATCCGCATCACGAGCGAGCGTGACCCGGCGAACCTGCCGTGGAAGGACCTCGGCGCCGAGATCGTCATTGAGTCCACCGGGCTGTTCACGCAGCGGGACAAGGCCGCCGCGCACCTGTCGGCGGGCGCCCGCAAGGTCATCATCTCGGCGCCGGCCAAGGGTGAGGACGTCACCATCGTGCTCGGCGCCAACGAGGACACCTACGATCCGTCGACCCATGACGTGATCTCCAACGCGAGCTGCACCACCAACAGCGTGGTGCCGATGGCCAAGGTGCTCGACGACAGCTTCGGCATCGTCAACGGGCTCATGACCACCGTGCACGCCTACACCAACGATCAGGGCACCCACGATGCGCCGCACAAGGACCTGCGACGGGCGCGTGCGGCCGCGATGTCGATCGTGCCGACCACCACCGGCGCCGCCAAGGCCGCCGAGTTGGCGTTGCCGCAGCTGGAGGGCAAGCTCGACGGCATGGCCCTGCGAGTGCCTGTCATCGACGGCTCGGTCACCGACCTCGTGGTCAATCTGGCGCAGGAGGTCACCGTCGAACAGGTCAACGATGCGTTCACCGAAGCCGCGGCGGGCCCGCTCAACGGGTACCTGGAGGTCGCGACCGACCCGATCGTATCGGTCGACATCGTCGGCAACCCCCACAGCTGCATCCTCGACAGCCTGGCCACCATGGCGACCGGCTCGACGGTGAAGACGCTCGGCTGGTACGACAACGAGTGGGGCTACTCCAGCCGGCTCGTCGATCTCGTCGTGTTCGTCGGCGAGCGGCTGTAACCGGTGCGTTCGCTGCCGTCGCTCGCCGAGCTCGAACCGTCCGGCCAGCGGGTCCTGGTGCGGGCCGACCTCAACGTGCCGCTGGACGACGGCGCGGTTGCCGACGATCTGCGGCTCGAGGCGTCGCTGCCGACGATCCGCGCGTTGCGCGAGGCTGGCGCGAGGGTCGTGCTGATGAGCCATCTCGGTCGCCCGAAGGGCGAGGTGCGCGAGGAGCTGCGCCTGGCTCCGGTCGGCGCGCGGCTCGCCGAACTGCTCGATGCGCCGGTCACGACGGCGTCCGACGTCGTCGGCGACGACGCACACCGGGTCATCGACCAGCTTGGCGACGGCGACGTGGCGCTGCTCGAGAACCTGCGCTTCGACCCGGGCGAGAAGGCCAACGACCCCGAGTTCGCGCGGGCGCTGGCAGCGCTCGGTGACGCCTACGTCAACGACGCGTTCGGCGCGGCCCACCGCGCGCACGCCAGCGTGGTCGGCGTGCCCGCCCAGCTGCAGCCCGCGGTCGCCGGTGACCTGCTGCGCACGGAGGTCGAGACGCTGTCGCATCTGCTCGACGAGCCGGAGCAGCCGTTCGTGGCGATCCTGGGTGGCGCGAAGGTCGCCGACAAGCTCGGGGTGATCGACAACCTGCTGACGCGCGTCGACCGGCTGCTGATCGGCGGCGCGATGTGCTTCACGTTCCTGCGCGCACAGGGCGCGGACGTCGGCGCGAGCAGGGTGGAGGAGGATCAGCTGGAGACGGTCGCCGACCTGAGCTCCCGCGCGGGGGACCGGTTGGTGCTGCCGACCGACGTGATCGCCGCCTCGGCCTTCGACGCCGATGCCGACCACAAGCGGGTGACCGCGGACGCCGTGCCCGACGGCTGGATGGGCATGGACATCGGCTCCGACACCGTCGAGACGTTCGCCGGCATGATCGCCGACGCCAGGACGCTGCTGTGGAACGGCCCGATGGGGGTGTTCGAGTGGGCGGCGTTCGCCGCCGGCACCAGAGGCGTCGCCCAGGCGGTCGCCGACTGCGACGGCTTCACCGTGATCGGTGGCGGCGACAGCGCCGCGGCGGTCCGGTCGATGGGGTTCGCCGATCGCGTCAGCCACGTGTCGACCGGTGGCGGTGCATCGCTGGAGCTGCTCGAGGGCGAGGAGCTTCCAGGCATCGCCGCGCTGCACCGCGCGTCCTGACAACCAGATCCAGCACCAGGTCCAGCAGTCACAGGAGGACGTATGGCGCGCACGCCGCTGCTCGCGGGCAACTGGAAGATGCACAAGGACCACCTCGAGGCGATCCAGCTGGTCCAGCAGGTGGTCTACCACCTCGACGAGCGGGACTACGAGCGGTCCGAGATCGTCGTGATCCCTCCCTTCACCGCGTTGCGCAGCATCCAGACGCTGATCGACGGCGACCGCCTGCACATCGGACTCGGCGCCCAGCACTGCCACTACGAGGACGCGGGAGCGTTCACCGGGGAGATCAGCCCGGCCATGCTCGCCAAGCTCGCGGTGCGCTACGTCGTGTGCGGTCACTCGGAGCGCCGGCACGTCTTCGGCGAGGACGACGAGACCATCAACCGCAAGGTGCGGGCGGTGCTCGCACACGACATGCGTCCGATCCTGTGCGTCGGGGAGACCGACGAGGAGCGCGAACGCGGACAGGCCAAGGAGGTCGTCGCCCGCCAGGTCCAGCGCGGCCTGGAGGGTGTCGACGTCGACCGTGCCGACGACATCGTGCTCGCCTACGAGCCGGTGTGGGCGATCGGTACCGGCAAGACGGCGACCCCGTCGGACGCCGACGAGATGTGCGGCTTCGGCCGCAACCAGCTGGCCGACGTGTTCGGTGAGGACGCCGCGCAGCGCATCCGGGTCCAGTACGGCGGAAGCGTCAAGCCGGGCAACGTCGCTGAGCTGATGCGGCAGGAACAGATCGACGGTGCGCTGGTGGGTGGTGCGAGCCTGCAGGCCGACGATTTCGCCGCGATCTGCCGCTACCACCGGATGTGAGCACATCAAGGTGTCGACAGCGGTAGTTGGATCGACGAGACTGCCGATGACACCGGTGACGGACGCAGAGGTGCCGGACCGGGTACGATGCTGTGAGCCACGCACCACACGGCCGACCGGCTCCGGCCGGACGAGAGATATGGGGACGTACGATGGCGAAGCGCCGAACCCAGCTGCAGGGCCTCCTCGGACCGCTCGAGAGCGACGTGATGGAGACGGTCTGGAAGCTGGGCGACACGACCGTACGCGACGTGCACGAGGAGCTGGCAACGCGCCGCGACCTCGCGTACACCACGGTGATGACCACCATGGCGCGTCTCGCGTCCAAAGGCCTGCTCGCGCGGGACACCTCGGGGCTGGCGCACCGCTACCGCGCGACCGTCTCGCGCGACGAGTACGCCCAGTCGACGGTCACCTCGGTCGTCAACTGGCTCGTCGATCGCTTCCCCGAGCCGGCGATGAGCTACTTCATGCAGGTCGTCGAGGACGAGGGTGTCGCATCGACCGATGAGCTGCGGCACAGGATCGAGCAGTTGCGCATGCGGGAGGACTAGTGCCGAACGGGGCAGGAGGATTCTTCCTCTTCCTCTTCGAGTCATTCGTGGCGCGAGCACTGCTCGCGTCGCTGGTTGCCGTGCTGGCGGTTGGGTGGCTGCTCCGACACGATCTCGTCCGTAGCGTCGTCGGACGCCGGCTGCTGCTGCTCGTCCCGTTCGGCGCGGCCGGTGTGCTCGCCATAACGTCGGCCAACCGCGGCTATCTGCCCCAGGTCTGGATCGACACCGACCGCCTCGTCGGTGCGGGCGCGCTCATGGACGTGCTCGGCGACGTCCAGATCGTGGGCGGCAACATCGATCTGCTGATCGCCGGCTACCTGTCGGTGGTCGGGGTGCTGCTCATCCGACGTGTGGCCGGGGTCGTCGCCACACGCCACATCCGGCGCGAGAGCCCCCTGGCGAGCTCGGCGATCCGGCGCCGGGGACTGGCGCTGGCGATCCGCACGGGCATCGCCCCACCGGAGATCCGGATGCGATCCAACTGCGCGGGCGGGGCGTTCACGACCGGAGTCCGCCGGCCGTGGATCGCGTTGGACCCCGTGCTGGCGGCTGCCCTGGACGATGAGGAGCTCGACGCGCTGCTCGCGCACGAGATGGCACACATCCGTCGGCGTGACCCACTGCTGACGATGCTGACCGGGTTGTGTCGCGACCTGGCGTTCTTCCTGCCAGGCATCCACCTGGCGACGCTGTGGCTGCGTCGCGAGCAGGAGGAGACGGCTGACGATCTGGCCGCCGCGGCGACCCGCCGTCCAGGTGCGCTCGCGTCGACGATCATGAAGGTGTGGGAGTCGCAGGTCGGGCGGGTGCGGGTGGCCAACGCCTGCGCCGTGGTGGCGCCGGCCATGCGGATGCCATGGCCATCCATCGGCGTGCGCCGCGCGTCGCGACCGCACCAGCCGCACGCGGTGGTGCGGGTCACACGGTTGATCTCACCGCTGGGGGCGGTCATCCATCGCCCGTCGCGGCGCGATCTCGGGCTCCCGCTGACAGTCCTGGCCGTGGCGGTCACGCTCGGCGTGGTGACCCCGGCGTGGTTGACCCAGGTGCTCGACAACGACGGGGTCCTGCTGGGCGTGTTCGCCACGCCGACGACCGTGACGGCGGAATCACCCGCGTTCGCGACGTTCCATGCCATGGCGCCGACGAACGTCGCGGATCGCTCGACCGGATCCACCACCACGGACCGCGATGATCCCCTGTGTCCGTGCATCGAGTCGGCGGCACAGCTGCGCGCCGGCCGGTCGGCGGCCCGCTCGACCACCGCCTCTCCGCTGGTGTGGTCGAGCGACGGTCGCGACGCGTGGGAGTTGCAGCGTCTGCACCAGCAGGCGCGACTGACGGTCGACGATGAGCTGCTCACGTTCCGCGGTGGGCAGCGGGAGGTCGGCTTCTTCACCGTCAGCCGCACGCCGCCCGAGCGCTGAGAGCGACGACCTCTGAGGCCGGGTTCGTAGGCGAGCGGCCGAGCGGCGGGGGTGCCACCTGTCCGGCGAGCCCACCGGCACGGCTCTAGGATATGCGGTCACAGTTCGAGACGGCGGTCCGAAGGTGCAGACACCTCGGTGGCATCGGCACGGTCCGCGAAGGTCACGGTCGGAGGTTCACAGATGCTGACAGGCATCATCATCGGGGTGCACGTGGTGGTCTCACTGCTCCTCGTGCTGTTCATCCTGCTCAAGTCGGGGCGCGGTGGTGGACTGTCCGACATGTTCGGCGGCGGGTCCATGAGCACCATGAGCGGCTCGACGGTCGTCGAACGCAACCTCGACCGGCTGACGGTGATCACCGCGGTGATCTTCATGATGACCACGATCCTGCTCGGGTTGCGCCTCACCTGACACACCGCGCGCATGCCGTGGTGTGTGGTGAGCATGCGACGCGCCCGTGCGTTCGTCGCAGCGTTCGCGCTGCTGCTCGCCGCGTGTGATCCGGCGGCACCGGCGTCGACCGGCGAGTTGGCCGATGCCCGATCCTCCGCATCGCGCACCGACGGCGCGGCCGAGGCGGGCGGCACGTTGCGGTGGGCGGTGCGGGAGCCCGCGGCGGTTGTCCCCGCCGGTGCGGTCGACGACGCGAGCCTGCTGATCGTCGACACCCTGTTCGACTCGCTGACCGCGCTCGCGCTGGACGGCACCGTGCGACCCCGCGCCGCTGTGCGGTGGACGCCGTCCGACGGCGGCCGTCGATGGCAGTTCACGCTCCGTCGGGGTGCGCGCTACCACGATGGCACACCGGTCCGGGCGCGGGACTTCGTACGTTCGTGGTCACTGACCGTCGCGCAGGGCCACACCGGCGCCCATCTGGAGGAGGTGGTCGGCTACCGGGACGTGCGGGAGGGGCGAGCGTCGCAGCTGGCGGGCGTCCGCGCGCTCGATCGTCGAACGCTCGAGGTGCAACTGCGCCGACCCCACATGGGATTCCCCACCGTGGCTGCACACCCGACGCTGGCCCCGGTGCCGGCGGCGGCGGCCTCGGCGCGTGACCGTTACGCGAAGCAGCCGATCGGCAACGGTCCCTACCGGATGTCCGAGCCATTGACGACCGGGCAGTTCATCCGGGTGAAACGCGACGACGAGTGGCACAACGGCCCGCGCGATCGATCCGACGACCGCGTGCGGGAGGTGCTGTTTCGGATCATCGACGCCGACGCAGCGTACGTCGCCTTCCAGCAGGGTCGGATCGACGTATCGCAGCTGCCCGCCGGTGCGCTGGATCAGGCATTGCGTACCTACGGCCCGGCGGACGGCAGCGGCGGGCCAGGAGTGGTCGACGCACCGCGGCCCAGCCTGTACTTCCTAGGACTGCGGGTTGATCGGGCGCCCTTGGACGACGTCGAGGTGCGCCGCGCGTTGAGCTTGGCGATCGACCGTCGTGCGCTGGTCGACGATCAGGGTGACCTCGCGCTTGATCCCGCGAGGGGGATCATGCCGCCGGTGCTGCCGCGTGGCGACGAACTGGTCTGTGCGACGTGCCTGCACCTGCCGTCGCTCGCCGCCGCCGCGTTCGCCCGTGCCGGTGTGAACAAGATGACGCTGACGATCGATGCGGACGGGGGTCACGAGCAGGTTGCCGAACGGATCCGGGCAGACCTCGCGGCGGTGGGCGTCGATCTCGTCGTGCGGGTGCTGCCGTTCGAGGAGTACCTGGCCGAGGTCGAGTCCGGCGCCGCGGAGCTGTACCGGTTCGGTTGGCAGGCGTCCCGGCCGACGGCGGGCGCGATGCTCGAGGCGATCGTGCGGTCAGGCCCACCGGAGGAGCGCGGCGACGGCGCGAACTACGGCGGCTACGCATCGGACACCGTCGACGCGCTGCTGGACCGGGCACGCCGCGCCGAGGCCGAGGAACGGCGCGACCGGTTGTGGGCGCGCGCCGAGCAGCGGGCGCTCGATGACCAGGCCATCATCCCGCTGTTCAGCTTCCGCCAGCGCATCGTCATCTCCGACCGCGTGGCCGGTCTGGTCGTCACGCCGTGGGGCACCGCGACCCCCGAACGCGCCAGCATCGTCGCCGGCCCCGACATCGCGCCCTGACGCGGCATGATTCTGGTATGCCTGGGTCGGTGACGCCATCCGAAGCAAAGGCACATGCGCGTCTGGAGCTGCTCGCCGAGCTCGAGGATCGTGCGGTGGCGTCGCCGCCGGATCGTGACGATCTCGCGTGGCTCGCTGACGTGATCGGCCGGGATGCCTCGTGGGTGGCGCAGCGGCTAGGCATGTGATGGCTGTGCCGACCGTTGGATGACATCGGCGCGTTCGGCGTGCCAGCGGCTCGACTGCATCAGCTCTAGGTCGTCGCTACAGGACCGCCGTGCGGGGTTCGGCGAAGAAGCAGGCGCTGGGATGCCCGTGATCGAAGCGGTCGATCAGGTCGGGTTCCTCCTCGGCGCAGCGGTCCTCGGCCTTCCAGCAGCGGGTGCGGAAGTTGCAGCCCGACGGCGGATCGGACGGGCTGGGCAGGTCGCCCTCCAAGAGGATCCGGTCGCGCTTGTCGCGCTTGGTCGGGTCGGGCAGCGGCACGGCCGACAACAGCGCCTGGGTGTAGGGATGGACCGCGTGCTCGTAGATGTCCCGGTCGTTGCCCATCTCGATGATCTTGCCGAGATACATCACCCCGACACGGTCCGAGATGTGTCGCACGACCGACAGGTCGTGGGCGATGAAGATGTAGGACAGGTTGAACTCGTCCTGCAGCTCGTCGAGCAGGTTGATGACCTGCGCCTGCACCGAGACGTCCAGCGCGCTGACGGGCTCGTCGCAGATGATGATCTCGGGATTCAGCGCGAGCGCACGGGCGACCCCGATGCGCTGCCGCTGCCCACCGGAGAACTGGTGAGGGTAGCGGTTGAGGTAGTCTGGGTTGAGGCCGACCCGGTCGAGCAGTTGCTTCGCACGCTCTCGCCGTTGGCTCTTGAGCACGACGTCGCTGTGGATCTCCCACGGCTCCATGACGATGTCGCCGACGGTCATGCGGGGGTTCAGCGACGCGTAGGGGTCCTGGAAGATGATCTGGATGTTGCGGCGCAGCTTGCGCATCTCGCCGGGATCAAGCTGGAAGATGTCCTGGCCCTTGTAGTACGCCGCGCCGCCGGTGTACTGCTCGAGGCGCAGCAGGGTCCGTGCGACCGTCGACTTGCCGCATCCGGACTCGCCGACCAGCCCGAGGGTCTCCCCGGGGTACAGCTCGAAGCTCACGCCGTCGACGGCCTTGACGTCGCCGACGTGACGCTGGAACACGATGCCCTGCGTGATCGGGAACCACTTCACCAGGTTCTCCACCCGTAGCAGTGGCTCAGTGGTCTTGGCGCTGTCCGACACGCAGGACCTCCTCCCAGAAGTGGCATGCGCTGCGGCGGTGCTCGTCGACCCGGTACAGCGGTGGTTCCTCGACCGTGCACTTGTCCTCGGCGAAGTTGCACCGGGGATGGAACTCGCAGCCCGACGGAATGGCCGCGAGGTTCGGCGGCTGGCCGCGGATCGGATCGAGCGGACGGCCCTTCTGGTCGGCCCGCGGGATCGACCGCATCAGCCCGAGCGTGTAGGGATGGGCCGGCTCGGCGTAGAGGTCGTGGATCTTGGCGCGCTCCATCACCCGGCCCGCATACATCACGTTGACGTTGTCACAGACCTCCGCCACCACCCCGAGGTCGTGGGTGATCAGGATCATGCCCATGCCGGTCTCGTCCTGCAGGTCCGACAGCAGCCGCATGACCTGCGCCTGCACCGTCACGTCGAGCGCGGTGGTCGGTTCGTCGGCGATCAGCACATCCGGATCCAGCGCGAGCGCCATCGCGATCATCACGCGCTGACGCATGCCGCCGGAGAACTGGTGGGGATACTCGTCGATCCGTCGCTTGGCGCTGGGGATGCGCACCCGGTCCATGAGCTCCGCGGCCTTGGCGAACGCCTCCTTCTTGTCGGTCCCGCGGTGCTTGCGGTACATCTCGGCGATCTGCCAGCCCACGGAGTAGACGGGGTTCAGCGCGGTGAGCGCGTCCTGGAAGATCATCGCGATCCGCTCGCCACGGATGTCGCGCAGTTGACGCTCGGGCAGTTGCAGCAGGTCGACACCCTGTAGATAGACCTCCCCTTTGGGGATGCGGCCGGGCTTGTCGATGATGCCCATGACCGCAAGTGCGGAGACGCTCTTGCCGGACCCCGATTCGCCGAGGATCGCCAACGTCTCGCCGCGGTCGAGTGTGTAGCTCAGCCCGTTGACGGCGTTGACGACGCCGTAGTCGGTGGGGAACTCGACGTGGAGGTCACGGACATCGAGTAGATGCTCCGCACCGGGATCGAGGCCGACCTCCTCGTCGAGCGACTGCTCCCAGTCCGGCGTGCTGGTGTCGTCTGCCGTCATCGCACCGTGCCTGTCATTCGCTCAGCTGTCGCCGGGTTACCGCAGTCGAGGGTCGAGCGCATCGCGCAGGGCATCGCCCATCACGATGAACGCCAGCACCACGATCGACAGGAACACCCCGGGGAAGATGAGCAGGTGCGGCACTTGGAGAATGCGTCGGAACGAGCTATTGATCATCAGGCCCCACGTGATCGCCGGCAGTTGCAGTCCGACGCCGAGGAACGACAGTGTGGCCTCGACGCTGATGACGATGCCGACGAAGATCGTGCCGTACACGATCACCGGCGCGATGGCGTTGGGCAAGATGTGCTTGATGATGATGCGTGATGTGCTCGCACCGAGTGCGCGGGCGGCATCGACGAAGTCGGCGTCGCGCTTCTCGATGGTCGCCGACCGCATCAGTCGCAGCATGGTCATCCAGCTGAACGCGACGAGCACCAGGGTGACTTGGAAGAGACCGCGCTCGCCGATGGCGTTGAGGAACACGATGGCGCCGAGGATCAGCGGGATGCCGAACCAGATGTCGGTGATCCGCGAGATCAGGGTGTCGATGTTGCCGCCGTAGTAGCCGGCGAGCGACCCGAACACGACGGCGATGCTGCCGGCGACGATCACCGTGGCGATGCCGACGATCATCGACACCTTGGCGCCGTACACCACCTGGGTGTAGTAGTCGCACCCCTGGAGGTCGAAGCCGAACCAGGCGGTGGCGCTCGGACGGCCTACCGAGTTCGACAGGCTGCAACTGCGTGGGCTGCTGTTGCCGGGGTAGAACCACAGGAACAGACGCGGAAACGCCGCCATGAGCCCGAAGACCGCGATCGTGAACGACGAGGCCAGGAACAGCGGGTTGCGTCGCAGCTGGCGCCACGCGTCCTTCCACAGACCGGCCTCGCGAAGCTCTCCGCCGCCGGTCGCGGCGCCTGCGGAGACATCACCGGTGTCCGCAGGCTGCGGCGCCTGGGTACCCGGCTCGCTACTCATCGCTCAGCCCTTCGGCTCACTCGTATCGGATCCTGGGATCGAGCACGCCATAGAACAGATCGACCAGCAGATTGGCCAGCAGGAAGATGATCACCAGCACCGTGATGATGCCCACGACGACCGCGCCCTCGCGCTGGTTGACCGCCTCGAACACCGCCCGGCCGACGCCGGGGAGGTTGAAGATCGTCTCGGTCACGATCGCCCCGCCCAGCAACGCTCCGAAGTCGACGCCGATGAAGGTCACGACGGGGATGAGCGAGTTGCGCAGCACATGCCGGCCGACGACACGTTGTGAGCTCATACCCTTCGCTTTGGCCGTGCGGACGTAGTCGGCGCGGATGTTCTCCACGATGCTCGTTCGCGTCAGCCGTGCGACGTAGGCCAGCGAGATGATCGCCAGCATGATCGAGGGCAGGACGTAGCTGAACCAGCCCTGCCGTAGCCCGGCGATGGGGAACCAGCCGAGCTCGAGTCCGAACCCGAGCTGGGCGCCGAACTCCATGACGAACAACGGGATCGCCACGATCGCCGTGGTGGACACCAGCACGAGGTTGTCCATGAACGAGTTGCGTCTGATGCCCGCCAGCACGCCTGCAGTGATGCCGATCACCGATTGCACGATGATCGCCACGACGGTCAGGCGGATGGTCACGGGGAAGCGCTGCTTCATGATGTCCCAGACGGCGCGGCCGCGGAAGTCCTCGCCGAAGTCGCCCTGGAACACGCCCGACAGGCCTTCTTCGCCGTCGGGGATGACGCCCATGTACTTGCCGTACTGCACGAGGAAGGGGTCGTTGAGGTTGTAGCGGTCCCGGATCGCGTCGAGCGTCTCCTGGGAGACCTGGCGTTCGCCGAACAGGGCGCGGACGGGGTCGCCGGGGATCAGGTAGACCATCGCGAAGATCAGCAGGGTCGCCCCGAAGAACACGGGGATGAGCTGGAGCATGCGCCGGGCCGCGTACTTGCCCATCAAGCCTCCCCGAAGATCGGTCGCGCAGGGTGCTGCGGGTGGGGCCAGAGAGGTCCCCGGCGCCACCCGCAGGGTACTTCACCCGTCAACAGATCGGTAGGCGACTGCCTACTGTGAGACCACCTCGATCTCCGTCACGTTGATGAAGTCCTGGGCGTCAACCTCGACGCCCGAGACGTTCTGACTGTGGGCCGCAGCGACCTTGCCGAAGAACATCGGCATGTGCGGCACCTCCTCAGCAGCGATGTCCTCGGCGGCCGCGTACGACTCGAGACCTGCCTCGAGGCTCTCCGCCTGGTTGCCCTCGTCGATCAAGCTGTCGAACTCGGCGTTCTCCCAGCGGGTGTAGTTGCCACCAGCCGTGGAGTACAACAGGTTCTGCAGGTAGTTCTGCGGGCTCGGGTAGTCCATCACCCAACCGAGACGGAACGGGCCGGTGACCTCGTTGCTCTCCAGCTTCGGCAGGTACTGCGCGAAGTCGAGCGTCTCGAACTCGATGCTCTGGATGCCCAGGTTGTCACGCAGCTGGTTGCTGACGGCCTCCATCCACTCCTCGTGTCCGGCGCCGGAGTTGAACCACAGGGTCAGTGTGCCGTCGTAGCCGCCGGCCTCGTCGAACAGCTGCTTCGCCATCTCGGGGTTGTACGTGCAGGCCTCACCGCACGCACCCTCGCGGTAGCCGGCGACGACCGGCGACACGAACGCGTCGGCCGGGGTCTGGTCCGGCAGGATCGCGTCGGTGATCGCTTGACGGTCGACCGCCATCGAGAACGCCTTGCGCAGCTGCGGGTCGGCGAACTTCTCGTCGTAGATGGGGAACCCGACGTAGGTGTAGCTCGAGCTGTTGCCCTCGAGGTAGGCGTCGCCGAACTCGGACTGTGCCGCTTCGATCTGCTCTGGTGGCAGGTTGTCCATGACGTCGAGGGCGCCCGCCTGCAGATCGGTGTACGCGGTGTTGACGTCCGCATAGATGCGGAAATCGACGCCGTCGGCGTTCGCAGGCTCACCGGCGTAGTCCTCGTACCGCGCCACCTTGACGTTCTGGTTGTGGTTCCAGGTGCCGTCCATCATGAACGGGCCGTTGCCGATGGGTGCCTCCTCGCAGGAGCTCGGGTCGTCGAGGCAGGCCTGCGGCATCGGGTAGAAGGCCGTGTAGTTGATCACCAGCGGCCACTGGCTGAATGGCTCGGTCAGCGTGACCTCGAACGTCAGATCGTCGACGACGCTCACGCCGCTCATCTCGCCGGGAGAGGCCGCCTCCGACGAGCTGTCCTCGGTCAGCTCCGCCTTGCCTTCGATGAAGTCGAAGAAGTAGTTACCGGTGTACTCCGGGTTCGCCGCGCCGAAGTTCCAGGCGTCGACGTATGACTGCGCGGTCACGGGCGAACCGTCGTGGAACGTCCAGCCGTCCTTCAACGTGATGGTCCAGGTCTGCTGGTCCTCGGTCTCGACGTTCGCAGCGACGGCGTGCGGTGCGTCGTCGCCCCACACCGCCTCGCTGGTCTCGAGGTCGAGCGAGACGAGTGGGGCGTACAGGGCGTTGAGCACCTCAGCACCACAGGTCTCGGTCACGTTCGCCGGCGGGAAGAGGTGCTCGGGCTCACAGATGTACGCCGAGAACTCGCCGCCGGTCGCAGCCGCTTCGGAGCCGCCGCCCTCGGCGGCCGCTTCGGTGCCGTCACCTCCGCCCTCTGCTGCCTCGCCGCCGCCGCACGCTGCTGCGAAGAGCGCCAGGGCGGTCAGCAGCAGCACCCAGCGCTGCGTTCGACCTCGGGTCCGCATGATGCCTCCTTAGAATCACGGCAGGACCACCGCTGTTGTCGGCGGTTCCTGTGACACCAGTAGTACTGTACTCTCCTGTGACGCGAGTGAAACAGATACCTGCAGGTCACTGCGGTGATCCGGGCACGATCCGCGCATCGATCCAACGACGACCGACGCCGCGATGTGCAGGCACGGATCCGAGCTCACGGCGATGATCTGGCCCTTGCGGTCCGCGCCCACGCATCGACATCCCGGGTGACACCAGCGGGGCCGACGTCAAGCGTCGGTCCGCGGATCGTGGTGCGATACACGAGCATGGTTGGCAGGGCATACAACGGGACCGTCGGCCGGTCGCGCGCCAACAACAGGTCGGCCTCGAGGTAGGCCGCGTCGCGTTCGGTGTCCTCGCGGGTGGCTGCCGCGCGATCGAGCAGGTCGTCGAACGCCGGGCTGCAGTAGCCCTGCTGGTTGTGGGGTGCGCCACAACGCCACCGCTGGCCGACCTGTGCGGGATCGCTGCCCGCCACCGCCGTGACCGCGATGTCCCACGCCTCCTCGGTAAGCGGTTCCTCACCGGGGGCGGCGTTGGTGTGCTCGACCTCCGCGCCGGCCCGTGACAGCTGATCGGCGACGTACTCGCCGATGAGGCGCAGATGCCAGTCGTCAGCGGGGGAGGTCAGCCGCAGGGCCAACCGTTGGCCACCGCAGGAGTACACCTCGTCGGCACCGGGTGCGCAGCCCGCTTGGCCAAGATCCGTCGCGGCGGCCGACGGTCCGGGCGTGGGCAGCGGATCCGTGACGATCGGATCGTCGACGAGCAGGCCATCGCGGAGCTCGATCGCGGGGGCGATGGGGTTGAGCAGCTCGTCGACGATGACCTCGCGATCCAGCGACGATGTGAGCGCTCGACGGACGGCGGTGCGCTCCAGCAGCGGTGAGGCGACGTTGAAGTCGAGCGCGGCCCAGCGGTCGCCGGGCTCGATGGCGACACGGACGCCGTCATCGGCACGCGCGCGTTCTATGCGGTCGAGCGTGGCGTCGACCGTGACCACGTCGATGTCGCCACGCAGCACGTCGGCGATGCCGATGCCGTCCCCGAACACGAACTCGAGGCGCTCGAGGGTCGCTCGTGGACGCCACCAGCGGTCGTTGCGGGTGAGCACCATGCGCTCGCCGGGCACCCAGGACGCGAACTCGAACGGGCCGGAGCTG
>JAHWKT010000178.1 GCA_019347695.1 Actinomycetota bacterium | reverse complement strand
GACGCCACGATGAACAATGCGAGTGCCCACAGCGCTGTCCCCGTGGTGTCAGCCAGCAGCAACACCACGATCGCGGGCACCAGCAACACCCGCAGCGCTGTCATGACGTTGGCCGGGTTGAGAGAACGCGGAGGCGATGAGGTCGGCACGGCTACCTTTCGTACCAGGGGATCGGTCGTGGGCAGGCCGGCCCGCTTCGGCGAGGCGATCGGTCCACGACAGGGTACGGTGCCGGCGCGGTGTCAGCCCTCCTGGGTCACGCGGCAGCTGGTCTCCGGCGTGCAGGTCACGTTGACGGGCCCCTCGAGATCACTGGCGATGTTGCCGTACCACGCGCCATTGAGCGAGAACTCGACCGCCTCGGCCACACCGATCCGCAACTCGATCTCGTCGTTGGCGGTGAACTGTGTCACGGCACCGGGCCGCATGATGCCCTCGAGCTTGTTCTCACCGTCGACGAGGACACGGATCCACACCTTGTCAGTGAACTCGAGCTTCATCGTCAGGCCCTCCGGCGTCGGCCCCTGAGGGATCTCGACCTCGACGGACTCGGCGGATGCCTCCTCGGACGGCGCGTCGGCCGCGCGGGCATCAGCGTCCACCGGCGGGGCCTCCGTCGCCATCACGCTCGGTGCGGCGGCCTGCCCGCCGGAGCTCGCGAGCGCCTCCTGCTCCTCGGGCGCGCGGCGCAGGCTGAGCACGGCGAATGTCGCGCCGGCCACGATCGCCAGCATCAGGATCGCACCGACGACCGTGCCGATCCGTCGGCGGGACGATCTGCGGTCACCGTCCGCGGCGGCGACGTCGGCGCGGCTCCCGACCGGCCCGGTGCGCTCCGCCTGGGAGCGGTAGTGGGCCAGCAGTCCAGCCGCATCGAGTCCCAGGTAGTTGGCGTACGTCCGCAGGATGCCGCGGACGTACACGGGGTCGATGCCGATCGCCTCGAGCTCGTCGCGTTCGAGTGCGAGCAGGTGGGTCTCGCGGACACCGGTCTCGCGCGCAGCGTCCGACAGCGTGACGCCCTTGTGGTACCGCGCGTCACGTAGCTGCTGACCGATCCCGCTCGCCATTGCCCACTCGCTTCGCGTCTGACGTGTCCGGCAGCGGTGCCGACGCCGCCCGCGAGACGGTGCGCGAATCAGCGCGGCGTCCTGCCGTGGTCGCAACACGCAATCTCTCGCGTGGCGTCGCGTGCAGTATAGGCACGTGCTCCGCTGCGTATCGTCCCCGCCACCGGTCAATCCGCCAGGTATCGGTCACCCCTCCGACGCCGCGACCTCGCGGAGCAACTCGACGAGGTTGGCCGCGGCATCGAGCCTGGCGGTCGCGCGGCTGGCCCGCGCCATGTCGCCTCGTCGGCCGGGGTCGTCGAGGAGGGCGCAGATGTGGGGCACGAGCTCGTGTGGCGCGGCGTCGTCGGTCACCATCACCGCGGCGCCGCGCGCGACCAGCCACTCGGCGTTGGCCCGCTGATCGGAGAACGGGCCGGGCACCACCACGGCGGGGACCCCGGCGGCGGGCAGCTCGGCCATGATCGAGGCACCGGCCCGTGCGACGCACAGGTCGGCGGCGAGGAACGCGTCGACCAACCGGTCGCCGAGGAAGGCGTGCACCTCGTACCGGTCCTGCAGCGCCACCGGTAGCTGCGCCCGGCGCGCACGCATCTCTTCGAGATCCAGCGCACCGCTGACGTGCACGAACCGGCAGCGCTCGAGCACCTCGTCCAGGCGGGCGGCGACCGCTCGGTTGAGCGTCCTGGCACCTCGGCTGCCGCCGTAGAGGACCAGCAGCGGCTCGTCACCCGCGTCGAACGTCTTGCGGGCGGTCTCACGGTCGCTGGACACGAACTCCTGGCGAACGGGGTAGCCGGTGACGATCGTGCGATCCGAGTCGAGATGATCTGCGGCGGCGTCGAACGCACACGCGATGCGGGTCGCCATGTGGCGCTGGGCCCGCACCGCGATGCCGGGGCGGATGTCGGGCAGGAACACCACCACCGGGATGCGCAGCAGCCACGCGGCGGCGGCGACCGGCACGCTCACGTAGCCGCCGGTCGTCAGCACGACGTGGGGGCGCAACCGTCGCAGCGCGCGCAGCGCCTGCCCGAATCCGACGGTCAGCTGGCCGGCCGAGCGCAGCAGGCGATCGCGACGTTGTCCACGGATCGCGCCGGACCGCACTCCCACGAACGGCAGGCCCGTCTCACGCACGATCGCGCGCTCCATGCCGTTGGGCGTCCCGACCCACGTGATGTCGGGACGCGGTGCCGGCCAGCTGTCGAGCAGCGCGAGCGCGGGGTACACGTGTCCGGCGGTGCCACCGCCGCAGATCACCAGCCGCATGCCGCGTCAGCCGTTCGTGCCGACGTCGCTGCCGGACGCCTCGAGCTGATCGACGGTCATGAGCACCTGGCGCGCCTTGGATCCCTCCGACGGCCCGACGACCCCCAGCTCCTCGAGCTCGTCCATGATCCTGCCCGCCCGCGCGAAGCCGATCTTCAGCTTGCGCTGCAGCATGGAGGTGGATCCGAGCCCGGAACGCACGACGAGCTCCCGGGCGGCGCGAACGAGATCCTGATCGGTGGCGTCGTCTCCGGTGACGTCCGCGATCATCGCCTCGCGGCCCTCGCGGATGATGCCCTCGACATGGTCGGCCTCGCGCTGCTCCTTGCAGAAGGCCACGACCTGCTCGACCTCCGTCTCGCTGACGTAGCAGCCCTGCAGCCGGTGCGGCTTGGACGCGTTGGCCGGCATGAACAGCATGTCGCCGTCGCCGACGAGCTTCTCCGCACCACCCTGGTCGAGGATCGTGCGGCTGTCGGCCTGCGTGGCCATCGCCAGCGCGATCCGCGACGGCACGTTGGCCTTGATCAGGCCAGTCACGACATCTACCGACGGGCGCTGGGTCGCGACCACCAGGTGGATGCCCACCGCGCGGGCCATCTGTGCGATGCGCACGATGTGGGACTCGACGTCGCGGGGGGCGACCATCATGAGGTCGGCCAGCTCGTCGATCACGAACAGCAGGTACGGGTACGGCCTGGCGTCATCGTCCGCCGCCGGACGGTCCTCGCCAGGTCCGTCGCCCGCGCCGGTACGATCCCCGCCCGCCGGCTCGCTGACGCTCGCCCTCACCCCGCCGGGCAACAGCGGCCGCGGGCGGACCCGACCCTCGACGACCGCCTTGTTGTACGAGTCGACGTTGCGGTAACCGCGCTGGGCCAGCACCTCGTAGCGCGACTCCATCTCTTCGACGGTCCACTGCAGCGCTTCGGTCGCACGCTTCGGATCGGTGATCACCGGGGTCAGCAGATGCGGCGCGCCCTCGTAGCTCGACAGCTCCACCCGCTTGGGGTCGACGAGGATCATGCGGGCCTGCGCGGGTGACGACCGCATCACGATGTTCGAGATGATCGAGTTCATCGTGACCGACTTGCCGGACCCGGTGGCGCCCGCGATCAGCAGGTGCGGCATGGTCGCCAGGTTGATCATCACCGGGTTGGTCGAGATGTCGACCCCGATCCCGGCGGCCAGCGGGTGCGGCTCGATCTGTGCCTCGGGCGAGCGCAGCACGTCGCCCAGGGTCACCAGATCGCGCTCCCGGTTCGGGACCTCGATGCCGATCGCCGACTTGCCGGGGATCGGCGCGACGATGCGGATCTCGGGCGTGGCCAGTGCGTAGGAGATGTCGTCGGACAACCGGGTGACCGCGGCCACCTTGACGCCCGTGCCCAGCGAGATCTCGAAGCGCGTGACCGTCGGTCCCTGCGCGACCTTCGACACCGACGCGTCGACCTTGAACTGGGCCAGGGTGCGTTCCAGCGACCGGCGCATCTGGTCGCGGCTGCGCTTGTTGCCCGTTGCGACCCGGCCGGTGCGCAGCAGCTCGATGGGCGGCAGCCGGTAGTCAGCCCACGGGTCGTCGGCGTTGGGAGGCGCCAGCTTGGTCGCGCCGGGCGCCGCCGCGGCGGCGGTCGTCACGTCGACGCGCCGGGGCAGCAGCTGGGTGTCGAGCAGTTCCTCGTCCTGGTCGTCGGACTCCGGCTCCGGCGGTTCGGGGACGGGCGCGTCGTCGCCGGCGGGCAGCGCGTCGGCGGCGGTGTCGTCGAGCAGCAGGTCGTCGCGTTCGAGGGTGGCCGTGTCCGCGGCGGCGGCCGACCGTGACGACAGCCACTCCGCGGCACGGGCCCAGGCGGTCGCTGCGGCACCCGCGATCTCGCGGGGCGGCGTGGCCGTGAGCACCATGACGCCCACCGCCACGAGCGCGACCAGCACCACGACGGCACCCCACACCTCGGCGACGGTCAGCAGCGGGACCGCCGCGGTCGCCCCGAACCATCCAGCCGCAGCATGCAGCTCGGGGGGTGGCGCGCTCCATGCCGGCGCGCCACGCGCGAGGTGCCACAGCCCCGCGAGTGCGAACGCCAGGATCAGCCAGCCGCCTACCGCCCGGACGTTGCCTGGCCGGGGCGGCCGCAGCAGCATGACCCCCGCCGCCGCCAGCGCGGGCGGCGCCAACAGGCCGAACACCCCGAACAGCCCACGGAACAGCAGCTCGAGGAAGCTGCCGACCAGCCCGGCGGCGTGCAGGTACAGGCCCAGCGCCGCCAGCGGCGCGATGATCAGCAGCGCGACGCCCCAGCCGTCGCGCCACAGGTCGCGCTGCGTCTGCGCGGACGCCTTGGCCCGCTGGGTACGTGTCCTCGACGTCTTCGACGCCTTCGACGACGAGCGCTTGCTGACCGACGAGCGAGTGGCGATCGTCACACCTCCACGATCAGCGGGTGGATGATCGGACGACGACCGACCTCGTCACGCCAGAACCCGGCGAGCGTCTGCGCCGCCAGCCGCCGGATCACCGCGGGGTCACCCTCGTGCCCGCGATCCGACAGCTCGCCGTGCAGCACCTCGGCCGCCTTGCGGAGCAGATCGGCGTGCTCCTTCTCGTAGATGACACCGCTCTGGGTCACATCGATGTCGCCGACGATGTGTCCACGTGCGTCCACGACGATCGACGCGACGCAGATCCCATCGTTCGACAGGCGGTGGCGGTCGCGCAGCACCGCGTTGCCGACGTCGCCGACGCCGAGCCCGTCGACGAACACCCGACCGGCGGTGAACGACTCGCCCCGCTCGACCCGGCCGTCGATCAGCCGCACGCGGTCACCATCGGAGCACACCAGCACCTGATCGGTCTCGACCCCGGTGTCCCGGGCGATCTCGGCGTGGACCACAAGGTGGCGGAACTCACCGTGGACCGGCACGACCGCGGTGGGCCGCACGATGTTGTGCACCATGCGCAGCTCGTCGGCGGACGCGTGGCCCGAGACGTGGATGTCGGAGATGCCCTTGTGGATCACCCGTGCCCCGCGCCGGAACAGGTTGTTGATCGCGCGGTAGATGGCGTGCTCGTTGCCGGGGATGACCGAGGATGCCATGACCACGGTGTCGCCTGGCTCGATGGTGATCTGGCGGTGCTGGCCGACCGCCATCAACGACAGCGCCGCGAACGGCTCGCCCTGGGAACCGGTGCACACGATCGCGACCTCGTCGGCCGCCAACGCGTCGAGCTGGTCGAGCTCGACGATGTCGGCGTCGTCGTAGGCGAGGTAGCCCAGCTCCCGCGCGATCTGGGTGTTGCGCACCATCGAACGACCGATGAAACAGACCCTGCGGTTGTGCTCGGCGGCAGCGGACAGTGCCTGCTGCACGCGGTGGATGTGACTGGCGAACGTTGTGACGACGATGCGCCCGCTCGCCTGGCCGAACACCTCCTGCATGGTGTGGCCGACCACCCGCTCGCTGGGGATCAGGCCCGACACCTCGGCGTTCGTCGAATCGGCCAGCAGCAGCGCGACCCCCTCGTCGCCGAGCGCGGCGAGGTGCGGCAGATCGGTGGGACGTCCGTCGATCGGTGTCTGATCGAGCTTGAAGTCACCGGTGTGCAGCACCGTGCCCTCGGGAGTGTGCACCGCAACCGCGAGCCCATCGGGGATCGAGTGGTTCATCGCCACGAACTCGAAGTCGAACGGCTCGGCCCGCACCCGCTCCCCCGCCTCGACCTCGACGAACTCGGCCTCGACGTCGGGGTGCTCCTCGAGCTTGGCCTGCAGCAGACCGAGCGTCAGCTTGCTGGCGTACACAGGCAGCGACCCGAACTCGCGCAGGAAGAACGGCAACGCCCCGATGTGGTCCTCGTGGCCATGGGTGAGCACCACACAGTCGAGGTCGTCGGCGCGCTCGCGCAGCATCGACCAGTCCGGCAGGATCAGGTCGATGCCGTAGTGCTCAGCATCGGGAAAGATCAGCCCCACATCGATCAGGGCGATACGACCCGACACCTCGATCGCCGCCATGTTCGCGCCGATCTCCCCCAGTCCACCCA
>JAHWKT010000039.1:9126-23325 GCA_019347695.1 Actinomycetota bacterium | reverse complement strand
TGTCAGGGTACCGATCTGATTGACTTTCACGAGGACGCTGTTCGCGCTGCCTTCCGAGATGCCCCGGCGGACACGCTGCACGTTGGTCACGAACAGGTCGTCGCCGACCAGCTGGCAGCGGTCGCCGATGCGTGCGGTCAGCTCACGCCACGACGACCAGTCCTCCTCGTCCAGCCCATCCTCGATCGACACGATCGGGTAGCGGTCGGCCAGATCGGCCAGCAGCTCGACCATCTCGTCGGACGACAGCTCGCGTCCCTCGCCGGCGAGCCGGTAGCTGCCGTCGTCGAAGAACTCACTCGCGGCGACGTCCATCGCGAGGGCGACGTCGTCGCCGGGTCGGTAACCGGCCTTGTCGATCGCCTCCACGATGAGATCCAGCGCCGCGACGTTGGACTCGAGCTCGGGCGCGAACCCGCCCTCGTCCCCGAGACCGGTCGACAGGCTCGATCCCTGCAGCACCTGCTTGAGCGCCTGATACACCTCCGCGCCGATCCGCACCGCCTCGGCGAAGCTGGGCGCACCCACCGGCGCGATCATGAACTCCTGGAAGTCGACGTTCGAATCGGCGTGCGAACCGCCGTTGACGATGTTCATCATCGGTACCGGCAGCAGGTGGGCGTTGGGCCCGCCGAGGTAGCTGTACAGCGGCAGCGCGCGGGAGTCGGCGGCGGCCCTGGCGACCGCGAGGCTGACACCGAGCAGTGCGTTGGCCCCGAGGTTCGACTTGTCGTCGGTGCCGTCGAGTGCGAGCAGCGCCGCGTCGACCAGCCGTTGATCCGTGGCATCGAGCCCGACGATCTCCGACGCGATCGTGTCGTTGACGTTGTCGACCGCCCGACTGACCCCCTTGCCGCCGAACCGGTCGCCGCCGTCGCGCAGCTCGACCGCTTCGAACTGCCCGGTCGACGCGCCGCTGGGCACGACGGCCCGACCGAACGCGCCGTCGATCAGCGCACAGTCGACCTCGATGGTGGGGTTGCCGCGCGAGTCCAGCAGCTCCCTGGCCCGAAAACTCTCGATCTCCACTTGAGGTTCACACTCCTACTACTTATCCGTCAAGGAACCTACGACCTGTCATGCCAACGACACTTTTTGTGAGATCCTCTCAGCGTCTAGTACAGGAACATCGGCTTGCCGCCGACGTGTCGGACCTTCGGGCGGTACTGATCGGCGTCGTAGAGCGCGTCGACGTCGACGCGCTTGGCGCCCTCGCCGGTGACCGAGATGGGCACGTTGGTGTAGGTCCCGTTGCGCAGCGCCACCATGCGGCCGCGAGAGCCCTCCACCGCGAGATCAGCGGCCATCACCGCGTAGTTGGTCGCGACCATCAGATCCAGTGAGTCCGGCGCGCCCGACCGCATGAGGTAGCCCAGCTTCTGCGCCACGATGCCCTCACCGGTGTGCGCCTTGATCTCCTCGCCGAGCACGTCCCCGATCCCGCCGAGCTTGCGGTGCCCGTAGGCGTCCGCCTCGCCGGTCACGAGCATCTGGCCCCCTGCCATGGTGGCGCCCTCCGATACGGTGACCATCGCGTAGTTGCTGGGGTTGTCGCGCTTGTCGTCCATCAACAGCGCCGACAGGCGATCGACGTCGACCGGGACCTCCGAGATCACCGCACGATCGACGCCGGCGAGGTACGCCGACACCAGTGAGGTCTCGCCCGAGTACCGGCCGAACAGCTCGATGACGGCGATGCGTTCGTGCGACCCCGTCGAGGTCCGCAGGGAGTGGATGAACTGCACGCTGCGGCTGACCGCCGTGGAGAAGCCGATGCAGTAGTCGGTGCCGTGCACGTCGTTGTCCATGGTCTTGGGGATGGCGACGACCGGCACCCCCTCCTGGTGCATCCGCACCGCGTACGACAGCGTGTCGTCCCCGCCGATCGGCACCAGCGCGTCGAGCCCCAGTGCGTCGAGCACTGACAGCACATGGTCGGTGAAGTCGAACGGACCGTCCCCGGTCGCGCGGTCGCGCAGGAAGTCTGGCACCTCCTTGGGTCGCACCCGCCCGGGATTCGTCCGCGACGTGTGCAGGAACGTGCCGCCGGAACGGTCGACCCGACGCACGACGTTGCGATCCAACGGCAGGGTGTTGTCCTTGATCGACAACGGATCGTCGGGTGCGCAGGCCAGCAGCCCACCCCAGCCACGTCTGATGCCCAGCACCTCGTGCCCATCGTCGACGACCCGGTGCACCACGGCCTTGATGCAGGGATTGAGCCCGGGCACATCGCCGCCTCCGGTGAGGATTCCGATCCGCATACCAATCTCGCCCTTCGATCGCGCAGTACAGCGCACGTGGTCCTGACAGCAGCTATACCGAACCGCGGCGCATCCCCAACCCTTGCGACGACAGTCGATCGGCGCAGCACGGCGACGGTGGGGCTAGCGTGGCCGGGTGAACGCAGACGAGTGGCTCGGAGGCCGGAGACCGGTGCAGCCCGCCGTGTCGCTGTCGGCCGCGCTGCCCGATGGGCTCCCGGTGATCCGCGACGGCGTGCAGGTCTTCATGCGTCGCATCTTCGGCGCGCGCGGGAGGGCGACGACGGGCGACGCCGATGCCGGGCTGTGCGGTCCCGGCTCGCCGTCGTGGCGGATCATCGCCGAGCCGGCCGCGATCGCCGGTGGCATCCGGGCACTGCTGCTGCAGACGCTGCACCCGCTGGCCATGGCCGGCGTCGCGGACCACTCGCGCTTCCGCCACGATCCGCTGGCGCGTCTGCAGTCGACGTCGGCATGGGTGACCACGGCCACCTTCGGGACCACCGAGGAAGTGGTCGCCGCGGCGACGGCCGTGCGTCGCGCGCACCGGTCGGTCCGCGGTACGGCGCCCGACGGGCGCGCCTACCGCGCCGGTGATCCGGCGCTGCTCGCCTGGGTGTCGATGGCCCTGACGTCGTCGTTCCTCGCGGCCGACCGCCTCTGGGCACCACGGCCGGTGACGGCCGCCGACGCCGACCGCTTCGTCGCCGAGCAGTCACGCCTGGCCGCACTGCTCGACGAACGGATCGCGCTGGCGCCGCTGCGGCGCGACCCGGAGGCGGGCGACCGGCTCCGCGCCGACGAGGTCGCGCTGCCGCTACGCGACGAGCTGCCCCGCAGCGTCGCCGAGCTGGCCGCCGCGCTCGAGGCGGTCGCGCCCGAGCTGGCGGCGGGCGCGCAGGCACGCGACGCCGTGCGCTTCCTTCGGTGGCCGCCACTGCCCCACGCCGTGCGGGGCGCGTACCTGCCACTGTTCGCCGGCGCCGCGGGCTCACTGCCCCGCTGGCAGCGGCGGATGCTCGACGTGCCGGTCGGACGGATGGGTGCACGGGCCGCCGTGGCCAACGCGGGCAACATGCTGGGACTGCTGCGGTCGGCCGTCGGCCGCTCCCCCGCCTACACGCTGGCCGCCGCACGGGTCGCCGCGGCCTGAGGGGTCCGCCGCGGCCTGACGCCGGGCGTGTAGCCCAGTCACCGCATGCGAGGACTCGGCGCCACGCGCCCGACGCACACGTACAGTGGTCTGCTCGCCTGCGAACCCGTCGTCTCGGGTGGAGGTCCCCGCCGCACGCCATGTCCACGTCGTTGAGTCCTGCCGCCGTCGTCCGCACGGGTCTGCAGGTCGTGACCGCCCACGTCCGGCGGCGACCGGTCCCGTTCGCGATCGCGGTCCTGGGGTCGCTGCTGTTCAGCGCGGCGATCGTCGCCTCGTCGGTCGTGCTCGGCTGGGTGACCGACGAGCTGATCGTGCCGGTGCTCGACGGCAACGGCACCGGCCGGATCCGTCTGGCCGTCGCCCTGATCGTCGGCGTCGGCGTGGCCAAGGCGGTGGGCATCATCCTGCGGCGTGCCGCGGCCGCGGCGCTGCAGTACGGGACGAAGAACGATCTGCGCGAGCGCATCGTCGACCACCAGCTGGGGCTGACCATGCGGTGGTACGCCAGCCACCCGACCGGCGACCTGCTGTCGGTTGCCGAGGCCGACACCACGCAGGCGACGTACGTGCTGGCGCCGCTGCCCTACGGGGTCGGTGCCGCCGCGCTGCTGCTCGGCGCCGCGGCGATCATCGCCGTGACCGACCCGTGGATGGGCGTCATCGCGGTCCTCTGGGTGGCGACTAGCCTGGCGATCAACATCCGCGGCAGTTGGCGGATGGCGGGACTGGGCCAGGCGGTCCAGCGGCTACGCGGCGAGGTCGCCAGCACCGCGCACGAGAGCTTCGACGGCGCGTTGACCGTCAAGGCGCTCGGCCGCGAGCGTGACGAGACGCGGCGGCTGCGACGCGACGCCGAACGGCTGCGCGACCAGCTCGTGGAGCTCGGCGTGATCCGCGCGACCTACAACGTGGCGCACGAGCTGCTGCCCGGGGTGGTCACCGTGATCGTGGTGGTGCTCGGTGCGTGGCGCATCACCGCCGATGTCATCACGGCCGGCGAGCTGGTGCGCGTGACGTTCCTGCTGTCCCTGGTGCTATGGCCGTCACGGCTGATCGGGTTCACGCTGTGGCAGCTCGGCGACAGCGTGCCGGCGTGGCACCGGGTGCAGTCGGTGCTGACCGCTGACGACGAGGTGGCCTACGGCGAGCGGCAGGCAACCGAGGTCGACCGCCCCGCGCCGGTCGAGGGCGACGGCGTGCGCTTCGCCTACCCCGACGGGCCGCCCGTGCTCGACGCGGTGCAGCTCGACATCCCCGCGGGACGGACCGTCGCCGTCGTCGGTCCCACCGGGTCGGGCAAGACGACGCTGACGTTGCTGCTCGCGCGCCTGTGGGATCCGGTGAGCGGGGCCATCCGCCTCGACGCGCGCGACGTCCGCGACTTCGCCTCCGGCGAGCTGGCACGGGAGCTGGCGTACGTGACGCAGGAGGCCTTCCTGTTCGACGACACCGTGCGCGGCAACATCGCGCTGCGTGACGACCTGGACCCGAAGGACGTCGAGCGGGCGGCGCGTATGGCCCGGGCGCACGAGTTCGTCAGCGCGCTGCCCGGCGGGTACGACACCAGGGTCGGCGAGCGGGGTGTCGCGCTGTCCGGCGGCCAGCGCCAGCGCCTCGCGCTCGCCCGCGCGCTGGCGCAGCAGCCCAGACTGCTGCTCCTCGACGACGCGACGTCGGCGGTCGACCCGTCGGTCGAGGCCGAGATCCTGCGCAACCTGAAGGACGCCGACCTGCCGGCCACGGTGCTGATCGTCGCGTACCGACCGTCGAGCATCGCGCTGGCCGACGAGGTCGTGTTCGTCGAGGACGGCCGCATCGTCGCGCACGACCGTCACGAGACGCTGCTGCGGCTGCCGGCGTACAGCCGGCTGCTGCGCGCCTACGAGCAGGACGCGCAGCGACGCGATCAACATCGCAGTGCCGGCCGCGTGCCGGGCGGAGCCGCGACGTGACGACCGACGCGATCGGTACCGTCAGCGCGCTGCGTCGGGCCCTGCGGCTGGCCCCGGCGTTGCGGGCGGGATTGTGGTGGACGGTCGCGCTCGCCATCGTCGGCGCCGTCGGCCGGCTCGTCGTGCCGGTGACGCTGCAGGTGGTCATCGACCGTCACATCCTGTCGCCGACCGGCGTCGACGTCGGTGCCGTGGTCCGGCTCGGCGTCCTGGCGATCGGCGTCCTGACGGTTGCGACGCTGGCCAACCGTCAGGCGCAGGTGCGCATGAGCGCCGCAGCGGCGCGCGGCCTGTGCGAGCTGCGCGTCATGACGTTCGAGCACCTGCACCGCCTGTCGGTACTGCATGTCCAGGGTGAGCGGCGCGGCGCGCTGGTGGCCCGCGTCACCTCCGACGTCCAGGAGATCCAGCAGTTCCTCCAGTGGGGTGGGGTCAACCTGCTGCTCGGCGTGCTGCGCATCGCACTCGTGCTCGCGGTGATGGTGGCCTACCGCTGGGAGCTCGCGCTCGTCGTCGCCGTGATCACCGCCGGGTACGCGGTGGCGCTGCGCTGGTTCCAGCAGCTGCTGCAACGTGCCTACGACCACGTCCGCGTCCGCGTGGCCGACAGCATGGCCGCGATCGGCGAGGCCATCGTGGGCCTGCCGACCGTTCGCGCCTACGGTGCCGAGTCGCGGATGCGCCAGCGTCTGCGCGACCGCCTGGCGGCCCAGTACTCCGCCGAGTACCGCACGCACCGCACCGCGGCGGCGCTGTTCAGCACCGCGGAGATCTTCTCGGCCGCCGTTCAGGCGATCGTGCTGGTCGTCGGACTGTTCGTTCTCGACGGCATGACCGCCGGGACGCTCGTGGCGTTCATGTTCCTGGTCAACCAGTTCATCGAGCCGGTCCAGACGCTGGTCGAGACCCTCGACCAGGCGCAGGTCGCCGCCTCCGGCGTCCGGCGGATCCTGCGGGTGCTCGACGTCCCGCCGGATCTCGACGACCGTGACGAGGGCCGCGACCTGCCAGGCGGTGCGTTGGCGGTCCACGCCCGCGGCGTGTGGTTCGCGTACGGCGACGGTCCCGACGTGCTGTGCGATGTCGACGCCGACCTGCCGGCGGGCCGGCGGGTCGCGATCGTCGGCGAGACAGGGTCGGGCAAGACTACCTTCGCCAAGCTGGTCGTCCGGCTGCTGCGACCCGACGCGGGGCAGCTGCTGATCGGTGACGTGCCGCTCGACGAGCTCAGCGCGCGGACGCTGCGCGAGCATGTGGCCTTCGTGCCGCAGGAGGGCTTCCTGTTCGACGCGACGCTCGCCGACAACGTGCGCTACGGGGACCCGCAGGCCGACGACGGGCAAGTGCTGCAGGCGTTCACCGATCTCGACCTCAACGGTTGGCTGGCGGGGCTGCCCGGCGGGATCGCCACCCGGGTCGGTCAGCGCGGCGGCCGGCTGTCGGCCGGCGAGCGGCAGCTCGTCGCGCTGGTGCGGGCGTGGATCGCCGACCCCGCCGTGCTCGTGCTCGACGAGGCGACGTCCGCGGTCGATCCGGCGCTGGACGTCCAGCTCCGACACGCGATCGAGCGGTTGACGCAGGGCCGCACGAGCATCACGATCGCCCACCGCCTGGCGACGGCCGAGGGCGCCGACCTGGTGCTCGTGTTCGACGCCGGACGTATCGTCGACTACGGCACCCACGACGAGCTGCTCGCCGACAGTGCGGTGTACCAGCGGCTGCACCGTGACTGGACCGCAGGCACGACGCTGGCGCCGTCCTGACCGCGCGCCGCCGCTGTCAGCTTGTCCGCGGGCGAGCAGGTCGGCGGTCACCGCATCGGTGCGGCGCTGAATCACGACTCAATGAACTCGATTCAGCAGGAATTGGAGCTGATGAGCCGGCGTCTACGCGCCGAGGCGGGTGTGCTGGCGGGTGTAGGCCCGGACCTTGACGAGGCTGTCGCGGTCGGTGACGTCGGCGATCGACCGGTGGCCCGGCAGCGCGTAGGGGCCGGCGACGCGTTCCCATCCGGCGGGCCGGACCCCCAGCTGCTTCGCCAGCAGCGCCACGAGGATCCGCGCCGTGTGGTCGTTGAAGCCCGGTAGCGCCCGTGCGTTGCGGAACAGCTGCCGGGCATCGTCGGCATGCTCCCACACGTCGGCCGCGACGCCACGGTGGTAGCGCGTCAGATGGACGCACAACGCGTGGACGCGGCGGGCCATCATGCCGGGGTACCGGTGCAGCGCGGGTGGCTGGCGGAAGCACGACTCGATCTCGGTGACCGGCTGCGCCGCCACCGCCGCCGGGGTGAGCTCGGCGTAGAGCCGGCGGGCGAGCTCGTAGGGCGCAGCGTACGCGCGCTCCACCGACACCTGATGATCGAGCAGCATGCCGATCAGCAGTGCCAGCGGGTTCGTGCTGAGGAACTGGTTGGCCCGGTCGTCACCGGTGAAGCAGAGGGTGGTTATCGTTGCCATCGGGGTTGGCTCCAGGGGCGTTCCGATACGACGTCGCGGTCGTACCGGTCATTCTGCTCACCTCCCTGTGACGTTGACCAGTGCTCTGGTGGCCGATGGAGCCTGTCCGGTGCCGCCGCAGGAGGCGCCGACGCCGCGACGAGCTCGTCGAGGCGGTCGCTCATGGCATCGAGCTGCGCGCCGATGGCCATCAGCGCTTCGGTGTTCTCGGATGCGGTGGCGCCTTCGAACGTGCCGGTGCCGGCCAGCTGCTCGAGCCGGCGTTCGATCGCCCGTAGCGCCAGCTGATCGCTGCCGTCGAACATCAGGGTGGCCAGGGTCGCCGAGGCGGCCGCGAGCCACAGCAGGACCAGCGCGACGGCCAGGGTCGCACCGAACGACAGCCCCAGCGCCAGCGGCAGCACCAGCGGTGGCAGCACGAACGCCACGGTGCGCAACGGCACCGACGACCGCACCACCGTGGCCACGCGTTGCACCGAGTCCTGCAGCTGCTGGGATGCGGGCACCGCGCGCTCGATCTCGCCGTCCTCTCGAGCGATCGACGCGGCGTCCGCCTCGGGTCGTTGGAACGCATCGGTCACCGTCAGGTCACTTCCTTTCGCCGCGGCACGCCGGCCGCGAGCGTGGTGTCATCGGTGCTGGCGCCCCGCCGGTGGCTGCCGCGTCAACCATGTGGACGCGCCAACGCTGAGGTTGCCCGCCGGTCGGCGCACCGTGGTCACACGATGATGGCCGACCGATCAGGTTGCGTCAGCGCCGGCCTCGTCCCACAGGGCGAGCCACTGCTCATCCGACAGCTCCCCCGGTGGCGCGTCGGCCAGCGCCACCGCGCGCTCGAACCGCTGCCGGAAGCGCGCTGCGTGGGCCCTGAGCGCGAGGTCGGGATCGACATCGAGCTGGCGCGCCGCCGCGATGACCGCGGCCAACAGATCTCCCACCTCGTGCGCCTGCCGCTCGGCTGGCGCCTGCTCGAGCTCGGCCAGCTCCTCGCGCACCTTGGCCAGCGCCGGCGCGGCGTCGGGCCAGGCGAACCCCAACGCCGCCGCGCGCGTCTGCAGCGCGGCGACGAGCGTGAGCGCGGGCTGACCGGCGACCACGCCGTCGAAGATCCCGTCGCGCTCCGGCTTCTCCGCGGCCTTCAGCTGCTCCCAGTTGCGCATGACCGATGCGGCGTCGTCGGCCCGCGCGTCGGCGAACACGTGCGGGTGCCGCCGGACGAGCTTGTCGGCGATGCCGCGTGCCACGGCGTCGATGTCGAACCGCCCGTCGTCGTCGGCGATCTGGGCGTGGAACACGACCTGCAGCAGCACGTCACCGAGCTCCTCGCGGATGTCGTCGTCGGTGCCCGACGCGATCGCGTCGAGCAGCTCGTAGACCTCCTCGACGGCGTGGGGTGCGAGCGTGGCGTGATCCTGCTCGCGGTCCCACGGGCACCCGTCGGGCCCGCGCAGCCGCTGCTCGACCTCGACGAGCTCCAGCAGACCCACGCCCTTCGGTGCCAGCCCGAAGTACACGATCTCCACCTCGACCTGGCTGCGGGCGGCCTCGAGTCCGAGAGCGCGGGTGAACGCTTCGGTGTCGGTCGGGCCGTACAGGTACGCGACCGCGCCGGCGTCGCGGGCGCGGTCGACGATCCAGCTCACCTTCGCGCGCTGCAGCGGATCGACGCCGCTGAGTAGGTCCCGGCGGCTGAGCGCGGCCGGCTCGGCGGGCTCCGGCACGGTCTCGTGGCGCAGCTCGGCCTGGGTGAGGTGATCGACCAGCGGATGGGTCGGGTCGCCGACGAGGATCAGATCGGTCGTCGACAGCGCTGTCCACGCGTGCAGTGGCAGCAGGCCCGGGAGCTGATCGACGGTGTCGATCAGGACCAGGCGGCTCACGGGGACGCAGCCGCCGGGGTGGTGCCACCGGTCGGGGCGAGCGGGTCGAACTGCGTGACCGCCAGTGTCGCCGGATCCCACTGCCCGTAGCGTGGGTTGACCTCGATGTCGATGTCTTCCAGTTGCGTGCGGATGTACTCGGCCAGCTCGGCGCCCTGCCCGATCTCCTCCTGCAGCGCGGCCTGGGTCTGCTGGTCACGCAGCTGCTGGAGCAGGAAGCCTTCGGACAGGCCCTGTTCGGCCAGGCGGGCCTGGAACGCCTCCTCACCGCCGAGCTGCGTCACAAGGTCGTCGCGGGCCTGAGCGATCTCCTCGTCCGAGACCGCCACCCCCTCGCGCTCGGCGACCAGGGCGAGGATCTCCGAGCGGACGAACGCGGTGGCCAGCTGGGTCTGCGCGTCGAGCACGAACGCGCCGCTCGTATCGCCCTGTGCCTGCTGGCGGAACGCCTCGCTGTTGCGGATCGACTCGAGGTTCTCGTCGATGGCGGCGGCGGCGATGCGCCGATCACCGACGACCGCCGCGGTGGTGGGGTCGCCGGCGGTGGTCAGCCCGCACGCGGCGGCGGTCAACGCCGCGATCACGACAGCGAGTCGGCGTGCGAGGGTGATCACGAGAACTGCTCCTGCTCGGCGGTTCGCCGCGTCAGTGTAGTGGCGGGCCGGCTGGCCGGCCCGCCACGCGGTCTGTCCGATGACCTACCGCTGCGCTATCTGAGGTCTGTCCGATGACCTACCGCTGCGCTATCTGAGGTCACCGTCGACGGCGCCGTCCGGGGATGAGAGTGGCGAGGCCGCGGACGGCGCTGGTCAGCATCGATCGGCCGCGTCGCGCCTCGATGGCGTCGGCCAGGCGGTGCAGGCCGCGGGCCGCGAGCGGCGCACCGGCGGCCAGCAGGAACAGGCGTCGTGTGCGGCGGGTGAGAAACGACATGGGGTGCAGGCTCCTGTGTGACAGTGGCGGGCCCGCACCTTAACCCGTGTCTGCGCTCCGGCGTGGCACGTCACCGTCGACGTTTGCCGAGCACCGCCTTGAGCTCACGGGCGGTCCAGCCGACCAGGTCGACGTCACGCGACGGCATCGGCAGCTCCAGCGCGCCTGCGGCCTCGTTCCACAGCGCGCGCGGACGCTCGCGGCGCAGGCGGACCTGCTGCGACTCCGACAGATGCACGGGCAGCACGCGGACGGTGCGCCGCGGCGTCACACTGATCTCGGTGATGCCCCACCGCCGCGCGGCGGCACGCAGTGCCGCGATGGTGATCAGTCGGGCGGCCGACGCGGGAAGCGTGCCGTAGCGGTCGGTCAGCTCGTCGGTCACGTCCCTGCCGCTGGCGCCGTCGCGGATGCCCGCGATCCGGCGGTAGGCCTGCAGCCGCAGCCCCTCGTCGGCGATGTAGTCCGACGGCAGGTGGGCGTCGACCGGCAGGTCGATCGAGATCTCGGCCGCCTCGGCCCGCTCCCGCGCCGCTGCCGCCGGGTCGCGCAGCTCCGCCATCTCCTCGCGCATCAGCTGGGCGTAGGCCTCGAAGCCGACTGTGGCGATGTGCCCCGACTGGTCGGCCGACAGCACGTTGCCGGCGCCGCGGATCTCCAGGTCCCGCAGCGCGATCGACATGCCCGAGCCGAGCCCGGTGTGGGTGGCGACCGTCTCGAGGCGCTTGTAGGCCTCCTCGGTCATCGTGCGGTGCTCCGGGTGGAACAGGTAGGCGTAGCCGCGGACGGTCGAGCGGCCCACCCGGCCCCGCAGCTGGTACAACTGCGCCAGCCCGAACAGGTCGGCGCGTTCGACAAGCAGCGTGTTGGCGTTCGGGATGTCCAGCCCGTTCTCGATGATGGTCGTGCACACCAGCACGTCGAACTCGCGCTCCCAGAAGCGGATCATGATCCGCTCGAGCTGCGACTCGGCCATCTGCCCGTGGGCGATCTCGATCCGGGCGTCGGGCACGAGCTCGCGCACGGCCTGCGCTGCCGCGGAGATCGTCGAGACCTGGTTGTGCAGCCAGAACACCTGGCCCTCGCGCAGCAGCTCCCGGCGGATGGCCAGCGCCGCCATCGACGGGTCGGAGGGACCGACGTGGGTGACGATCGGCTGGCGCTCCTCGGGCGGGGTGTCGATCGTCGACAGGTCACGGATGCCGGTGATCGCCATCTCCATGGTGCGCGGGATCGGTGTGGCGGTCATCGTCAGCACGTCGACGCTGGTGCGCAGCTGTTTGAGCTTCTCCTTGTGCCCCACCCCGAAGCGCTGCTCCTCGTCGACGACCACGAGTCCCAGATCCTTGAACACCACGTCCTGCGACAGCAGCCGATGGGTGCCGATGACCAGGTCGACCGTGCCCGCCGACAGCCCGTCGAGGATCTCGCGCTGTCGCGCGGGTCCCGCGAACCGCGACAGCGTCTCGACCCGCACGGGAAACCCCGCGAAGCGCTCCGCGAACGTCTCGCCGTGCTGCTGCGCGAGCAGTGTGGTGGGCACCAGCACCGCGACCTGCCTGCCGTCGAACACCGCCTTGGCGGCAGCGCGCACGGCGATCTCGGTCTTGCCGAACCCCACGTCGCCGCAGATCAACCGGTCCATGGGGACCGGCGTCTCCATGTCCTGCTTGACCTCGTCGATGGCCGACACCTGATCGGGTGTCTCGACGTGGGCGAACGCCTGCTCGAGCTCGCTCTGCCAGGGGGTGTCGGGCGCGAACGCGGTGCCCGGCGCGTGCATGCGCGCCTGGTACAGCCGCAGCAACTCACCGGCCATCTCGCGGACGGCCCGGCGGACCCGACCCTTGGCGCGTTCCCAGTCGACGCCACCCATCCGCATGACGCGCGGCTCCTCGCCGCCGATGTAGGGCGCCAGCGCGTCGACGTTGTCGCTGGGCACGAACAGCCGGTCGCCGCCGACGTACTCGACGATCACGTAGTCCCGGGTGAGCTGGCCCGCCGCCTGTCCCCCCACCGCCGACGTCGGGCCGCGCAGCTGCCGGGTGGTGATGCCCTGGTAGATGCCGACGCCGTGGACCGCGTGCACGATCGGGTCGCCGGGCGACAGGTCGAGCACGGTCGCCTGGGCGGTGCGCCGGCTCGGCAGCCGTCGGCTGGCCCGTGACCGTCGGGGGCCGAACAGGTCCCACTCCCCCAGCAGCGCGACACCCAGCTCGGGCGCGACGAAGCCGTCGCGCAGCGCGGACTCGACGATGGTGATCCGTTCGCTGCCGACGGTCTCGACGACGGTCGCGGCGACGCCCTGTTCGCGCAGCACCTCGCCGAGCCGGACGGCCGAGCCGTGCCCGGCGGCGCTGAGCACCACCTGCACGCCGTCGCGTGCCAGCTCACCGACACGCCGGGCGGCGGCCGCGATGTCGCCGCGGAACGACTCCCACGGCCGGCCGGGGATGTCCGGTGAGCCGAACGGGTCCAGCGACCACACCGGTCCCGAGACCCGATCGGTGACCTGCTTGTACTCGCCGAACCCGACGCCGTCGGTCCCGAGCACGTCGCTGTCGGCGTCCGACCACCCGGCGACCGCCAGTACCTCGGCCTGTTCGCGCAGCTCGGCGCTGCGTGCCTCCAGCCGCGCCGGATCGACGAGCACGACGCCGGCGTCGGCGGGCAGCAGCTCCGGCAGCCACGCCGGGCTCGGCTGCAGCGCGGTGACCAGCGACTCCGCGCCCTCGAACACGATGCCGTCGACCAGCATCCCCAGCCGATCGGCGAGCGCGGGCACCCGCGACGCCAGCGCACGCGCGGTCGCCGCCGTCTCCTCGTCGAGCACGAGCTCCCGCGCGGCGTACACGTCGACGGCGTCCACGGTGTCCAGCGCCCGCTGATCGGCGACGCCGAACCATCGCAGCTGGTCGACGTCGTCGCCCCAGAACTCCACGCGAACGGCGTGGTCCTGCGTCGACGCGAAGATGTCGACGATGCCACCACGCACCGCGAACTCGCCGCGCTGCTCGACCAGCGTGGTGCGCACGTACCCGAGCGCGGACAGCTCGCGGACGAGTTGCTCGAGCCCGCCGTCGTAGGACGGTGCCACGCGGACCGGTCGCCGTTCGCCCAGGCGCGGATCCATCGGCTGCAGCAGCGCGCGCACCGGCGTGACGAGCACGTCGACCTCGTGGTCGGCGACGCGGTCGAGTGCCCGCAGCCTGGCACCGACGGTCGCCGGCTGCGGCGACAGTCGCTCGTGCGGCAGCGTCTCCCAGGCGGGGAACAGCGCGACGCGCTCGGGACCGACGAAAGCCCCGAGGCCGTCGACGAGCGCATCGGCGTCGCGGGCGGTGGGGGTCACGGCCAGCAACGGCGTCGCCCGCTCGGTGAGCAGCGCGCAGGTCAGCGGCCGCAGCGTCGGACCGACGTACAGCGCGCCCGGAGCGAGCAGATCACCGTCGAGCTTGGACCGGACATGGGTCGCCAGCCCCGCCAACGGAGCGCGACGGGAGGTCATACCGTTGACCTACCGCTGCCGCTGCATGAGGTCATGACAGCGACCTA
>JAHWKT010000039.1:0-9026 GCA_019347695.1 Actinomycetota bacterium | reverse complement strand
GACCTACCGCTGCCGCTGCATGAGGTCATGACAGCGACCTACCGCTGCCGCTGCATGAGGTCATGGCCCAATGGTGACACACGCGCCGCTCGCTGGAGCCACCGATGGCGCAGGGGACGGACCGTCGACCGCCCTCGAAGTTCGGGGTGGTCGACGGAAGGCGGCCTATGGTCGACCTGTGTCGACCACCCCGAAGTTCGGTCCCGAAGGCGGTCGACATAGGTCGGGGTGGTGCCGAGACTTCGGGGTGGTGGCGGGCAGGCGGTCGGCGTCAGGCCGGCGCGTGGTGGATGTTCTGCGCCGCTTCGAGCCCCTCGGTCACCAGATCACGGGTCGCGTCCACCGCGCGGCGCACGGTCGACAGAGCGTCGTCGCGCAGCGCCGCGGGGATCCGTGCGAGCACGTAGCTCGCTGGATCCTGCCGGCCGGGCGGGCGACCCACGCCGATGCGCACCCGCAGGAAGTCCCTGCCCCCGCACCGGTTGATGATGTCGCGCACACCGTTGTGCCCACCGGGTCCACCACCGCGCTTGAGTCGGACGACCCACGCCGGCAGGTCGATGTCGTCGTAGACCACCACCAGATCGTCGAGCGCCAGCCTGTAGAAGCGCAGTGCCCGCTGCACCGGGCCACCCGAGGTGTTCATGTATCCGCTGGGCACGAACAGCGTGACCGCCGGGCCCCCGGGGCCGAGCCGTCCGTCGGCGGCCGCGCCACCGGCCCGGTGGCGCCTGAACCGCAGTCCGACGTCGTCGGCGAGCAGGCGGACGGCGTCGGCCCCGAGGTTGTGCCGGGTGCCGCCGTACTCGCCGACCGGGTTGCCCAGGCCGACGATCAGCGTGCGCTCGTCTGCCATGCCGGACGCGTCGTGACCGCGGCTACTCCGCTTCGGCGGTCTCCGCAGCGGCTGCCTCGTCGCCGGTGGCGGCCGCCTCGCCCTCCGCGGCATCGTCCAGCGCCTCGTCGAGCAGCTCCTCGTCCTCGGCGACCTCGTCCTCGGGTACCTCGACGGCCGGGACGTAGACCGAGACGACAGTTCGGTCGGGGTCGTCGAGCAGGTCGACGCCGTCGGGCAGGTCCAGATCGCCCAGCCGCTTGACGTCACCGACCTGCATGTCGGAGATGTCGAGCGACAGGTTGTCGGGGACGTCCAGCGGCAGCACCTCGACCGAGACCGTGAACTGCACCTGGTCGATGACGCCGCCCTCATCCGCGCCGGGCGCCTCGCCCGCGAGGTTGAGGGGGACATCGACGGTCACCTTGCGGGACCGGTCGACCACCACGAAGTCGACGTGGAGGATCTCACGGCGCACCGGGTGTCGTTGAAGCTCACGCGCGAGCGTCAGGTGGGTGTCGCCGTCGAGCTGTAGTCCGATCAGCGCGTTGAGCCCCGCATCGGTGTGTAGGACGTGGTAGAGCTCCAACGAGTCGACCGACAAGGGGGTCGCATCGAGGTTGGAGCCGTAGGCGATGGCCGGCACCCGACCAGTGCGGCGCAGGCGGCGGGCCTCACCCTTGCCGCGGCCATCGCGAGGCTCTGCGGCAAGCGTCACCTGGTCAGCCATGGCACGTGCTCCTTGCGGGTCATGAGCGTGGGATGAAGAGAGTCGATCCGCCCGTCTGCGGGCAAGCCACAACGCGCCCGGCAGCGGGAGGCGCCAGTGTAGGCAGGCCCTGAGACCGCCACAACCCGACGGCGGCGGCCGACCGCTACTCCGGCGCGGGGATCGTCAGCTCGACACCGACGCGCAGCGGCGCCGACGGGTCGATGTCGTTGGCCTCGGCGATCACACTCCAGCCGTCGGACGTGTCGTAGAACTGCTCCGAGATCTTGGTGCCGGTGTCGCCGGCCTCGACCGTGTAGGTCGCGGGGAACTCGTCTTCGGCGTCCTCCTCGGCGGCAGCGACCTCCGCGTCGGCGGCCTCCGGCGGCTGCGTCGACGCCTCCGAGGGGACGATCGCCACCTCCGACAGCGCCGGCTCGGACGGCTCTCCGCCCAACACGACGGTGTCACTGATGGTCTGCAGCAGCAGCGGCACGACGATCAGCACGACGACGAACATGACGGCCAGTGCTCCCAGCCATCGCAGCGGTGGCGACACCTCCACGTGCACTCCTTCTCGTGATGACCCACGGCCGGTGTCACGTGGGGCGTCCCACAGCTACTGGTTCCGGTCGTCGAACAGCTCGCTGACCGACTCGTCCTCGAAGATCGCCCGCATTGTGCTGGCCACGATCGGCGCGACGGACACCACCTCGATCTTGGCGCAGTTGCAGGCCGGTGGCAGCGGCATCGTGTTGGTCACCACCACCGTCTCGATCGACGAGGCGCTCAGCCGCTCGCAGGCCGGTCCCGACAGCACCGGATGGGTGGCGGCGACCACGACCCGCGCCGCGCCACGATCGACCAGCGCGTCCGCGGCGCCGCAGACGGTGCCGGCCGTGTCGATCATGTCGTCGACCAGCACGCACGTGCGCCCCTCGACGTCACCGACGACCGCCAGTGTGCGCGCGACGTTGTGAGACTCGCGGGTCTTGGCGAGGAACGCCAGCTCGGCCCGCGGCAGCATCGCCTGGTACTTCGACGCCAGCTTGACACCGCCGGCGTCGGGCGAGGCGATGACCAGGTCCTCGTCGGGGAAGCGCTCCGCGAGCCACCCGACGAGCAGTGGCAGGGCGGTGAGGTGGTCCAGCGGCTGGTCGAAGAAGCCCTGAATCTGGCCCGTGTGCAGATCGACCGACACCACCCTGGTGGCGCCGGCGGTCGTCAGCATGTCGGCGAGCAGCCGCGCGGTGATGGCCTCGCGTGATCGCGCCTTGCGGTCCGCACGGGCGTAGCCGTAGTAGGGGCAGACAGCGATGATGCGTTTGGCGGACGCCCGCTTGGCGGCGTCGATCATGATCAGCTGCTCCCAGATGTTGCCGTTGACCGGGGAGCAGTGGGTCTGGATCAGGAACACGTCGCTGCCGCGGATGTTCTCCTGGAACCGCACGTACAGCTCGCCGTTGGAGAACTCGTGGATGTCGACCGACCCCAGCCGCATTCCCAGGTGATCGACCACCTCGGTCGCCAGCTCGGGGTAGCCGCGTCCGGAGAACACCTGCATCCGCTTCTTGGTGATGACTTCCATCGCGGCGTCCTCTAGCTCGTGTCGGGCCCGCGCTTGCGCTCGGCGTACCCCTCGATCGTCCGCTGCTCGGTGCGTTCGACCGCCAGCGCACCGGCCGGCACGTCGGACGTGACGACCGAGCCGGCACCGGTGTAGGCATCATCGCCCACCTTGATCGGTGCGATCAACATCGTGTCGGCGCCGATGCGGACCCGGTCGCCGATCGTGGTCTGGTGCTTGCGGCGTCCGTCGTAGTTCACCGTCACGGTCGCCGCGCCGATGTTGGTGTCGCTGCCGATCACCGTGTTGCCGATGTAGGACAGGTGCGGCACCTTGCTGCGGGGACCCACGACCGACTGCTTGACCTCGACGAACGCGCCGGCCTTCGCGCGCTCGGCGAGCTGTGCGTCCGGACGCAGGTAGGTGAACGGACCGACCTGTGCGCCCGCGCCGACGACCGCCGACACGGCCACGGTGAAGGTGACGGTCGCGTCGGCGTCGACGGTCGTGTCGACGAGCCGGGTGCTGGGTCCGATCACCGCGCGCTCGGCGATGTGGGTGGCACCCTCGAGGTGGGTCGACGGCAGCAGCACCGCGTCCGGCGCCACCGTGCAGTCGGCACCCACGTAGGTGGTGGCGGGGTCGACGATCGTGACACCGTCGCGCAGCAGCTGGGACAGCATCGCGCTACGCAGGGCGGCGCCCGCCTGCGCGAGCTGCTCGCGGTCGTTGACGCCGCGCACGCTGTGCGGCGGCGCCGCCACCGCGGCGACCCCGTCGTCGACCAGCAGCTCGACGATGTCGGTGAGGTACTCCTCGCCCTGGGCGTTGTGGGTCCCCAGCCGTGACAGCTGTCGATCGGCGGCTGCGGCGTCGAAGACGTACATCGACACGTTGACCTCGCGGACGGCACGCTCGTCGGGGGTGGCGTCGGCCTCCTCGACCACCCGTGCCACCGCCCCGGCCCTGTCGCGGAGGATCCTGCCGTAGCCGGTGGGATCGTCGAGCACGGTGGTCATCATCGCCGCCGCATTGCCCCGCTGCGCGTCGAACATCGCCTCGAGCGGCGCGCCGGCGACCAGCGGTGCGTCGCCCGGCACGACGAGCACGGTGTGGACGCCGTCGAGCGCACCGGCTTCGAACGCGGTGCGCAGCGCGTGGCCGGTACCGCGTTGCTCGGCCTGGTGGACCGTCACGACCCCATCTCCGGCGACCCGCGCGGCCTCGCGCGCGACGTCGTCGGCCTGATGGCCGACCACGACGACCACCCGGTCGAGGTCGATCGGCTGCAACGCCGACAGCACCCAGCCCAGCAGCGACCGTCCGGCGACCGGGTGCAGGACCTTGGCGAGGTCGGACCGGAAGCGCGTGCCCTTGCCGGCCGCGAGCACCACCGCTGCGCGTGTCATGGATCTCCGCCTCGTGTCGTGGGTCGTGCTCGCTGGGAGGGAAGGGATCGAACCTTCAACTCCGACTCCAAAGGACGGCGTGATGCCATTTCACCACCTCCCACCGCTGCGCACCGGGCTGCGCCAGGCGAGCGACGCGGCTTACTCTAACGTCCGCAGGAGCGGGCCGGTGTCGGAGGTCCCCACCTCCACCATCAGCTCGGGTCCCCCGGCGGGCGACGATGCGACCACCGCGCCGGGGCACCATCGCGCGACCGCGTATGCCAGCGCCTCCGCCGCCGCCGCGTCGGCGACCAGGGCCAGCAGGGTCGGACCGCTGCCGGCCAGCACGACCGCGAGCGCGCCAGCGTCGAGCAGTGCCTGCCGGCGGACCCGCAGCTCCGGTCGCAGCCGGAACGCGGACTCCTGCAGTTCGTTGTGCAATGCTGCCGCCAGCCGCGCCGGGTCGGTCGAGCGCAGCGCGTAGAGCACCTCGTCGGGCCCGACGCCGGTCGGCCGGGCGTACCGGTCCCAGGCCCGGAACACGTCGGGTGTCGGCAGCGGCTGCGGATCCGGGCAGATCAGCCAGTGGAAGGGGCCACGCGACAGGACCGGCGTGATGTCGGTGCCGCGTCCGGCGCCCAGCGCCGTGCCACCAGTGATGCAGAACGGCACGTCGCTGCCGAGCTCCGCGCCGATGTGGCGCAGCTGATCCCCCGCCATGCCGCAGCTCCACAACCGGTTGAGTGCGACGAGCGCGCCGGCGGCATCGGCTGATCCGCCGGCCATGCCGGCCGTCATCGGGATCCGCTTGTCCAGATCGATGATGGTGCGCACGGTGTCGCGGTCGGCGGACCCCTCCAGCGGGACGATCCCGCTGCGCTCGCCGAGGCGCAGGGCGGCGCGCAGCGCCAGGTTGTCACGGCCCTGCGGCACCGGCGGGTCGGCCCACAGCTCGACGCGCATCCGCCGCCGTGCCGCAGGATGGTGGCGGCGTCCGGGCAGCCCCAGCAGCGCCACGCGCAGATGGTCGTACAGCGAGACGGACTGGAACACCGTGACCAGCTCGTGGTAGCCGTCGGGGCGGCGTCCCCGCACCGCGAGGAACAGGTTCAGCTTCGCCGGGACGCGGACGCGCAGCGCGGTGCCGTCGATTCCCTCGGCTGGTCCCACCGGTGTGCACTCCCGGCGTCGGTGATCCGGCTGCGATCGGTGTCGGCGACCGCAGCGGTCGTCATGGTCAACGACTCATCGTACGGGGATCGACGCGTCGCCAGCAACGCGGCGCTCGCGGAGCGCCTCCGCAAGCTCACACCACGTCGACAGCGTGAGCTGCTCCGCGCGCACGTCCGGGGACAGACCGAGCGCTCTGGCGGCGGCGTCGAAGGCCGGTGGCGCGACGAGCGGCGCCAACGCGTTGCGCAGCCGCTTGCGCCGCTGGCGGAACCCCTGCCCGACCAGCGCGAGGACCGCACGACGCGGCACGGGGCACGGCCAGGTGCGTGGCTGGAGGGCGACCGTGACGGAGTCCACCCCCGGCACCGGGAAGAACGCCTGGCGGCTGACGTTGGCCGTGATCCGGGTGTCGGCGTAGGCGGCGATCTTCACGCTCACCGCGCCGAACTGCGGGTCGCCGACCCGCGCGCGCATGCGCTGCCCGACCTCGCGCTGGACCATGATGTGCGCGCGGGCGAAGTGCTCGAGCGCCAGCACGTCGAGCGTGATGCTCGTGCCGATCGCGTACGGCAGGTTGGCGACGACCATCGCCGGCGCCTCCACCGCGGCGGCCAGATCGACGTCGCGTACATCGGCGTGCAGCACGCGGACGAGCGGATCGTCGCCAACGACCTCGGTGAGCGCCCGCACCAGGCCCGCGTCGACCTCGATCGCGGTGACCCGCGCACCGGCGTCGCGCAGCGCCACGGTCAGGCTGCCCAGGCCGGCACCGATCTCGCAGACGTGGTCACCGGGCTGCACGCCGGCGTCGGCGACCATCCGTCGCAGGGTGTTGTGGTCGACCACGAAGTGCTGGCCCAGCCTTCTGCTGGGCGCGAGACCGTGCCGACGCAGCAGCTCGCGGATGTCGGTGGCGGTGAGCACGACGCCTTACGCGGCCTCGGCGGGCAGCGCGAACGCCCGCCGCGCGTTCGCGCTGGTCAGCTGACCCATCTGCTCGGGCGTCATGCCGTGCTGCTCGGCCAGGGCGGCGGCCACCAGCGGGATCCGTGCGGGCTCGTTGGTCTGCCCCCGGTGGGGATGCGGTGACAGGTACGGCGCGTCGGTCTCGGTCAGCAGCAGCTCCGGCGGCACCGAGGCGGCGGCTGCACGCAGCTCGGGCGCGTTGCGGAACGTGACCGTGCCGGCGAACGACAGGTACCAGCCGTGGTCGGCGCACCGCTTGGCGAACTCGATGTCACCGGAGAAGCAGTGGAACACCGTGCGCTCGGGCGCCCCCGCCGCGTCGAGGATGTCGAGCACGTCGTCGTGCGCGTCCCGGCAGTGGATCACCAGTGTCTTGTCGAGCGCCGTCGCGAGCTCGATGTGCGCCTCGAACGCCGCCCGCTGCTCATCGCGCGGCGAGTGGTCGCGGTAGTAGTCGAGGCCGGTCTCGCCGATGCCGACGACCCGTGGGTGGCCGGCGAGCTGGCGCAGGTGCGCCAGCACGGCGTCGGTCGCCTCGATCGCGTTGTGCGGATGGATGCCGACGACCGCCCAGACAACGGGCACGGCACTGGCCGTCTGCACGCTCTCGGCCGACGACGCCAGGTCCACGCCCACGGTCACCATGGTGTCGACCCCGGCCTCGCGGGCACGGGCGACGACATCGTGGGGGAACTGACCCTCGACCATCTCGAGGTGGCAGTGCGTGTCGATGTACACCGTGCCGGAACCTCCCTCCGGGTTGGCTCGGCAGGCGCGGGGGCACATGTCCGCACTGCGAGCCTAGCAGCGTGCAGTCCATGCTCCGTCGGCCGCGATGGGCCGATTCAGCGAGGTGCGCCCGTGTCCGCCGGCGCCGGTGCGCGCTCGCGGACGAACAGCAGCAGCGCCGACGACACCACCAGGAGCGTTGCGCCGACCCCCCAGGCGAACGGGATGCCCTGCGCGGCGGCGACGCGGGTGAGCCCGAGGCTTGCGATCACGTTGCCGAGCTGCTGGGCCAGCGACTGCGCCGACACCATGGTGGCGCGTCTGCTCGACGGCACCCGCTCGTGCAGTGCCTCGGCCTCGGCGACGCTGCCCAGCGCCGCGGCGGCATACACGGCGATGAACGCGGCGGCCGCGGCAGCAAACGATGTGGCGAACGCCAGCCCGACCATCGCCGCGGCGGCGAGCGCCGTCCCCGAGGCTGCCGCCACCGCCGCGCGGCGGGCCAGCACGCCCGGCAACCGGTCGGCCAGCCACGCCCCGCCGGCGGCACCGAGGCTCATGCCCACGACCACGTACCCGAACGTCTGCGTCGCCTGGGCTGTGCTGCCCAGCAGGACCGCGAACCGCGGTTGCCACAGGACCTCGACGCCGACCATCGCCACCGCCGAGATCACGAACACCGCCGACAGCAGGCGCAGGTCGCGGGTGCGCACTGCCAGGCGCAGGCCACCGGCCACGATCGTCGGCACGGCACGGACCTCGGTCGCCAGATCGCTGTGCGAGGAACGTGCCGGCTCGTGCAGCAGGATCAGCACGGCGACGAAGCTCGCGACCTCGGCCACGAGCCCGCCGTAGACCGGCAGTGTGAGCTGCGAGACCACCCCGTCGACTGGCAGCCCGGCGCCGATCGTCGGCAGCAGCGCCGACAGCAGCGCGCCGGCCGCCAGTGCGACGCCCTCCACCAGGCCGGCGGACGACAGACCCGGCCGGAGCGGGATGGCGGGATCGAGCGCACGCACCGTGTCGACGTACCACGACTCCAGTGGGCCCGTGAGCAGCGCCCGGCCGACCCCGCCTACCACGGCGCCGGCGACGAAGTGCCACGCCGACGACCCGAACGCCAGCGCGAGCAGCAGACCGGTGTCGGCGACCGTGGCGACCAGGAGCACCGGTTTGCGGCCGACCGCGTCCGCGAGTCCGCCGGTCGGCAGCTCGAGCAGCGCGGTGGTGACACCGTACGCGGCGAAGACCAGGCCGACCGTCGGCAGGTCCAGACCGCGTTCGGTGGGGACGAGGACCAGGATCGGGATCGCGAACCCGATGGGCAGCCACCGCAGCCCGTGGCAGAGCAGGAAGACAGCGGTCGTCCGCTGGACTGATCGCGCGTCGTGATCGGTCGGCCGGGGTGACTCAGGTGTGCTCGTCATCCGCCGGCTCCTCCGTCCGCGTGTCCGGCGACCGATCCGCGTCTGGCGACGTCAGACGGACCCCGATGGCCTCGCGGACGGGGAAGGCCAGCAGATGCAGGCGGACATGCTCGGCGCCGTCGGGCACCGGCTCGTGCCCGTCGCGTCGGGCGACCGTCGTGGCGAGCGCTGCCCGCAACAGGTCGTGCACCCCGTCGAGCAGCCCGCGCAGCTCATCGGGCGTGGCGAG
>JAHWKT010000177.1:4235-6405 GCA_019347695.1 Actinomycetota bacterium | reverse complement strand
TACGCGCTGATCCGCACCGACGGTGACAACTGGTTGCTGCACCTCATGCACGATCGCTGACGCGGAGTCGTGACGCTCGCGCCTCGCCCGCCGGTTGTCCACACCCTGCAACGTCATGAACCCACCCTCCCATACGATGACGCCGCCCCGCCACCTCCGCCGGCGGGGTGCTCATGGAGGGAGTCGATTGCTGCGCGTCCGCCTCACCGACCGCGCACCGCCACGGCGCCGTCGGCGTCGACCGCTGGGTGCCGCTGATCGAGCGCTGGCTGACCCGCGGGGTCGACGACTACGACGCAGCGGTGACCTGGCCCGGAGCAGCGACACCGCTCGCGTGTACTGATAGCATTGATATCAACCGCATCAAGGAGGTGGTCGGCATGGGCCAGCTGATCGTGCGGAACCTAGATGACGACCTCGTCCGGAGGCTGAAGGTCCGCGCCGCCGAACGTGGCCATTCCGCGGAGGAGGAGCACCGCGAGATCCTCCGACAGGCACTCGCCCCGGCTGCGCAGACACCGCTGCGAGAGGTGCTGATGGCGATGCCGGACGTAGGCGACGACTCCGACTTCCGGCGTGACGACGACCCGGGTCGACAGATCGACTGGTGACATACCTCGTCGACACCAACGTCATCTCGGAACTCCGGAAAGGCGAACGAGCGGACGCCGCGGTCACCGCCTGGATGGCGCAGGTCGATGACGACGAGGTGTACCTCAGCGTGCTGGTGGTAGGCGAGATCCGCCAGGGTGTCGAACGGATACGACGTCGTGACGTTGCACAGGCCGAGGCGCTCGACGCGTGGCTGCGTCGCATCACCGATGACTACGCTGACCGGGTGCTGCCCATCACGGGCACGATCGCCGAGACGTGGGGTCGGCTCAACGTTCCGGATCCGCTGCCAGTGGTCGACGCACTGCTCGCCGCGACGGCGCTCGTGCACGGTCTGACTGTCGCCACGCGCAACGTCGGGGACATCGCCCGGACCGGCGTCGCAGTCGTAGACCCGTTCGAAGTTGGGAGTGCGACGACCGTTCCTCACCCCTGACCCGACGACAGCACCCGCTGCCGTCGTGTCACGGCGACCTCCTTTGTGCGAGCACCGTCGTCGCAATGGCAGGATGCAGCCCCAGGCGTCGCGCAACGCACGCAGCGCATGACACGCTGTTGAGGAGGGCCGCCGTGGCGTTCTGGTGGGTGAACCAGGGCCAGACCTACGAACAGGAACGGACCGGCGGATACTTGTGGTCGTCGGACGCGAGCAAAGAACGGCGCGCGCCGGCGTTTCTACGATGCGATGACGGATGCTGCGGTCGACGATTTCGTTGTCCACTACGTCAGCAAGCCCCACGGCGCGGTTATCAGTGCCGCTGTCGTCCAAGCGCCGGCGAGGAGTGCTCGGCACCGCCGGAGCTGCAGCACACGCGTCTGCGGGACGACGACGGCCGGCTGGTGCCGGTCGTGTATGTCGAGGACGTACGACCAGTGCCGAAGCGCGACGCCCTGGTGCTGGGTCCACACGAGCAACCGTTCACGCGGGCTGGCACGGTCAACCAGGGGTACTTGTACCCGTTGACCGACGACTTCGGCGAGCGGCTGATCGCCGAACTCGGTCCGGTCGACGTGGCCGGAACACCGTCACGATCGGACGACACTGGCGCTGGCGTCGGCCCCGAAACAGCGCCACTCGAGCATGGCCGGCGGCTGACGTTCGACCAAATCGTCACGCCGGGCCGCCGCGCAGCGGTCCGAGCCGAGTGCTGGTCGAGCGGCTGGTCGCCGACTTCAGTCTCGCAAGAACGCGTCGGCGGTATCGGCTTTCGAACGGCGCGGACTTGTCCGCTGATCTCCTGGGTCGACGCTACGCGGCTGTGGGTCGAGGCGAAGGCGAGTTGTGGTCGTGCTGCCGTGCGCCAGGCGATCGGTCAGCTCTATGACTACGCCGACAAGGAACCCCAGCTGGTGACGAAGATGCTCGTGGTCCCCGAGCGCCCCGCCGACGATCTCCTCGACGTGCTGCGGAGCGCTGACATCCGCGCCGTCTGGCTGACCGACGACGAGTGGGACGGTGACATCGACGTGTCACTGTGGGGATCGCCGCACCGCGACCTGTAGCCAGCTCTGGCGGCGCTCACCAGTTCGTCGTGGTGCGTGCCGGTCGCGCGACGTG
>JAHWKT010000177.1:1814-4135 GCA_019347695.1 Actinomycetota bacterium | reverse complement strand
GGCGATGAGCACAACGACAGTGACATCGATCTGGTGGTCGTCTTCCCTGAGGTCCGCGACAAGCATGCGGCCGCGGTGGCCGTCAGACGCGCGACGTCATCGCTGCCGGTACCCCTCGATGTGATAGCCGTCGATCCGGAAGAGCTCCGCCGTCGCGGAAACGAGATCGGCAGCGTGCTGCGCCCAGCGCTACGTGAAGGCCAGGTCGTCCATGACCGAGCCGCCTGAAACGCCGGAGCACGCGCGGTGGTTTGCATTCGCGCAGGAGGATCTCGAGCACGCCGAGTCAACGCTCAGCGCTGAAGATCCTGTCTATCGCTGGGTGTGTGTCGCAGCGCAGCAGGCCGCCGAGAAGGCGTTCAAGGCGGCGTTGATCAGAGACCCAGATCGAGTTTCCGCGGATCCATGATCTCGAACGGTTGCAGCAGCTGCTTCCTGCCGAGTCAGACCTGCGCGAGGTAGACGTCGACCTCGCGGTCCTGACGGAGTGGTCGGTCGCTGGTCGGTATCCCGCCGACGCCAGGGATGCCGATCGTGGGGACGCAGAGCGGGCGATCAGAGACGCCCGCGTAGTTCTCAACCGCGTCTCGGCAGTGATCGTCCAAACGCCCGAGGGATAGCTGCCGAGACGAAGGCAACCACACCTGCGATGTAGTCGGGCCGGTGGCGTCGAAGCTGCATTGCGTCAGGTTGCCGGCCAGCGTTGAGCTCCATGGAGAACCCGCAGGATGACGACGGCCGAAGACTCGATCTGATACACGACGATGTATGGCGTCCCCACCACAAAGAGTTCTCGCGTGCCATCGACTCGGCCCTGACGCGCGATCGCTGGGAAGTCGGCGAGGCGGCTGACGGCAGCGAGGATTGCATCACCCATGTCGATCGCAGCCCACGGGTCTTGCTCCGCGATCCAGTCGAGCTGGGCTCCAAGACTGTCTTCAGCTGCAGGTAGCCACTCGATCCTCACGCGGTGCGGCCAGCAGCGCGGCGTTCCAGATCCGCGCGCTGTTGTTGCCAGCTCGACACGACTCGGCGATGGGACGTGCGCTCGACGCCGGGGTCAGCCGCTTCGCCGAGCGCCTGTTCGACCTCTCCGCGGAACCAGCTGTCGTGTTCCTGGGAGTCGTGCCAGCGTCGCGTCGCATCCCGCATGAGGACGCGCAGCAACTGCGCAGCCGTACGATCCTGTCTCGCGGCGACCTCCGCGAACGCGGCCTTCAGCTCATCGTCCACCCGGAACGTGAAGGTGCTGTCAGCCATCTGTCACCCTGTCCGCTGTGCTCAACGCGATGTACACCGTAACACTCGATGGGGGTGGCCGGGAGCGCTCGTACGGTGATGTGCCGCTGAGCGCGTAGGGGCTGGGCCCGGCATGGGCCGGTTGATCGGTCGAGGCGTCGAGATCGCGTCTCGCGCGTGTCAGCACGGCCCGCTGTAGTTGGCTCAAGTGAACCGACGATCGACTTCGGCGACCAGGTCGCGTTCGCGATGGAACCCTCGCTCGATCACCAACGCCGCCAGACGTCGGGCCTGTTCGCGGTCATCAGCACTCGCGGCGGCCACCAACGCGGTCAGATCCACCTCGTCCTGTGGACGCGCCGGGCTGGTCGCGAGCGCCTTCAACACCAACAGGCCGGCGACCGTCGCGACTGGGACCACGACGCCCGGCAGCACCTCCAACGACTCGGCGTCGCGTACCAACTCGGACTCGATTCCCGACGAGGCGAAGAGAAGGTCGACAACGGCTGCGGTCCCCAAGGCGCTGGGAGGTTCCAGTCGAACGGTGGCAAGTCGATCGACGGCCTCCTGCTCCGTGATCGCGTCGATCTTCCAGCCGTGTCGTACCAGCTGACGCGTCAAGTCCTCAGCTGCGGCATCAGTGGAGGCTGCGACGGCCAAGTCGATGTCGCGTGTGAACCGCGGCTCGGTACGAGCCGACACGGCGAGGCCTCCGACAAGCGCGAACGCGGCGGACTCGCGCAGCAGGCTGTCGCCGATGCTCCGCAGGGCGCTGCTGAGTGGGGTCATTGCAGGATGCGCGTGCTTGGCCTGCCCGCGCCGTCGCCGTGCTCAGCTCCCGGTCGCGTTCGCAGCCAGTCCGTCAGGAGGTCTTCGATGGCTTCGTCGGAGGCGTCGGGATGACGGCGTCGCAGGTTCTGACGCATCAGTTCGACCCCGACGTCATGGAGCTCGAGGGCAGCGCGCAGCTTGTCTGCGGAGTCCATGGGTCGCATTGTCGCACGACGCGGGTGGGAGCACGCGGAACGGTGTGCACACGCAACACAGCCGTCGGTCCAGTGGCGCGCTATGCGCCATCGACG
>JAHWKT010000177.1:0-1714 GCA_019347695.1 Actinomycetota bacterium | reverse complement strand
GGTGTGCACACGCAACACAGCCGTCGGTCCAGTGGCGCGCTATGCGCCATCGACGTTCGATAACCGAAGGCGCCGATCAGGCGGTCGCTTCTGACCCAGCGTGTCGGCGTGCTGATGCTCAGCTGCGTCGCCTGGGTGTGGGCTGACTGCTGGCCCCGAGCCCGGTCAACTGCGCTCCTGCACCGCAGTCCGAACCTGGTGCCCTGCATCCGTGTCGCGGTCGATATCCCGGAGCCAGACGGCCATGAGGGTCAGCGCGACCCCCAGGTAGATCACACCGGCGGGGACCCACATGATGACGCCGGCGAGCTGCTGGTCCGCGAGGGGATCCAGCCCCCACGGCTGCGTCGTCGTCGCGTAGCTGGTGTACCAGGGCGTGCGGGCGAAGGTCATGATCACCGAGAGGAACACGCTCTGCATCGCCATCGCGAACACGAGCAGGATGCCGAGGCCGTGCGGGACGCGCGTCGCGCCACCGCGGGCGCCGATGATCACGCGCCAGAACCAGACGCCCGTGACCAGGAAGGTGGCGTGCTCGAAGACGTGCAGCCACGGGTCGGCGACGGCGGCGTCATAGGGGACCGATGCGTGCCACAGCCACACGACGGCCACGTGCAGCAGCCACACGGTGACCGGACCGCCGACCGTACGCAGGCTACGGTCGACCGGTCGCAGCCGTCGGCGCCAACGGGCGGTGGTCCGCCGCACGGCGAGTGGGCTGCCGCGCAGCAGCGCGCTGGACGGCGCGCTGAGCGCCAGCAGCGGCGCCGCGACGAGGATCAGCACGACGTGCTGGACCATGTGCGCGGACGCCAGCGCCTCGGCGAGCGCGTCCAACGGCGTCACCAGCGCGATTGCCAGCGCCAGCAGCGCGCCGGCGAAGCATCGCGCCCGCAGGACGTCGGCGTCGCGGCGGCCGGTGGGTCGTCCCCGGCGGTAGGCAAACCAGGCCAGCACCAGCCCGGTCAGCAGCAGCGGCGAGAGGTTCCACGCGCTCCACAGGTCGTGGGGCTGCGGCGGCTGCCCGGCGTGGGCGAGCACCACGGTCAGCATGCCGGCAGCACCGCGGCCGGCAGGCCGACGAACAGCACCGACAGCAACGACACCACGGCCAGCAGGAAGCCGGCAAAGGCCAGTGTGCCACCGATCTCGGGGTCCTCGGACTCCGGCACGTCGTCGGTGTGGGCGGCAGGCATCGGTCGGCGGCCGGCCTGCCAGCGCTGGTACTCCCACCACGCGATCGCGGCGCACGCGACGGCGGCGACGGCGGTCGCGGCGAGCGTGACCACGGTCGGCACGGGCGGGTCGAGTAGTCGCAGCCCGGTGCCGTCTCCCGTGCAGCCGGCCTCGGCGACGACGTACACGACCATGAAGTGGGCGAACCACACGACCGGTCCTGCGACGAACAGCGTGAGGGCGCGACGAGCCTGCGGCGGCGCCGCGATGTCGACCGCCATGGGGGTGCCGTGCTGTGACGTGGTCGACCCGCCGTTGCGTCGGTCGGCCCGCCCGCCGCGTCCGTCGTCGCCGCTCATGTGAGGTACGGCCCCAGGTAGATCGTGCCGAACCCGATCAGCCACACGACCACCGCGGCGACGTGGAACCGCACCACGTTGAGGACGGGCGCGTAGCGGCGCCGGGTGTACTCACCGTGCCACGCCCAGTACGTCGTCATCGCGACCATGATGAACGCGGCGGCCGTGATGGTCAGCAC
>JAHWKT010000176.1:2582-6406 GCA_019347695.1 Actinomycetota bacterium | reverse complement strand
GAGCCGGTCCAGCGCCGCGAGCACCCGGTCGACGTCGTCGGGGCCGTGGTAGTGGACGAACCCGATGCGCACCGCACCACCACGGTCGAGCAGTCCGAGTCGACGCAGCGGTTCGATCGCGTAGTAGTGGCCGGCCCAGACGTAGATCCCGTCGTCGGCGAGCTGACGGGCGACGTCGACCGGGGGGTACCCGACGACGGTGACGGCGAACGTGGGGGTACGCCCCTCCGCCTGCGCGACGCCGTGGAGCCGGACGTGGTCGAGCGCGTCGAGGGCCGCGAGGAACCGGGTGGTGAGGTGGCGTTCGTGGTCTTCGATGGCGGCGAGGCCGATCTCGTCGATGTAGGAGCACGCGGCGCCCACGCCGGCGATCGCCTCGAACGCCGCGGTGCCGTTCTGCCACCGCTGCGGTCCGTGGTCGGGAGCGGGCCGCACCTTGCTAGGTTTCCAGCGCTCCAGCATGTTAGGGTCGGCCGAGAGGATCCAGGCGTGCGGCCCGAAGAACTTGTAGGGCGAGCACACGACCACGTCGACCCCCGACGCGCGCTGGGTGATCGGCGTGTGCGGCGCCGTATGCACGGCGTCCATGAACGTGATCGCGCCGACGCTGGCGGCGGCCTCGACGAACGGCGCCGGGTCGACCACGGTGCCCAGCGCGTTCGAGGCGGCCGGGAACGCGATCAGCCTGGTCGCCGCGTCGACGCGGAGCGTGTCGAGGTCGAGCGTGCCGCGTTCGACGTCGAGGTCGACCCAGTCGATCGCCGCGCCGGTGCGCTCGGCGAGGTGCAGCCAGGGCGCGACGTTGGCGTCGTGGTCGAGCCGGGTGCACACGAGGCGGTCGTCCGCCGAGAGCTCGCTGGCCAGCGCGTCGGCGAGGTGCAGCGTCAGGGTCGTCATGTTCGGCCCGAACACGATGCCATCAGGCCAGCCGTCGACGAACGCCGCAGCCTGCGCCCGGACGCTGTCGCACAGCGCATCGGTGGCCCGCGACGTCGGGAACGCCCCGTGCGCGTTGGCGCTGCCGGCCCGCAGGTAGTCACCCATCGCAGCGATCACATGCTCGGGCACCTGGGTGCCTCCCGGAGCGTCGGCGTGGACGACCGAGCGGCCATCGGCCGTGGTGGCGCGCAGCGCGGGGAAACGGCGGCGGATGTCGCTGACGTCGAGCATCTCGACATCCTCGCACGTCCCCGGCGCTAGGATCGACGTGCGGACCGTGGGCCGTTTACGGCGGCGGACTCGAAGGAGTGTCGGTGTGGGCATCACGCGACTGAACCATGCAGTGCTGTACGTGCGTGACGTGGAGCGCAGCGTCGCGTTCTACTCGCAGGTCCTCGGCTTCAGCCGGGTGCCGATCGACATCCCCGGCATGGCGGCGGCGTTCATGCAGGCGCCCGGCTCGACCAACGACCACGATCTGGGCCTGTTCCAGATCGCCGCCGGCGCCGGCCCGTCGCAGGCGGGACGCTCGACGGTCGGGCTGTACCACCTGGCCTGGGAGGTCGACACGCTCGTCGAGCTGCGGGAACTTGCCGGACGGCTGGCGGACCACGATGCGTTGGGCGGGGCCTCGGACCACGGCACCACCAAGAGCCTGTACGGCCGCGATCCCGACGGTCTGGAGTTCGAGGTCGCGTGGATCGTGCCGGCCGACCTGCTCGACCAGCAGGCGCTTGCGGCCCGCACCCGCATCGGGCGGCTGGATTTCGATCGCGAGATCGAGCGCTACGGCGCCGACACCCGCGGTGGCGTCGGCATCTCCCAGCCGGCATAGCCACGCCGCACCGACTTGGGAGTCACGAGGCCGGACGCCGCCAACAGGCCCGGCGGACCCTAGACCTCGGTGGTCCAGCCCCAGCGGTCGGGCGTCTCAGCCCGCTGCACCGCCTGCAGGGTCTCGCGCAGCTTGGTGGTGTTGGGTCCCGGCGAGCCGTCACCGACCGTCAGCCGCTGCCCTTCGAGGACCAGCGCACCGACGGGGGCGAGCACGGCTGCGGTTCCCGACAGCGCCATCTCCACCTGCGGGGTCCGCTCGACGAGCTCGGGGACGCCGACGTTGCGCTCCTCGACGTCGTAGCCCTGCTCGCGCGCGATCGTGAGCACCGAGTCCCGGGTGACCCCGTGCAGGAACGAGCTGTCGAGCGCTCTGGTCACGATGCGGTTGCCGTCGATCATCATGAAGTTGGCGGCACCGGTCTCCTGCACGTCGCCGTCGGGGGCGAACAGCACCTGATCGGCGCCGTACCGCTCGGCGGCCTGGCGGGTGATGCCCAACGCCATCGCGTAGTTCGCGCCCGTCTTGACCTGACCGAACTGGGGTGTCGTCCGCGGCAGCTGTGTCTCGATCGCCACGGTCAGGGTGCGCGACGAGTCGAAGTAGTCGCCTACCGGCGACGCGATGACGTACAGCAGTGCGGTCCGCGCCGCGCGGGCCGCCGCGCCGATGTTGGGTTCGGTGCCGATCAGCACCGGCCGCAGGTACAGCGCACCCGGTGGGTCGGGCACGTCGTCGAGGTTGGCGCGCACGGTGTCCCGCACCATCTCGGTCAGCAACTCCGCGGGCGGGTCCGGCAGGCACAGCAGGTCGGCGCTGATGCGCATGCGCTCGGCGTGCCGGTCGAGGCGGAACAGTCGCACGACCCCATCGCTGCCCCGGTGCGCCTTCAGGCCCTCGAAGCAGGCGCTGCCGTAGTGCAGCACGTGGGCCGCGGGATGCAGTGGCAGCGCGTCGGCGGCCACCAGTTCGTGGACGTTGAACCGGTCCTGCTCGTACACGCTGACGGTCATCCTGTCGGAGATGACCGAGCCGAACGGCTTGTCCGCCATGCCGCATCCTCCTCGCTGTTGCCCACCAGCATGGCAAATTTCGCGTCGCTCTGCTCGGGCATCCGGTCATGGCGGCGACGGGCGGCACCGGGGGCCACCAACGAACCGCGCCGCACCGATCCGCCAGCGCGACCACGGCAGGCGTGGCGGCATGCCGATCAGATGAGGGGCTGCACCGGTCGGTCGAGGTCGCTCTGCAGGTGGCCGGTGTCGTTGAACCGCCGGACGACCCAGCGTTCGTCGGTGACGACCAGATGCGTCAGGGATCCGTTGTCGGCGCCGAGGAACGCGAACGGCGCGCAGCCCGTCGCCAGGTGCACGATGGTGGCGAGGATCCCGCCGTGGGTGAACACCGCGATCCGCTCGTCGGGGTGCGCGGCGGCGAGCCGTTCGATCGCGACGCGCACGCGTTTGTGCAGCGCCTCCACCGGCTCGGCACCCGGCAGCATGTCCCACCGCTGTTCGCGACCCATCTCGCTGATCAGTGGGTCGCGCTGGGCAATCCGCTGGTGGAACTCTGCGCCCTCCCAGTCGCCCAGGTGCACCTCGCGCAGATCGGGCTCGACCCGGGGCGCCAGACCGGTGCGCTGCGCCAGCGGCGCCGCGGTCTGCGCCGTCCGGCGCAGCGGCGTGACATAGATCGCTGAGATCTCCTCGTCGGCGAAGCGGTCGGCGACGAGCTCGGCCTCCTGCCGGCCGCGCGGGTCGAGCGCCGGATCGGCCTGCCCGTCGACGGTCGGGGCGGGCGCGTCGAGGCGCGCGGGCGCCGACTCGCCGTGGCGGAACAGCAGCATGTCGGTCGCGCCCGCTGGGGGCCGGAACCGGTACTGGCGGAACTCCGCAGAGCCTGGTTCCGCGGACGACTTGGAGGACCGGCTGCCGCCGGGCAGAGACTTCGTGGGACGCTCATCGGTGGACATGCCACCTACCGTAGATCGCGGTGATGTCGACGCAGCGACCGTCGTGTGTCATCGTGGCAACGCCGATCCCGCGAGCAC
>JAHWKT010000176.1:0-2482 GCA_019347695.1 Actinomycetota bacterium | reverse complement strand
CTCGCCGACGCCTACCACGGCGTCCCGGCTGCCGTCGGGCGAGCCGGGCGCGCTCCGGTTCTCCGCAGCCGGCGTCTGATCGGCGCGTCGGGGAGCTGCTCCACCGCGTCGGGGAGGCAACCGGCGTGTCCGACCGCTTCGCTCCCCGACCGCCGATCGACCTCCCCGCGTGTCAGCCCTCGGCCGGGGCGCCAGTCGGCGACGACAGCCGCGAGTGCACCTCGAGCTGGCCCTCCAGCGTGCGGTGAACGGGACAGCGGTCGGCGATGTCGAGCAGCTTGGCCCGCTGCTCGTCGTCGAGGTCACCGGTCAGCTCGACCGTCCGGCGCAGCACGTCGATGCGACCGTCGACGTGCTCGCACTCCTCGCAGTCCGTCGCGTGGACGCGGTCGTGCGTGACCGTGGTGGTGACCGTACCCAGTGGCAGCTTGGCACGGTTGGCGTACATACGCAGCGTCATCGACGTGCACGACGCGAGCGCCGCGCCGAGATACTCGTAGGGCGTCGGGCCCTGCTCGGTCCCGCCGACCGCCTCCGGTTCGTCGGCGATCAGGGTGAACCCGCGGGTGCGAAGGGTCGTGCGCAGCCCGCCGTCGTTGCGGGCGACGACCCGGTCGTCGCCGTACTCCCCCTCCCCCGCCTCCGACTCGTCGGCCTCTGTCTCGTCGACCGCCTCGGCCGCGTCAGGCAGGTACCGGTCGGCCCACGCCGCGGTCACCGCGGCGACATACGCCGCATCGGCCTGGTCCGTGAGCAGATGGTCCGCGCCGTCGAGCGACACGAAGCTCTTGGGATGGCGGGCCGCGCGGTACAGCTGCTCGGCGTTGTCGACGCCGACGGTGCCATCGACCGGCGAGTGGAAGATGAGCAGCGCGCCGTCGAAGTCACGCAGCGCCGCACGGGGCCGGTGCTCGGCCAGCTGCTCGACGAACTCCGACGTGATCGTGAAGGTGCGCCCCGCGATGGTCACGTCGGCGCTGCCCCGCTCGCGGATGTCGTCCAGCGCGTCGGAGAACAGGGCGGTCACATGGGTGGGCTCGGCGGGCGCCGCGATCGTGGTGATGGCCCGCACCTCGGGGATCTGCGCCGACGCGACCACCACCGCCGCACCACCCAGGGAGTGACCTACCAGCAGCGAGGGCGCCTCGATTTCGTCGCGCAGGTACGACGCGGCGGCGACCAGATCTTCCGTGTCCGACGCGAACGTGGACTCGGCGAAGTCGCCCTCGCTGCGACCGAGCCCGGTGAAGTCGAAGGCGAGCACGGCGAAGCCCTGCGCACTGAGCGACCGCACCAGACGGCGCTCGACACGCAGATCCTTCGAGCAGGTGAAGCAGTGGGCGAACAGCACGACCGCCCGTGGCGTCGTCGCCGGTCGTGTCAGCCGCGCCGACAACTCGATGCCGCGGTCGTTGGTGAACGTGCACGTGGACGATTCCGCCATGGTGGGACTGCTCCGATCCGACCGATCGCTGGTCAGGCCAGTACGAACACCACACCGTAGACGGCGCATCCACCGAACTACGCAACGCAGGAGGCCATCTCGTCGCCACACCCCGGGGTACGGGGGCGCTCGGGAATGTGGCACCGCACGCATCGGTTCTTGCGAGCATGAGCCACCCGGATCTCCCAGTTCGCCGGCATCGGGCGTTCCGTGAGCACGTCGTCCCCGAGCTCGACGTGCTGCTGCGGGTGGCGCTGCGACTCACCCGCAACCGCCAGGACGCCGAGGACCTGGTGCAGGACACCGTGCTGCGCGCCTACCGAGCCCTCGACCGGTTCGACGGCGCCTACCCGCGGGCGTGGCTGCTCACCATCATGCGCAACGCCAACCGCAACCGCGTGCGCAAACGGTGGCCCGAGCTGCTCGCCGACGAGGACCGCGCGCTGGCGATGCTGCCCGCCCGCGGCGCGGACGGCCGTGAGGGCCCGGCGGAGTCGGTGGCGGAAGCGGTGCCCGACACGGCGCTCGTAGACGCGCTGGGACGGTTGTCGCCCGCCCATCGAGCCGTGGTCGCGATGATCGACATCGATGGACTGTCGTACCACGAGGCGGCCGAGGTGCTCGGGGTGCCGGTGGGCACGGTCACGAGCCGTCTGCACCGCGCCCGCCGCAAGCTACGCAGCCGCTTGCAGCGGGTCGACGTCGCGTGACGGCCCACGCCGTCAGCTACGGATGTGGCTTCGACCCATCGGCCGAGCGCTCGTGGGCGTCCGTCATACGCGCGAGTGTCAGCCGCCGTTGACGGCCTTCGCGATGCGGTCGCCGGTCTCCTTGTCGATGTTGCGCCAGTACTCGAAGGCCCGCTGGAGCACCTTGTCCGACACCCCGTCACTGAGGTGGCCGGCGACGTTCGACACCAGGCGGTCGCGTGCGGCGTCGTCCATGACCTCCCGCACGAGTGCACCTGGCTGGCTCCAGTCTTCGTCGACCTCGCGCTTGGAGTAGGCTACGTGGACGAACTCTCCGTTGGCACTCAAC
>JAHWKT010000038.1 GCA_019347695.1 Actinomycetota bacterium | reverse complement strand
TATATCCCTAATCAGCCGCCTATCCCATCGATGCGTTCGGCAGGAGATAGAGAAGTGTGACGTCGTTTGCGCCAATTGCCATCTAATTTCGGATATTCGAGGGCTCGAAGGGCCAGAGCAGTGCTTCCATTCGGAATGCAGAAGAAACAGAGTCACCAGCCGGTGAACGACGATCAGCAGCGGTTCGCATTCGAGGAGCGGGCACCCTACTCCGTCAGTCCACGTGCCGCAATGAGTAAGTGGCGAGGAGGAATATCGATGTGCCCCCGGAAGGATTCGAACCTTCAACGCGCCGGTTAAGAGCCGGGTGCTCTGCCAGATTGAGCTACGGAGGCGATATGGCGACTGTCGTGACCGTCAGCCGAGCAGTGTAGTGCGGCCACGGAGACATCGCATTTAAAGGGTGACCGACGGGAATTGAACCCGCGACCTCCGCGACCACAACGCGGCGCTCTAACCAACTGAGCTACGATCACCATGAGTGTGTTGCAGCACGCCAGCCTAGCAGAGGCGGGGTCCCGGGAACACGCGTCGGACGAGGTGGACCGACACGCCGCAAGGGCGCGTCCGGGGGCGGACATCGGGACATTCCACGGGCGCGCCCGGGAGGATTCGAACCCCCGACCTTGCGGATAGAAGCCGCTTGCTCTGTCCCCTGAGCTACGGGCGCGTGGCGGGAACCGACGCGTAGCGTAGCGCTGCGGCACACTACCGTGATGGCCATCCCGCTCGGCGATCTCAACCCGCCCCGCCGGCGGGGCGTAGTCACGCTGCTGCTGATCGCCCTCAACATCGGCGTGTTCGTCTTCTGGCAGCCGTGGGACGGCGGGGTCTGCGAGCAGAGCGCGTTCTATGCCCGCTGGGGCGCCATCCCCGACGAGGTCGTCGAGCGGCAACCACTGTCGCAGGACGAGTTCGACACGACCGTGGAGCCCCGCTGTGGTCTGGAGGCCATGCCCGACAAGAGCGTGTCGGTGTCGATCCTCGTCGCGATGTTCCTCCACGGTGGGTGGGCCCACCTGCTCGGCAACATGCTCTATCTGTTCGTGTTCGGTGACAACGTGGAGGACCGGTTCGGGCGGCCGCAGTTCCTGATCTTCTACCTGGCGTGCGGCACGCTGGCGACGGTCATGTTCGCCGTCGCCAACCCGACGAGCACCACGACGCTGGTCGGGGCGTCAGGCGCCATCGCGGGGGTGCTCGGCGCCTACCTCGTCATGTACCCCACGGCGGTGGTGCGGGTGTTCGTGCCGCCGTTCTTCTTCCTGCCGTTGCCGGCGGTGCTGGTGCTCGGCGGGTGGTTTCTGCTGCAGGTGTTCGCCGACCGGGTGGCGGGCCAGACCGGCGCCGAGATCGCGTACCTCGCCCACGTCGGCGGGTTCGTCGCCGGCGTGCTGATCACCCTGTTGCTCGGCGAACGACCACAGCGGCCGTTGCCGTACGGCTACCGCGACCCCCGACGCCGCGCACGCCGCCGTCGTTGACGCGCGCCGCCGTGCAACGCGGCCGCGGGTGTGGTCTGCTGTCGACACACCGATCTCGCGCATCTCGGGGGGCGGTCGCGGGCATCGGTGCGTTAGCGACGGCCGGTCCACACAGAGCGTCGAGGCGAAGGACAACAGACATGGTGAGCAGGGCGATCAGCGACGTCTGGTGGAAGAACGCGGTCGTGTACTGCCTCGACGTCGAGACCTACATGGACGGCAACGGCGACGGCGTCGGCGACTTCAAGGGCCTGACCGAACGCGTCGACTACCTTGCCGGCCTCGGCGTCACCTGTGTGTGGCTCATGCCGTTCTACCCGAGTCCCAACCGCGACGACGGCTACGACATCACCGACTTCTACGGCGTGGACCCCCGTCTGGGAACCCTCGGCGACTTCGTCGAGTTCGTGCACGCCGCTCGCGATCGGGGGATCCGCGTGATCGCCGATCTCGTCGTGAATCACACGTCGCACGAGCACCCGTGGTTCGAGTCCGCGCGCAGTGATCCCGACTCGCCGTACCGCGACTGGTACGTGTGGCTGGAGAACAAGCCCGATCAGGAACAGGACGTCATCTTCCCCGACGCGGAGGACTCGAACTGGGAGTGGGACGAGCGGGCGCAGATGTACTACCTGCACCGCTTCTACGCCGAGCAACCCGACCTGAATGTGGGCAACCCCGACGTCGTCGATGAGATCCACCGGATCATGGGCTTCTGGCTCCAGCTCGGCGTGTCGGGGTTCCGCGTCGACGCGGTGCCGTTCCTGATCGAGGAGACGGCGATCGAGGAGGAGATGCCCGAGGATCCCCACGTACTGTTGCACGACATGCGGCGCTACCTCGACCGTCGGCGCGGCGATGCGATCATGCTCGGCGAGGTCAACCTGGAGCCGGGCGAGCGCGAGGCGTTCTTCGGCGAGGCCGGCGACGAGATGGTCGGGCTGTTCAACTTCGTCATGTCCGGTGCGACGTTCCTGGCGCTTGCCCATGAGGACGCCGAGCCGCTGGCACGCCACCTGAAGGAGACACCGACGCCGCCCGACAAATGCCAGTGGTTCAACTTCATCCGCAACCACGACGAGCTCAACCTGTCGAAGCTGCCCGCCGAGGAGCGCAAGGCGATCATGGACGCCTACGCGCAGGACGAGGACGTCCGGATCTTCGACCGCGGCATCCGGCGTCGGACGCCGCCGATGCTCGACGGCGACCAGAACCGCATGCGCCTGATGTACAGCCTGCTCTTCACACTGCCGGGCTCACCCGTGCTGTGGTACGGCGAGGAGATCGGCATGGGCGACGAGCTGTCGCTGGAGGGCCGGATGGCGGTACGCACCCCCATGCAGTGGTCCGGTGCCGACAACGGTGGCTTCTCGACGGCGTCGTCCGATGACCTCGTGCGGCCGATGGTGAAGGACCCTGACTTCGCGCCTGCGCAGGTCAACGTCATGGACCAGCGACGTGACCGCCGATCGCTGCTCAACTGGATGGAGCGCGCGCTGCGGCTGCGCAAAGAGTGCCCCGAGCTCGGCTGGGGACACTGCGAGGTGCTCGATGCGGGCGACCCTGCGCTGTTCGTCACCCGGATCGAGTGGGAGCAGCGCACGATGTTCACCGTGCACAACCTCGCCACGTCCGAGCGCGACGTCTCCATCCCGCAGGTCGCCGACTACACGTCGCTGGCCGACGTCTTCTCCGACGGTGACTACGAACCGCTCGAGGACTCTACGTCGTTCACGATCGCCGGCTCGGGCTACCGGTGGATCCGGGCCCTGCGCACCGACGACCCGGTGCAGCTGATCTGACGCGCGTCAGGCGGCGTCCTCGCTGGCGCGGGGCGCGTTCCACTCCGGCAGGTCTTCGGTCCGCCACAGGGTCGTCCAGCCGTTGCCGTACCGTGTCTGATCGGGGGAGCCCCACGGCGTCAACGCCAGCACGAGCAGCGCGACGACGCAGCTGTTCGCCTGCGAGACGGTGGGCGCGTCGAGGAACCAGGGCGCCACGACCAGCACTGCCGCGAATCCCAGGTTGAGCCAGCGCAGGCTCCGGCTGATCTGCGCGGCGGCGACGAACGACACCGACGCCACGAGCGGGCCGATGGTGCGGTCGAAGTCGGCCAGCGTCGTGTCGACGTGGTCGAGGGCGGCTGGGGCGAACATCAGCCACACCCCGAGCACCGTGGAGGCGATCTGGAACCACATGATCCTATTCGCCTCGCTTCGCTCGGCTCGTAACGGCCCAGAGGCCGCCTGACGGCGGACGCATCAGGTCCCCATCCGCACACTGGTGTCGGCACCGGCGGCCTCGGGCGTCGAGTCGAGGCCCCAGAAGTAGCGCCACCAGTTGCCGCCGCTCTGGCGCATGCGGCGCAGGTCCTGGAAGCTGGCCAGCACCTCGTCGACCGCCGGCGGGATCATCGCCAGTGAGATGACCGCCGACGTCAGGCACAGCGTGCAGAACGAGCCGTACACCACCGGCTGGGCGACCACCAGCAGCACGCTGACGGCCCCGAGCGGGCCGACGAAGATCCCGAAGATGATGACGATCCACGGCATGGTCCGCCATCGCTTGGTGCCACCTATGACGCCGGTGACGGCATCGAGCAGGTAACCGAGGGCGCCGAGGGCGGCGTCCTTGACCGGCAGCACGTTCGACAACCGCGAGGTCAGCACCGTGCGGCTGCCGTCGCCGAAGAACGGCTCCCAGACCGTGTCGATCACTTCGTACTGGAACAGCGAGAGATAGGTTGCGATCGCCAGGCCCACCAACGCCAGGCCGACGATCGGCAGACGCTCACCCCACGCCGACGGGTTCTTGACCCAGCCCGGTGGGACGAGCTCGTCGGTGTTGCCGCCCGACAACAGACCGCTCATCGGCGCTTTCGCGTCACCGACAGCAGCCCGGCGAGGCCGGCGAGCCCGCCGAGGGTGCCTACGACCTGTGGTTTGCGCTTGGCGAGCCACAGCAGGGGACTGCTCGCGCGGCTGCGGTCACCGAAGATTCCGTGCGGACCGTGGTCGGTGTCCGCATCGACCGGCTTGTCGAGGTTGTCCTGCCAGCTGTCCGCGTCGATCGGCTGGTCGGTCTGCTGGGAGCTGATGCCGTCGCGCGACAGGTACCAGTCGAGCAGGGCGGGGGAGACCTTGTTGCCCAGCTTGGTGAGCAGCGTCGGGTAGCCGACGTTCAGGGTGCGCGGTGCGTGCTCGGACGCCCACACGATCGCGTCGGCAGCCACCTCGGGCGCGTAGATCGGGGGCACCGGCTGCGGGTGGTTGGGCAGCCGTGTGCGCACCCAGCCGAACTGTGGCGTGTTCATCGCCGGCAGGTCAACCTGGGACAGCCGGATGCTGCGGTCGTCGGCGAGCAGCTCGCTGCGCAGCGAGTCGACGAACCCCTGCAGCGCGTGCTTCGAGCCGCAGTAGGCCGCCTGCAGCGGGATCCCGCGCCACGCCAGCGCGGAGCCGACCTGCACGATCGTGCCCGCATCGCGGGGCACCATGCTGCGCAGCGCGGCGAGCGTGCCGTTGACCGACCCCAGGTAGGTGACCTCGGTGACGCGCTTGAACTCGTCGGCCGACACGTCCTGCACCCGGGCGAACACCGACGCCATCGCGTTGTTGACCCACACGTCGATAGGACCGAAGGCCTCCTCGATCCGGGCGGCGGCGTCGTCGACCTGCTCGGCGTCCGCAACGTCGGTTGGGATGGCCAGCGCACGGCCGCCGTAGGTCTCGACGTCCCGGGCCGCGCCGTCGAGCCCGGCCTGGCCGCGGGCGAGCAGCCCGACGCTGGCGCCGGTGCGGGCGAACGCGATGGCGGTGGCGCGGCCGACGCCGGCGCTGGCTCCGGTGATGACGACGACTCGTGAGGAAGACATGGCCTCCAGCTACCCGTCCACCGTCGCGCAGTAACGTGCAGCGCAGCGCTGACCGCCTGACCGCCTGACCGTGCGATCTGGGGCGTTGGGTCGCTCTCTGCAGGTCGCGCGCTCAGCCGTTGTGTCGCTCGTGGTCGAGCAGCCAGTGCTTGACGTCGAGCCCCCATGCGAACCCGCCGAGTCCGTCGTCGCGGCGTGCCACCCGGTGGCACGGCACGAACAGGGCGCTGGGGTTGCGGGCGCAGGCGCTCGCGGCGGCGCGAACGGCCGCCGGGCGACCTGCCCGTGCCGCGAGGTCGGAGTAGGTGATCACCTCGCCCGGCGCGACCTTGCGCAGCGCCGCCCAGGCCGCCGTGATGAACGGGCCCGATGCCTGGCGGACCGCGATCGCCGCCGGCGCCTCGAGGTCGCCCTCGTGGTAGGCCGCCACGGCGTCGACGATCGCCGACGACCCGGCCCGCTCGGCGACGTCATCTGGCCGGACATCATCGGCGATGCGGACGAGCAGGCTGTCGACGTCGTCGGTCCAGCCGCTGGCCAGCACGGCGTCGTCATCGGCGATGAACGTGAACGGGCCAGCCGGCGTCTCGGTGGTGGTCCAGTAGGTCATGGTCGTTCGGCTCCTCGTGTCGGGTCCGCCCACAGCTGCATGACCGCGTAGGCGCGCCATGGTCGCCAGCGTTCGGCCGCGGCCGCCTGCGCGGGCGCGCCGTCGATTCCTCGTGCCGTCAGTGCGCGCCTGACCGCGGCGTCACCCGTCGGGTAGGCATCCGGGTCGGCGAGCGCCCGCATCGCGATGTAGCCGGCGGTCCACGGTCCGATCCCGTCGATCGCGCGGACCGCGTCGACGGCGCCGCGGGGATCGCCGCCGCCGTCGAGCAGCGGCTCGCCGCGTTCCAGCGCCTCCGCGAGGCGCCGCACCGTGGCGCGGCGACGCTCCGGCATGCGCAGCACCTCCGCTGCCGACCGCACCGCCGCGGGCGTCGGGAACAGCAGCGACACATGTGGATCGGCCACCACGGTGGTCTCGGCGACCGCCGCGGCCAGCGTGCCGCTGAGCGCGGTCCCCGCCGCGACCGTGACCTGCTGGCCGAGAACCGCGCGCACGGCGAGCTCCGCACCGTCGACCGCTCCCGGAACACGCCGCCCCGGCGTGTCGGCCACCAGCGCCCCGACGACCGGATCGGGCGTCAACGCCTCGGCGATCCCCGGCGCGTCGGCGTCGAGGTCGCCCAGCCGCCGGCACCGCCCGATGGCGGGCGCCAGATCGCGCAGGTCCTCCAGTCGCAGTCGGCACCGCAGGCCGCCCGTGACGGCCTCGAGCGCCACCACACCGGTGCCGTGAGGCAGCCGCAGCGTGCGACGAAACACACCGTCGGCGTAGTGCTCGACACCGGGGAGTGCACGGGCGCCGAGGAACTCGAGCAGCGCAGTTCCGTCGAACGGCTGGCGCGCGGGCAGCCGCACCGTCAGCCCGCCCGGCGACGCCGCGGGGACCCCCCGGGCACGCGCACGCAACTCGCCTGGCGTGCACGCGAACACCTCACGGACCGTCGCGTTGAACTGCCGTGTACTTCCGAAGCCCGCAGCGAACCCGACCTGTCCCAGCGGCAGGTCGGTCGACTCGATCAGCAGCCGTGCCGTCTGCGCCCGCTGCGCCCGCGCCAGTGCCAGCGGGCCGGCACCCAGCACGGCGACCAGGTGACGCTGCAGCTGTCGGCGGCTGTAGCCGAGCCGGCGTGCGAGGCCGTCGACGTCGTCGCGGTCGAGCGCGCCATCGGCGATCAGCCGCATTGCGCGACCGACCACGTCCGCGCGGCTGCTCCACTCCGGCGATCCAGGGGATGCGTCCGGTCGACAGCGCTTGCACGCTCGGAACCCGCTGCGCTGCGCGGCGGCCGCGGTGCGCAGGAACTGCACGTTCTCGCGGCGCGGGACGATCGCGGGACAGCTGGGCCGGCAGTAGATGCCGGTGGAACGTACGGCCACCACGAACCAGCCGTCGAACCGCGCGTCGCGGCTCCCCAGCGCCCGATAGCAGCGATCGAAGTCGAGCGTCCGGTCGGTGACGGCGGTCATGTTCCGAGACCGACCGCTGCGCTGTCTGCGGTCATGTTCATGTGACCTGTCGCTGCGCTGTCTGCGGTCATGCCCGCATGATCGCACAGGGCGACGATGACGCTGGCGGGTTTCGGACATGACGATCGCGAGCGTCAGACCGCACCGGGACGGGAACGACAGCGATGACGCGACCCGGAGGAGGCGACGGTGGACATCCCGAGGCTGCAGATCGACCTGGCGGGCAGACGGGCCCTCGTGACCGGCGGTGCCAGCGGGATCGGCCGCGCTTGCGCGCAACGGCTCGCTGCGACCGGTGCCCACGTCACCGTCGTCGACATCGACAAGGACGGCGCCGGCACGGTGGCCGACAGCATCGACGGCGACGCCGCAGTGGTCGACCTCACCGACCCCGGCGGCATCGACGAGCTGCCGGCCGACATCGACATCCTGGTCAACAACGCGGGGATCCAGCACGTCGCGCCGGTGGAGGAGTTCCCGCCGGGGATGTTCCACACGATCTGGACGCTGATGGTCGAGGCGCCATTCCGGCTCGCCCGACACGTGCTGCCGCACATGTATGGGCAGCAGTGGGGGCGGATCGTCAACATCTCGTCCGCGCACGGGTTGCGCGCGTCACCGTTCAAGTCGGCGTACGTGTCGGCCAAGCACGGACTCGAGGGGTTGTCGAAGGTGCTCGCGCTCGAAGGTGGCGACCGGGGCGTCACCTCCAACTGCATCTGCCCGGCGTACGTTCGCACCCCGCTCGTCGAGAACCAGATCGCTGACCAGGCCGAACGCCACGGCATCAGCGAGGACCGCGTGGTCGAGGAGATCATGCTGACCGAGCCGGCGATCAAGCGGCTGATCGAACCGGAGGAGGTGGGCGAGCTCGCCGCGTTCCTGTGCGCGCCCGCGGCGTCGTTCATGAACGGCAGCTCGCTGGTGGTCGACGGCGGCTGGACCGCGCGCTAGACGATGCCTCGAAGCCGGCCAGCGGCAGGCCTATGATCGGCACATGAGCGGTGGCGCCTCCGCAGCAGCACCCGAACCCGAGCGGGAGACCGGTCGGGACGAGCGTGAGACGGCCGGAGCCGCCACCAGCCGCGACGCACCGTCCACGTCGGAGATCACGCCGCCGCCGGAGACGTCCCCGCGGACGGTTGGCGGTTCCACCCATGGCGACTTCCTGATCACGACCGACGAGCGGGACGGGGCCGAAGCGCGGTTGCGTCGGGCGGTCGCCGACGAGGTGCTGTAACTGGAGGAGTTCGGCGACCGGATCCTGCGGCGTGCCTGCCGCCCGGGCGTCGCGGCCATGTCTGACCGTGTAGGTGCGGACGCTACGGTACGGCGATGCCCACCCTGCTGGTGCTGCGCCACGCGCAGGCGCAGCCGTTCGCCGCTCGGGACCACGATCGCGCGCTGACGGTCGACGGCGTCGCTGCGGCGCGCGCTGCCGGACGTGTCGTCGCACTCACCGGCGTGCCCGACCTGGTGCTGCTGTCGACTGCGCGCCGCGCCCGGCAGACGGTGGAGGCGGCCATGGAGACCGGGGATTGGCACCCGGCGATCCGTCCACTGGACGCGTTGTACGGCGGCGACCCGACCGAGGTGCTGGCCGCCCTGGCTGCGCACGGCGCCGACCACCGCAGCGTGCTGGTCGTCGGCCATGAGCCGTGGTGTTCCGGTGTGGTGGGTCTGCTGACCGGCGCCCGCGCACAGCTGACGACGGCGGCGCTGGCGAGCATGCAGGTCGGCCCCGGATGGGACGCGCTCGATCCCGCCTGGTGCACGCTGCAGTGGCTCACCCCGTCGTGGTTGACGACGCAGATCACCGCGGCTGCGCGCTGAGCGCGCAGCCCGGAGCGACGCTGGCGTGATGACGCGCTGTACGGTGTGTTGGTCGCCGATCCACCGGAGGGCCTGCTCGTGTTCAAGCGTGTCCCCACCGCCGATGTCGCCGAGGCACAGACGCTGCTGTCCGACGGCGCGCTGCTGCTCGATGTCCGTCGCGATGACGAGTGGCGTGCCGGCCATGCGCAGGACGCGATCCACATCCCACTGGGCCAGCTGCAGGAACGCGTGAGCGAAGTGCCGACCGATCGGCGCATCGTCGCGGTCTGCCGGTCGGGAAGCCGGTCGGCGCAGGCGACGCGGTATCTGCGCCAGCTCGGCCACGATGCCATCAACCTCGACGGCGGGATGCAGGCGTGGCAGCGGGCCGGCGCCGATGTCGTCGACGACGACGGTGGCGCCGGTCGGGTCGCCTGAACGCGGCTGGCTGCGCGGTGTCTGACCTCCGCGAGGCGTTCGAGGCGTTCATCGGGCTTCCAGCGCTGCAGGTGTCGGGTGGGCTACTGCTCGCACTCATCGCGCTCGACCTGCTGCGCCCGGCGGGCGATCTGGCACGGGCCGCCGACGCGGGCTACGTCGCGTTCGTACCGCTGGGCACACCACTGCTCGCCGGTCCGGCGCGATCGCGGCGACGATGCTGGCGATGGAACAAGGCGCCGGGTCTGACGGGTCAGGCGATGGTCGCCGCCGCCCTAATGCGGTGCTGTTCGTGGTGGGGTAGCGTCGCGGAGACGCTCGACGTCTGGATGATCGCTGCGGAGTGGACGTTCCGCGGGTCGTCCGGCGCCACCGGTGTGACCGGAGGCCTTCGGTGAACGTCGTGATATGGACTCTGCAGATCGTCCTCGCGCTGGCGTTCCTCGCGGCGGGCGGCACCAAGCTGGCGCAGTCCAGAGCTGCGCTGACGGAACGGATGCCGTTCGCGGAGGACGTCACCGACCTCACGCTCAAGCTGATCGGCGCGTTGGAGGTGCTCGCGGCTGTCGCGTTGCTGTTGCCGGCCCTGGCCGGGATCGCGCCGGCGCTCACGCCGGCGGCCGCCCTCGGTCTGCTGGTCCTGATGGTCGGGGCCGCGGCGCTGCACCTGCGCCGTGGCGAGCGGCACATGGTGCCGGTCAACGCCGCACTGATGGTGCTCGCGGCCATCGTCGCCTGGGCGCGTCTGGGACCGTACCCCCTCTGACCTGTCGTCGACGGTCACGGGGTCTGGGCCTCGTGACGGTCGAGCCACGCCTGCAGTAGTTGCCACGCCAGGTCCTCGCGCCCGCTGTCGCGTACCCGTCGGATGCCCGCGACGACGGCCATCCGATGGCTCAACCCCTCGGCATTGAGCAGCCCGGCCGCGTGCAGTCGCGCGGCATCCCGCTCGATCTTCTGCAGGTCACCTTCCGTATCTGCGCCGATCAGTCCCACCGCGTCACTCCTTGTAGATGCGCCGACCTCGTGGAGTATCTGCACGGTGGTAGCCCGGTGCGCGGCACCACCGCACAGGTCGACCGTCAAGGTCCCATGTCGCGGCCGTTGGGCAGTTTCCGGCAAGGTCGTGACACATGCGCCAGGCGCGCTGTGTGATCGTGCAGCGCGCGGCGGGGCGTCCACGGCACCCGACAGGCTTCGATGCCCCGCCCCCGGCGATCGGGATCCGGGGTCGGCGGCCCCGTGTGAGATGACGTATTTCTTACATGGACGCCGACACATTGCGTCGACCGTTGTCCGGCCGTCTAACAGCGTGTCGCCACAGCTGCCTGGGGCGGTGATCAGCGAATGACGGTGGGCCGGTGGCGGTCCGCCGGCGGTGAACGACGGGGAAGAGGTGGGTGTGGACCACAGCGGCAACGATCGCGGCACGGCCCTCGGGCGGCCGGTGACGCGGCGTGACGCCCTGACGCGCGCGACGTACGGCGTCGCCGGGCTGCTGCTGCTCCGCGCACCCGGCACGCCTGGCCGGCTGACCCCTGCGCGTGCGGGCGGGAAAGCAGGCGCCGTTCCCACCGCGCCGACGCCCGCCGCCGACGCACCGGCGGTCGCGCACACCGCGACGCGCCTGCCCGGCAACGCCCAACCCCGTGGACTCTGCGACGGACGATCCGGCGTGATGGTGGTGGGCATGACCGGAGCCGGCGATCCCGTCAGCTGGCACAGCCGCGACGGTCGCCGATGGCAGACGCACCGTCTGCCGTCGCCAGCGGACGGTGACGCCGAAGTGTGGGGGGTCGCCGCGCACGGTGCCCGCTACATCGCGGTCGGCTCGGTGCTGCAGCGTCGGGCCGCACGGGTGCTCGGCGGTCGCGCCGGCGACGGCGCGCAGGGCGACGTCACGTTCGTCGCGACGCACCGCCGTCCGACGGTGTGGTGGACGGACGACAGGGCGACCTGGACACCCGCCACGGTGGAGGACACGACCGCGGCGCATGCTCAGCTGATCGCGGTCTCATGCGACGGCAGCATGCTCGTCGCGGTCGGCAGCACGCTCGACGTCGACGGCGTCCAGGGCGACGGCGGGCTGATCCTCAGGTCGCACGACGGACGCACGTGGCGGCCGGGCGAGCTCACATCGTCCGCGGGCCTGCCGGAGGGCTCGTTCACCGGCGTGGCGGCGGCCGGTCGGGGTTGGTTCGCCACGAGCAGCGACATGGCCGGTGGCGCGGTCTGGTCATCCAGTGACGGGCTGCGCTGGTCGTTGCTGGCCCCCAGCAGACGGCAGTTCGCCGGCATGACGCTGCAGGGCCTCGGTGTGCACGGTCGTGACGTGCACGTCGTCGCGACGCGCCTGGCCGATCACGCCATCCGCTACTACGCCTCGTCCGACGGGTGCCGGACGTGGCGCCGGCTGCGTCCTCGCGTGCATGCCAGCCGACTGCGCGCCGCCGCCGTGACCGTGACCGATCTCGCCGTCATCGACGACGACGTCGTGGTGGTCGGCACCCGGGGCGCGGCGCCGGTCATCGAGGGAGGGATCAACGGTGGCGGCCACTGAGCGCGCCTACCGCACGATCGGCGGCGTGCCGTTGCGGTACCTGCGCAGCGACGTTCGGGTGCGGACCTACTACGCCAGGTCGACGGCCGCGTTCGAGGACAAGCTCGATGCCTTCGCCCACGACCTCGGCCGGGCGGCGCCGCCGTCGTACGGTGCCGTGCGTTACATCGCCACCGCGGGCGCCTACGTCAACAAGCCCAAGCTCCACGGCCTCGGGCGCGCCTTCGATCTCGACCTCGTGCGCTGGCAGGGCCGCACGTGCGCGCCGATCCGTGGTCACCACGGGCACGCCAGGAGAGCGGTGATCCGGCGCTACATCGGTGTCGACGCGCTGGCACGCCGGCGGTTCAAGTACGTGCTCGACGGCTGGTACAACGCGGCGCACCGTGACCACCTGCATCTCGACGATGGCGGTGGGGCGCTGGTGTTCAACGCCGGCTACCGGTCGGACACCGTGTTCATCCAGGCGGCCGCCAATGTGATGATCAACGCTCGCCTCGCGGTCGACGGTGTGTACGGGCCGAAGACCCGCCGCGCCTTCGCCACGATGAAGGACCGGGTCGGCATCGCCCATCGCGTGTCGAGCGATGCCCGGCTGTACCGTGCGTTCCTCTGGCGGCTGGCGCTGCGTGCGCTGCGCAACAAGGGACTGTGACCGCCGATCGGAGGGCCTGACGTGAGCCAGCGATGGAGACCCGACCGGTGGGCGGGCCGTGCGGCGGTCGCGCTGTGCGCCGTGCTGCTCGCCGGATGCGGCGTGGCTCCCGACGCTTCAGGCGGCGCGGCCGCGACGCCGCCGGTGGACCGCGCCGTCGACGCGGTGCAGACGCCTGGCCCCGCCGTCGCCGCCGGCACTGCGGTGGGACTGCGGCTGCCACCAGCTCCCGACGGCGAGCTTCGAGCCGTCGCGGTCGCCGACGAGCACGTGGTCGTTGCCGGCGCCGGTGGTGGCGACAACGCCGATCCGGCAGCGTGGTCACCGAACGACGACGGCACATGGCGGTCACTCGAGATCGGTTCTGAGGCCGGTGTCCCGCGCCTCGACGCGGTCGCCCACGACGGGTCGTCGGGCGTGGCGTTCGGCGGTGACGGTGCCGGGCCGTCGCAGGCCTGGGTGACCGGCGACCTCGACGCCTGGCAGCCGGCGGACACCGGCGTCGACGGTCGCGTCGGCGGCGTCGCCGCATCCGGCGACCGCTGGATCGCGGTTGGCGACCGTGTCGATCCCGAGGGCGGCGAGGCGTACGAGGGCATGGTCTGGATCTCCGAGAACGGCGCTTCGTTCGAGGTGCTCGCCGACGACCTCGCGCTGGCCGAGGGCACGCTGACGGATGTCGCCGTCGCCGGCGAAACCATCGTGGTCGTCGGCTTCGACGTCACCGGTGGGGCGGTGTGGACGTCGTCGGACGGGGACGCGTTCGTGTCGGTCGCCGGACCGTTCGACGGTGCGACGATCGACGGTGTCGCCGCCACCGACAAGGGGTTCGTCGCACTTGGTCGGGGGCTGGCCGACCTCGCCGTGCAGGCGTGGACGTCGGTCGACGGATCCCGGTGGGAGCGGGTCGACGTCACCGGCGGCGAGCTGCAGCCACAGCACGAGATCCACGACGTGACCAGCGTCAACGGCATGGTGATCGCCGTGGGCGGCACCCCCCAGGCCGGTGCGATCTGGCACTTCGAGGACGGTCGCCTGGCACGGGTCGGCTCGTAGAGTCCGTCTAGTCCTGTGTACGGGCGATTGCCTGACCGAGCTCTTGTCCATGTCCGACCGACCTGAGACGTGGAGTTTTCTGGCCCGCTCGTACAACTCGTCCCTGGTGTGGCCGCGTACGTCCACCCCGCCGGCCGTCTCGGAGTCAGGATCGTTGCGCGTCGGGATCGCCGGCGCGCTCGTCGGATGGACCCCACTCGTCCTTGGGCTCCCAGTGGTCGCCGACCTTCTCGAACTGGTGCTTCACGGCCGACCACGCGGTGCGATGCGCGGCCTCCTCGTTGATCGCCGGCCGTGTGGGGTCGTTCCTCAGCGACCACGATTCGACACCGCCATGTGTCCGTCATATGCCGTCCGGCGGCGTTCAGCCGGTCCAAGAGCTCGCGCCAGCTCTAAGCCCCACTCGAGTTACGGGCATGGACGAGCTCGATCAAGTGACCGTCGGGGTCGCGTACGTATGCGGTGCGCCAACCCCTCGGCTGGTCGCGGGGCGAAGCGGCCGGTTCCACGCCGACAGCTGCACCACCGCAGCGTACGCGTTCGACGTCGAATCGCGGCACCAGTGTCGGTGTGGCTGCTTGGAGGTGAGGGCCCTGTGCACCCACGGGGGACCGCGTCGCTGGCATGGTGGAGGTGGTGACCGTCCATCCGCGCGCAATGGTATGCCTGGCCGCCCTGTTGCTCGCGCTTGCCGGCTGCACCGGGGGCGAGCAGGCACGGACCGATGAGCCGAGCGGCATCCCCGTTGGCGCGCGCGGGGCCGTCCGGCATCGTCACCCCGCCGACGTCATCCAGTGCGCCGGCGTCGGAAGCAGCGACCGACCCGCAGGCCGGGGGTCCGGTCGACATCACCACCGACGTCGTGGCGGCCGACCTGGAAGCCACGTGGGCCGTCGCCGGTGAGGGCGGGTTGATGGGGCTGGCGGTCCTCGCCCGACTACGCCGACGACGGACGGCTGTAGGCGTACCTCACCACGCCGCAGGACAACCGCATCGTGCGCTTCCGACCCGGTGAGCCGCCGGAACCGGTGGTGACGGGCATCCCGAGTGCGACGATCCACAACGGTGGTCGCATCGCGTTCGGTCCCGATCGGATGCTGCACGCCGGCACCGGTGACGCCGGCAACGCGGCTCTCGCACAGGACCGCGGGTCGCTGGGCGGCAAGATCCTCCGCGTCACTCCGGACGGCGACGTGCCGGATGACAACCCATTTGACGGATCACCGGTGTGGTCGCTGGGTCACCGCAACGTCCAAGGGTTGGCCTGGGATGCTGACGGACGGATGTGGGCCAGCGAGTTCGGCCCCGACCGCGACGACGAGATCAACCGCGTCGAAGCGGGTGGCAGCTATGGCTGGCCCATCGTCACGGGTCGCTCCGGTTGATCCGGTCTCATCGACCCGCTGATCGTGCGTCAGCCGCCGGCGGCGTCATGGAGCGGCATGGCGCTGCCCATCGACCCGCTCGTCACCCAGTGGGCCGGCGATCTGATCGTCGCCTCGTTGCGAGGACGGCAGTTGTGGCGTATCGACCTCGACGACAGGGACGCCTCCAGCCTGCTCGACGGGGAGTTCGGACGGCTGCGGACCGCCGTCTCGGCGCCAGACGGCTCGGTGTGGGTGCTCACCAGCAACCGCGATGGGCGAGGCGCCCCCGGACCAGACGACGATCGCATCGTGCGTTCACCGCCAAGTGAGCGCGGGTTCCGCCTAGTCCCGACTCCGCGCGACCATCGGTCGACGTAGGTGGCGGCAGTGCGTCGTCACGACCCGCGGTCGGTGCCACGTCGGGGTACACCGTCGCCGCGGTGGTGGCGCACCAGCCTCCGCGAAGTCTACGCTCTGCATCTGGCGCGCAGGAGGTGGTGGTCGTGACGGTGCACGACGGCTGGCAGGGCCGGTACTTCGAGGATTTCGTCGTCGGCGACGTGTACCGGCACCCGCTCGGGGCGAACGGTCACGGCGACCGACAACGCGTGGTTCACGCTGCTGACGCAGAACACGAACCCGATCCACTTCGACCACCACTACGCCGCCCAGACCGAGTTCGGGCGGCCGCTGGTCGACTCGACCTTCACGATCGCGCTCGTCACCAGTCAGAGCGTCACGGACGTCTCGCAGAACGCAATGGCCAACCTCGGGTGGGACAAGGTGCGTCTCCCGGCGCCGGTGTTCGAGGGCGACACCATCTATTCCCAGTCCCAGGTCGTGGCGGCCCGCCCCTCCTCGTCGCGGCCGGGCGTTGGCATCGTCACGGTCGAGACCACCGGGTACAACCAGCAGGGGACACCGGTGATCACGTTCGAGCGGACCGTCATGGTCTACCCGCGCGACCACGCACCGCACCGCCCGACCCCCGCGCTCGACACGGGCGCATGACGGCGGCGACGACGCTCGCGGGCCTGCAGGCGTCGGGTCAGGGCCGTGTGTCGGGTGAGGCCCGTCGGTGGGTGCTATCTGCCACGGTAGTGGTTGGTGGCGGTGGGGTGTCGGATTGAGCCCATCGGTGGGTGCTGGACGACACAGCAGTGGGTGTGCGCTGGGTGACTCGGGACTTTCGCCATCGTCGAAGGCGCGCAATGATGTGGTGGCCACCTGCCGTCGGCCGAGATCGAGGCCAGAACCATGAGTGTCCGCGTGTCCGTCATCCTTGGTCGCAAGGGGTCCGATGTCGTCACCATCGGCCGTCACGCCACCCTGATCGATGCCCTGCGCGTGCTGGCCGAGCACGGCATCGGCGCGCTGGTCGTGTCAGCTGACGGCGAGCGGGTCGAGGGGATCATCAGCGAGCGCGACATCGTCCGGTGCCTCGCGATCGACGGTGGCGACGCGCTCACCACGACCGTCGCCGCGGCGATGACGGCTGACGTGCACACCTGCACGGGGGAGGCGACCGCCGACGACGTCATGCAGACCATGACGACCTACCGGATGCGCCACCTGCCCGTCGTGGAGGAAGACCGGCTGATCGGACTGGTGTCGATCGGCGACGTCGTCAAGTCACGCATCGACGACCTCACCACCCAGGCCGAGAGCATGCAGGACTACATCAGCGGCGCCGCGCCGACGTAGCCCTCCACGGCATCCGCGGTGATCAAGGGCGCTGCCGTCGCCGTGGACGGCGGTAGGGGACCCCGGCCGTCGTTACAGCTGCTGCCAGCAGGGCTCGCCGCCGAAGTCGAAGCTCTCGGCGACGTCACTGGTGATGAAGTCCGTGATGCTGCTGACGCCGGTCGACGTCTCCGCGTCGGGCTCGGCGATGATGGTCGACCGCGGGTAAGCCTCGCCGGCCGCGAAGTTGCCCGCGTCCTTGGGCAGCATGCCCTCGAAGTCGACGCTCTCCTGGGTCGTGGCGGTCTCCGCGATGCTCTCCCGCGTGATGTCGCCGCCCTCGATGGCCTTCTCGATCGCCGATTTCAACGGGTACTGGCCGATCCACCCGAGCAGCAGCCCGTCGTCGCCCTCCTCGCCGAACGCCTCGCGCAGCGCATCGAAGCCGGTGCCCTCGCCCTCCTCGTAGGTGTCCCAAGGACGCGACTGGTGGTACTGCGCCTGCAGCGCCTCGAACGCGGGGGTCTCGATCAGCCCGGGGTTCCACGTCGGGCTCGTGCCCACGTACTGCCCCTCATAGCCCTGGGCGGCCGCCTGACCGACGATCGGGGCCGCGCCCGACCCGGCGGACACGACCTTGCGCAGGCCGATGCGGTCCTGCAGGGCGCGGAACAGGAACGGGTACCCCAGGGTGTACAGCAGCTTTGTCTTCGTCGTGTGTGACCCGCCGTTGGCGGCCAGCGCATCGCCGATGTGCTCGGCCACGCGGCTCCACAGCCGGTAGTTCGCGCGCTTGATGCGACCCGCCGACGCCATCCTGATCTCGACGCCCGCGTGGATCTTCTCCCAGATCCGGGGGACCGCGAAGAAGCGTGTCGGCTGCACCTCGTGCAGGTTCTGCTGGACGGTCTCGATCGACTCGGCGAAGTGCACCAGCGTGCCGGCGGCTGCGTTGAGCCAGACGGTCGCGATGCGCTCGGCCACGTGACACAGCGGCAGGTACGACAGCGTCACATCCTCGTCGGTCGGAGGGGGGTCGTAGAAGCCGCCCTCGTCGACGAGCTTGCCGATCGCGAACTCGATGTTGGCGACCGACAGCATCGCGCCCTTGGGCGGCCCGGTCGTGCCCGACGTGTAGATCAGCGTTGCGATGTCGTCGGGTTGCGCCTCCGACATCCGCCGTTCGACCGCGTGCGGCTCGCTCTCGCGGTGCTCGCGTCCCAGGGCGAGGAAGTCACTCCACGACAGCAGCCGGTCATCGTCGTAGTGGCGCACGCCGCGGGGCTCGATGTAGACGATGCGTTCCAGGTCGGGCAGGGTGTCGGCCACCTCGAGCGCTTTGTCGATCTGCTCCTGGTCCTCGGCGATCAGAATCTTCGACCCGGAGTTCTCCAGCAGGTACTGCACCTCCGGTGCCGGATTGGGCGGGTACATCCCCATTGTCATCGCGCGGATCGCGACGATCGCGATGTCGCTGTACAGCCACTCGGGCCGGTTCTCGGAGTGGATCGCCACCCGGTCGCCAACGTCGACGCCGAGCGCGAGCAGCGCGTGTGCGACCGTGCGCGTGGTGTCCCAGTACTCCGCCCACGTGATCTGCTGCCAGATCCCGAACTCCTTCTCGCGCAGTGCGACCCGGTCGGCGCTGGTCTGCGCCCGGTCACGCACGCGGCTGGCGATCGTGGCGGTCGTCGTCTCGGCGGGTCGCTCGACGGTCGTCGTCATGATGTGTGCCTACCGCTGCCGCCACCTGCCCGCGGGTGTTGGTGGCCTCGGCCGTGGTGGGTCGGTCGACGATCCGGGCACACGCCGCGGACGAGGCCCCAACAGGAGTACTCACGTCAGCGCCTCCTCGGCGTCGTCCTCGCCGGGCGTGGCCACCGCGTGGTCCTCCCCGAGATACGCGCTGATCACGTCGGGGTGGGACTGCACCTCCTCGGGTGGGCCCGTGGTGATCGGCTGCCCGAAGTCGACCACGAGGATGCGATCGGCGAGGTCCATGACCACGCCCATGTCGTGCTCGACAAGGATCATCGGGATCGCGAGCTCGTCGCGGATGTCGAGGATGAACCGGGCCATGTCCTCGGTCTCCTCGTTGTTCATGCCCGCCACCGGCTCGTCGAGCAGCAGCAGTCGCGGCTCCATGGCCAGCGCGCGCCCGACCCACGCCAGCGCGTGCCACCAGCGGTAGGTGACGTGGTGGTGGCGGCCCAGCATGAGGTTCTGGATGACGGTCAGGTTCTCGAACAGTTCGATGTTCTGGAACGTGCGCGCCATCCCGCGCTCCGCGATGTGATGCGGCGCCTCGCCCCGAGGTAGAACTCCTTGACGTCCTCGTCCTCGCGCAGCTGCGCCGCCGGCTTGTCCATGACGATCTTGCCGCTCTCCATGACGTAGCCGTGCTCGGCGATCTTCAGCGCCATGTTGGCGTTCTGCTCGACCAGCAGGACCGTTGTGCCGGTTTCGTTGATGTCGACGATCAGGTCACGGATCCGGCGGACCAGCAGCGGCGCCAGCCCGAGGCTTGGTTCGTCGAGCAGCAGGTATCTCGGCGCGGACATCATCGCCCGCCCCATCGCCAGCATCTGCTGCTCACCGCCCGACAGGTAGCCGGCGGTCGCTTTGCGCCGCTCTTTGAGCACCCCGAACAGGTCGTAGATCCGCTCGAGGTTCGCGGCGAGCTCACCGGGGTTCGTGTGCGCACCGATGCGCAGGTTCTCCTCGACCGTGAACTCGGCGAAGATCCGCCGACCCTCGGGCGCCTGGGTGACGCCCGCCTTGACGACGTCAGCCGGACGCCGACCGTTCAGCGGTTCGCCGTCGAGGGTGATTGTGCCCCTTCGTGATCTCGCCCTCGTGGATGTCGAGCAGCCCGCTGATCGCGCGCAGCAGCGTGGTCTTGCCTGCGCCGTTGGACCCGAGCAGCGCGACGATCCCGCCTTCGGGCACCTCGACGCTGACGCCTCGCAGCACGAGGATCACGTCGTCATAGACGACCTCGAGGTTCTCGACGGCCAGCACAGATCGCATCGTAGACAGCGCGCGGTGCGACCGGTAGCCCTGCCCGTTGGCCGGTGGGCGGCGTTTGGGGGAGTGCGCTGTACGCATCGCGCCGGTCGACTCCCCAACGCGTACGGTTGACTCCCCAACGCGCGCCGAAGCCGGCGGGTCGCTACGGGGCGGGTAGCCCTGCGGTGCGGGCAGTCCGCGGCGCTGGGTACCACAGGCGGTGTCGGTGCGGTGGAGCACAGACGAAGGGCGACGCACATGAACGAGCTGCGACTGACCGGCGCGGTGGTGGTCGACGGGGCGGGCGCGCCGCGCAGGCGCGCCGACGTCGCGGTCCGTGACGGCCGGGTCGTCGCGGTCGGCGACGAGGCCGGCGCACCGGCGGCCCGCACGATCGATCTCGACGGGCTGGTCCTCACACCGGGGTTCATCGACCTGCACACCCATGTCGACTTCACCCTGCCGCGATATCCCCGCGCGGCGTCGATGGTGCGGCAGGGCGTCACGACGCTGGTCGCCGGCAACTGCGGGTTCTCGCCGTTCCCCGTGGCCGACGACCACAGGGGCGACCTGCGGGACCTGTCGGCGTTCATCGACGCCGGCCTCTCGTGGGACTGGCACGACGCCGAGGGCTACCTCGCCGAGGTCGACGCGCAGCCCCTGGCCTGCAACCTGGTCCAGCTCGTGGGGCATGGGTCGGTGCGGGTCGCGGTAATGGGCTTCGAGGCGCGTGAGCCGACGCGCGACGAGCTCGACCGGATGCGTGCGCATGTTGACACCGCGCTGCGCGCCGGCGCGTGCGGGTTGTCGACCGGCCTGGTGTACGCGCCGGGGTCGCACGCAGGCACCGACGAGATCGTCGCACTGGCGCGGGTGGCGGCGGCGCGGGGCCGGTTCTACGCCTCGCACATCCGCAGCGAGGGTGACGGCTCGATCGAGGCTGTGGCCGAGGCGCTGACGATCGGCGCGCGTGCGGGGGCCGCCGTCGAGCTCAGCCACCACAAGGCCATGGGCCGCGACAACTGGGGCAAGGTGCACCGCACGCTGGCGATGATCGACGCCGCCCGCGACGGTGGGCTCGACGTCGCGGCCGACCAGTATCCGTACCTCGCCGCCAGCACGACCCTGTCCAACCTGCTGCCCGCGTGGGCGCGGAACGACGGACTCGACGGCATGCTGGCGATCTTCGACGACCCCCAGCGGCGTGCCGCGCTGGCCGACGAGGTCCGGTCGGGTGCCTCCGACTACGACCTGGATCAGGTGATGGTCGCCTCGGTGCCCGACGGCGCCAACGCCGACGCGGCAGGGCGGATGCTGGTGGACATCGCCGCGGCGGACGCGGCCGACCCCACGGACACGCTGTTTCAGCTGCTGGCCGAGGAGCGCGACCGGGTGCAGATGGTCGTCTTCGGCATGGACGAGGACGACGTGCGCACCGTGATGACCCATCCGTATGTGGCGGTGGCCAGCGACGGGTGGACGTTGGACCCATCGGAGGGTGGGACGCCGCACCCGCGCAGCTACGGCACCTTCGCCCGGGTGCTCGGCCGGTACGTCCGCGACGAGGGTGTGCTGCAGCTGGAGGAGGCCGTGCGCAAGATGACATCGCTGCCGGCGGCCAGGCTCGGCATGGACGACCTGGGCGCCATCCGGCTGGGGGCGCGCGCCGACCTGGTCGCGTTCGATCCGCAACGGGTGCGTGACCGCGCGACGTTCGAGGATCCACACCGGTTCGCCGACGGCGTGGAGCTCGTCGTCGTCGGTGGTCAGGTGGTCATCGCCGGCGGCCGCGACACTGGTGTCGATGCCGGTGCCGTGCTGCGCTCGACGACCTGACGGCAGTCAGGTCACCGGTGCGATGGACGATGCGCACGTGCGCCGGTTGTCGGCGTATGGCCGGGTCAGCCGGCGAGGTCACGCCGGTTGGAGATGACGATGGTCAGGGTGGCAGCGGCGAACCGCGATGCCGGCGAGCGCCGCGAGGTGGCCCCACGCGAAGCCGTTGGCGATCGGCGCGGTGCTGGCGTAGTAGTACCAGGGCGAGGCTTTGGCGGCGTCGGCGATCCGGTCCGACAGTGGCAGGAAGGTCGCGGTCACCCATGCCAGCGCGGCGAGCACTCCGGTCGCGACCGCACTCAGCTTGTACCGGCCGACGGCCGCACCGACGGCCGTCGCGATCGCGCCGAAGGCGATGCCGAACAGCGCGAGGTGCGCGGCGACGGCGGCGATCGCCGACCACACGATGTCGGTGCCCGCGAGCGCGTCGCCGACGATGGTGCCGACGAACACCAGTGCGCGGGCGATCGCCACGAGCACTGCCATCGCCAGCAGTTTCTCGACCGCGACCCGGGTGCGGCTGACGGGGGTGCCCAGCAGCGGGTGCAGCGTGCCGGCCTCCTCCTCGCCGCCGACTGTGCGGGCGCCGATGATGATCGCCATCGCCAGGATCGCGGCGGGTGCGGTCACCGAGAAGATCTCGGCGTTGAGCCACCCTGCCGGCGTGGCCATGTCCACCCCGCCGATCACGGCGGTCATCTCCTCGGGAAACAACGCCATCGCATCCGCGAGCAGTTGCTCGATCGAGTTGAACAGAGGCGCCATACCGAGTGCGAACACGCCGATGCCCGCACCGACGAACGTCGCCATCGTGCGACGCTCGGCGATGTCGCGGGCCGCCACGGTCGACACGCCGGCGCGCTGCAGGCTCGACAGTCGGGCGGGTGCGGTGGTGGTCGACACGACGGTCATCCCTTCAGGTCGCGACGGCGCAACCCGACGACGGCGATCGCCAGGAACAGCGCGGCAGCGCCGAACAGCGCGACCACGTGCCCGACGTCGACGCCGTTGAGCAGGGGCAGATCACGGAGGAGACGGTACCGCTGCTGGGCAGCGTCAACGAGACCGTGGCGGTACGAACGCGGCGAGCAGCACGCCGACGGCCAGTGAGGTGACCGCCCGGTCGCGCAGCGTCTTGGTGAAGACGTTAGCGAGCACGCGCGGCCTCCTTCGACCAGGCGTCCGAGGGCTCCTCGTCGCGGTAGTACGTCAGGAAGATCTCCTCCAGATCGGCCGCGCGGCTGTTGAGGTTGACCACCTCGTGACGCATCGCCGCATGCAGGATGGGGTTGACCGTTCCCTCGAACGAGACCCTGGCGTGACTGCCGTCGACCTCGAAGCTGCGGATACCGTCGATGCGGTCGAACAGGTTGGCGGGCACGTCGTCACCGAAGTCGAAGTCGATCCGGCGGATCGCCTTGTGCTTGAGCGCGTCGACCCGCTCGACGACGATCAGGCGGCCGCGGCGGATGATGCCGACCCGGTCGGCGACGCGTTCGACCTCCGACAGCGTGTGGCTGGACAGAAACACCGTGCGGCCGTCGGCGCGGACCTCGTCGATCATGCGGTGGAACTCCTACTGGACCAGCGGATCCAGGCCGGCGTTGGGCTCGTCGAGGACCAGCAGCTGCGGGCGGTGCATGAACGCCTGGATGAGCCCGACCTTCTGCCGGTTGCCACTGGAGTACTCGCCGATCCTGCGGGACAGATCGGAGCCGAGGCGGTTGGCGAGCTCGTGGACGTAGGCCATGTCGACGCCGCCGCGCAGGTTGGCGAAGTAGGTGACCAGCTGCAGTCCCGTCATCTTCGGGTACATCGCCAGGTC
>JAHWKT010000175.1 GCA_019347695.1 Actinomycetota bacterium | reverse complement strand
GCGAGCATAGGCCACTGCGTCGCGCGACTTCGCGGTCGCCCTCCATCGGGCCTAGCGGCGCTTGCCCTTGCGGTTCTTCTGCTTCTTGCGCTTGCGCTTGGGCACCGTCTTCCCGCGCGGACGCCCGCCAGCAGGCACCGCGCCGCCCTGAGCGCCGAGACCGCTCGGCAGGCCGCCGATGCCCGGCATGCCGGGCACGCCCGTCGGCAGTCCTCCGCCGGCGGCCAGCGCGTCCAGATCCAGGTCGCCCATGCCGCGCAGCGCCTTCATGCCCTTCGCGCCGCCGAGCTGCTTCATCATCCCGCGCATCTGCTCGAACGAGCGCAGCAGCTGGTTGACCTCCTGCGCCGACCGGCCGGAGCCACGGGCGACCCGCTTCTTGCGCTTGCCGTTGAGGATCGCCGGCTTGCGGCGCTCCTCCGGGGTCATCGACTGGATGATCGCCTCGACGCGCACCAGCTCGCGCTCGTCGAGGTCGAGGTCCTTGAGCTGACGCCCAACGCCGGGCAGCATGCCCAGCAGACCCTGCAGCGGTCCCATCTTCTTGAGCTGCTGGAACTGCTCGAGGAAGTCCTCCAGGGTGAACTCGGCCGCGACCAGCTTGGACTCCATGTCCTTCGCCTGCTGCTCGGTGTAGACGTCCTCGGCCTTCTCGATGAGCGTGAGCACGTCACCCATCCCGAGGATCCGCCCGGCCATGCGGTCGGGGTGGAACGCCTCGAAGTCCTCGAGCTGCTCCCCCACCGACGCGTACTTGATCGGCCGGCCGGTGACCTCGGCGACCGACAGCGCGGCGCCACCACGGGCGTCGCCGTCGAGCTTGGCGAGGATGACCCCGGTGAAGTCGACCGCCTCCTGGAACGCCTTCGCGACCGTCACCGCCTCCTGGCCGATCATGGCGTCGATGACGAACAGGGTCTCGGCAGGGTCGACCGCCGCCTTGATGTCGGTGGCCTGGGCCATCAGGACCTCGTCGACGTTGGTGCGGCCGGCGGTGTCGACGATCACCACGGAGGCGCCGAGCCGGCGCGCCTCGTCCATCGCCTGGCGCGCCACCGGCACGGGGTCGCCCGACTCCGCCGGCGCGAACACCGGCACGCCCGCCCGTTCGCCGAGGACACGCAGCTGCTCGACCGCAGCAGGGCGCTGTAGATCGCACGCGACCAGGAGCGGTTGCCGGCCCTGCTTGCGGAGCAGGGTCGCCAGCTTGCCCGCCGCGGTGGTCTTACCGGACCCCTGCAGACCCGCCAGCATGATCGCGGCCGGTGACCGGCTGCCGAGATCGAGCGGCGCCGCCATGCCGCCGAGGATCTCGATGAGCTCCTCGTGGACGATCTTGATGACCTGCTGCGCGGGGTTGAGCGCCTCGTGCACCTCGGCGCCCACGGCACGGTCTCGGATCCGCGACACGAACGCTTTGACGACCTTGAAGTTGACATCCGCCTCGAGCAGCGCCAACCGGATCTCGCGCAGCGTGGCGTTGACCTGCTCATCGGTCAGCTTCCCACCTCGACGGAGCGAGGAGAAGATGGCTTCCAGGCGATCACCGAGCGCATCGAACATGGGTTGGATCCAGCGGTTGAACGGGTGAGGTGGCGGCGCGGGCGCCCGCGTCGCCCGGGCGTCCGGTGCGATCACTGTAGCGGCCGGCACCGACCCCACGCAGTCGTTGCGGAGCCGATCGCACACGTCGGGGTGGCCGCGGGCAGCATGCGTGCGCGCCATTCCCCAACATCCGGTGCGCCCCCCTGTCGGGAAGCGAACCACTGCGCTACGTCCGCGCGACTCCCCGATGCCGGCGAGTCGTCAGTCCTCGGCCGTGCCCCGGTGGGTGATCGCAGCTGGCAGCAGCCGTGCTCGACCGATGCGGTCCAGGGCGAACGTCCGCTCGGCGGTCCGCAGGTGACACCAGCCGGTGAGCAGGTCGTCGACGAACTGCCACGGGTCGACCACCCGGTCGGTGGCGGCGCCACCCCGCGACGACGCGTAGTAGTCGAGCCGGACCTGCCGCTCCTCGCGCACCGCCCGGTCCAGCAGCGTCCTGATCGCCTGCGGTCCGACCGCCTGCTCAACACGGTCGGGCAGCGCCGGTTGCCTGGAGCTCGCCGCAACCTGCAGGTCCTCGGTCAGTGGCAGGTTCGCCTCACGCAGCGACCGAACGACCGTGGCCGGCGTGGCGGGCGAGACGGCCACGGTGGGCGCGACCAGCCGCAGCTGGGCCGACGTGAGCGTCACCGCGCGGTGCAGCAGATCGGCGTCCTGGCAGATCACCACTGCGCCGGCCGGCTCGACGCCGAGCCGCGCAGTGGCGGCGTCGGCCGTGGCCACGCCGCCCACCGACGGTGACCGTTCGTGCCCGCCGCCCAGATACCCCTGGCGCGCCTCGTCGACGGCGACCACCCTGCCCGCGTCGTCGACCAGCACGAACGCCCGTCGTTGCAACCAGTCGAGCGGCGAGGGCAACAGGCCACGTGCCCACCAACCGCGCCCCAGCAGCTGCTCGACCGCCAGCGGACCCTCGTGCAGCAGACGCAGGAACGCCGCCCGGGCGGGCGCCGGCGCCTGCTCGAGTTGCTGGCGTACGAACCCGAAGTCCGCGAAGGCACCACGCAGCGTCCGCAACGCCGTCGTGCGGCCCGAGGGCGGGTCGATGCCGAGCAGGGTCAACGCCTCCCGCACATCGTCGAGCGCGAGGCGGTCGAGCACGTCAGCGATCCTCGGTCGCGGTGGGCTGCTCGATCGACACATCCTGCGTGGCCTGCGCGAACAGCGCGTCGACAAAAGCGTCAGGGTCGAACGTCGCGAGATCGTCGATGTCCTCGCCGAGCCCCACGAGCTTGACCGGGATCCCGAGCTGCCGCTGGATCGCGATCACGATGCCGCCTTTGGCGGTGCTGTCGAGCTTGGTCAGCACCACCCCGCTGACATCGACGGCCTCGGCGAACGCCGACGCCTGTGACAACCCGTTCTGGCCCGTCGTCGCGTCGAGCACGAGCAGCACCTCGTCGACGTGGCCTGCCTCGCGGTCCAGCACCCGCTCGACCTTGCCGAGCTCGTCCATCAAGGCCCGCTTGTTCTGCAGCCGGCCCGCCGTGTCGACCATCAGCAGGTCGGCGCCCGACGACGATGCGGCGCTCCAGCCGTCGAACGCCACGGCGGCCGGATCGGCGCCCGACTCCTGCCGGACCACGCGGGCGCTTGCCCGCTCACCCCAACGCTCGAGCTGATCGGCGGCGGCGGCGCGGAAGGTGTCGGCGGCCGCGAGGACCACGGTCCGCCCGGCGGCGGTCTCGCGGGCGGCGATCTTGCCGATCGACGTGGTCTTGCCGGTGCCGTTGACCCCGGTGATCAGCCAGACCGTGGTGCCGTCGTCGCGCCACCGCAGGCTCCGGTCGGCGACGCCGAGCTCGAGTCGCAGGATCTCCTTGAGCAGCGCGAGTGCCTCCGGGCCACCACGGATGTGCTCGGCACGTACCCGCTCCCGCAGGCCCGCCACGAGCTCCAGGGTCGCCTCGACGCCGACGTCGGCGGCGATCAGGGAGTCCTCGAGCTCCTCCCAGGCATCGTCATCGAGACGCCCACGGAGGATCGACGCCAGGGCGTCGCCGAGCCCGGAGCGGGCGCGACCGAGCCGGGTGCGGAACCGCTCTGCGGGCGACAGCTTCGCCGGCGGTGGCATCGCGACCGACGGTGCACCCTCCGCCACCTGTGGGGCGCCGGCCGGCGTCTCGGCGTCGGTGCCCGGCACATCGAGGGTGGGTGCCCGGTCGGCGAGCTGCTCCGCCGTCTGCTCGTCGAGCGGTGGCGGGTGGCGGCGGACGCGCAGCAACGCCACGAACACGACCGCGACGAGCACGCCGAGGACCAGCGCCAGGATCACAACGTCCATACGACTCCCGTACTCGTGGGTGGCGGTCTCAGGCCTGCCGCCCGTCGTCGATCAGCGACCGTACCTGATCCGCGACCACCAGCAGGGGGCCATCGGCCCGACGGACGATGCGACCGTCGGGTCCGATGACGAACATCCACGGCTCGGTCGGCAGGTTCCACGCCGTGACCGGCTCCCCGACCGTCGCACCCGCGTCGGAGAAGATCTCGCAGTGGATGAAGGTGACGTCGTCGTAGTCGGTCCGGAGCTGTTCCAGCACGTCGACGGTCGGTCCGCACACCGCGGTCTGGCAGAACGCGGGCGTCGCGAACAGCAGCACGACCGGCGTGTCGCCGGCGAGTGCCACATCGAGGCTCACGTCGTGCATCCCACAGGGCTCCGGGGTGCGCGTGCACAGCGTCTCGTAGTCGAGTGGATCGTCGACGGTGGGCGTCGCGACGGCCTGGGCCTGGCTGCCGGGGGCGGGCAGCTGGCTGGACTTGGTATCGCGCACGTCGATGGCGACCGTGCCGGCCCGCCCGTCATCGGTCACGACGACCACCTCGTGCACGCCGGTCGCGGCGAACTCGGTATCCGTGAGGTACAGGCCGCCAGGTGGCACGTCGGTCTGGGCGGGCGTCGCCGACCACGGACCGATCGGACCGCTCCCGCCAGGTGGCATCGCGTAGACCTGCGCGGTTGCACCCTCGATCGGCTCCTGCTCCGGGGTGAACAAGCCGAAGACGAACGGCGTCGGCTGGTCGGCGAGCTGTTCGAAGGTGGCCGCGACCACCGCCAGCGACGCCTCGGCGTCGGGTGCCACGGCGGCGATCGCATCGACGGACGGGTCCACGGGCGCGCTCGACTCGGACTCGGGCGCCGCGGACGTCGCCGCCCCGCCGCAGGCGGCAAGCGCGGCGCCGGCGCCCACGAGCGCGAGGTGGCGGAGAAACGCGCGACGATCCAGGTCGACGGCCAGCTGTGGCAGGTGGTCCATGTGTGCACGCCTCAATGGGTTGCTGGGGGGCCGCGGGGGGCCGCGGGGTTGCTGGGGCCGGCGGAGCAACCCGCGGTTGGCTGCCGGCACCCTGTCGGACACCCGATCGTGCCGCAGCCGGGGCCCCGTCGCACGTCATCGCATCCGCAACGACGAACCTGTGCGGAGCGGCGTGTCGATTCAGGCGACGTCGGTCAGGCGCTGGGTGAGCACCTTCGACACTCCACCGGTCCGCATGGTCACGCCGTACAGCACATCGGCGATCTCCATCGTCCGCTTCTGGTGGGTGACCACGATCAGCTGGCTGGTCGACCGGAACTCGCCGATCACGTCGAGGACCCGCTGCAGGTTGATGTCGTCGAGCGCGGCCTCGACCTCGTCGAGGACGTAGAAGGGGGACGGGCGCGCCGCGAAGATCGCGAACGCCATGGCCAGCGCGACCAGTGACCGTTCACCGCCCGACAGCAGCGACAACCGCGTCACGCGTTTGCCGGCAGGCCGCGCCTCGACGTCGACGCCCGTGGCCAGCAGATCGTCGGGCTCCGTCAGCACGAGCCGTCCCTCGCCTCCGGGGAACAGGCGCTCGAAGAGCCTGGTGAACTGCGCGGCGACGTCGGTGAACGCCTGACCGAAGATCTCCCGGATGCGGTCATCGACGGCATCCACCATCTCGAGCAGATCCTGTCGCGACCGTTCGAGATCGTCGATCTGCTCTGCGAGGAAACGCTGCCGCTCCTTGAGCGCCTCGAACTCGTCGACCGCCAGCGGGTTGACTGGTCCGAGCAGCGCGACCTGCCGCGCGAGTCGCTCCTCAATGTCACTGAGCTCGGCCAGTCGTGCGTCGTGCAGCACGCCCGCGTCGGCCTCGACGATCGCGTCCGCGTCGAGACCCAGGTCGGTGGCGCGAGTGCGGGCGTCGTCGAGCGTGTGGCGGGCGTCGGCGACCCGGAGCTCGCCGGCGTGACGATCGCGGGTGTGCTCCGCGAGGCTCCGCTCGGTGTCAGTGCGTCGAGACCGCAGTGCCCCGACCGTCTGCTGCAGCTCGTCGCGGCGACGCTCCGCTGTCGCCCGCTGCTCCGCGGAGCGCTGCAGCGCCCCGGCGCCTGCTTCGGCAGCCGCCTGTGCTACCGCGGTCAGCCGTCGGCACCGCTCGATCGCACCACGACGCCGGTCCTGACGCAGATCGGCCGCGGCCCACGCACGTTCGAGCTCCTCCGCCTCGCGGTCGGCGGCGGCGATGCGCCGGGCGATCTCGTCGCGGCGGCTGACGGCAGAGGACAGCGCGACGCGGGCCTCGATCTCGGCCTCCTGCGCGGCGCGCACCACATCGTGCAGCCGCTCCGCCTCGAGGTCGGGTCCCTCCTGCGCAGCGTCGATGTCGGGATGCTCGGCGGCCTCGAGCGCCGCCAGCTCATCGGTCCGCGTCTCCACCTCGCGGTCGAGCCGTTCGGCGGCCTGCGCGACCGCGTCGAGCTCCCGCCGATACGCGGCCGCCTCGGCCTCCAGGCGCCGCACCTGACCGGCGCGTTCATCGCGCGCGACCGTTGCCGCTCGCAGCTCGGCCACGATCACCGCCCGGGCGTCCTGCGCCGCCGCGGCGGCTGTGCGGGCGCTGGCGACCTGACCGGCGATCCGGTCCGCCTCCGCCTCGGC
>JAHWKT010000174.1 GCA_019347695.1 Actinomycetota bacterium | reverse complement strand
TGCGCGAACCCAAGACCGCCGCCGGGCTCCGTGTACTGCCACTCCCCCAGCCACCGGGCGACACCTGGACGGTGGGGATCGACTCGACGGTGGTGCGGGCGCACCATGACGCGACGGGCGCGCGCCGCCGGCCGCCGGTCGATGTGCCAGCCGGCCGGCTGGTCGGCGTGTTGGAGGACGCCACGGCGGCGTCGGGGCACACAGGGGGGTCCATCGAATGACAAGGATCGGGAGGCGATCGGGCGGTCCCGCGGCGGGCTGAGCACCAAGATCCACCTGCTGGCCGACACGCGCTGCCGGCCGCTGGCGCGGGTCGTCACGGCCGGCCAGCGCGGGGATGCGTTGGGGTTCACCCCGGTGCTGGCGCGGCTGCGGATCGCCCGGCGTGGGCGGGGGCGGTCGCGCACCCGGCCGGCGGTGTTGTTGGGTGACAAGGCGTACTCGGCGCGGCGGATCCGCGCCGAGCTGCGGCGGCGGCGCATCCGGGCGGTGATCGCCGAGCCGGCCGACCAGGCCGGCAACCGGCGGCGGCGCGGGTGCGCTGGCGGGGCCACCGGCGTTCGACGCCGACGCCTACCGCCAGCGCAACACCGTCGAGCGAGCGGTCCGCAAGCTCAAGGCACACCGGGCGGTCGCGATGCGCAGCGACAAACGCGAGTACATCTACGCCGGCACCATCGACGTCGCCTCGATCCGCATCTGGCTACGCGACCTCACCCGCCATCCACCAAACACGACCTAGACGTGGTGCGACGTTCCTGATCTTCGACCCTGACCGGTGAATTGCCGGTGCGGACTGCGGGAGCGGCGGCGTGAGCGACGACCGGTTGTCGCTGGTGCTTGGCGCACTCGGTGACCCGACCCGCCGCGATCTCGTGTCGCGCCTCGCCCGGGCCGACGCGACGGTCGGTGAGCTGGCCGAACCGTACGACATGAGCGTCCAGGCGGTGTCCAAGCACCTCAAGATCCTCGAATCCGCCGGGCTCGTCACCAAGACCAAGCACGGCCGGCGCCGCACCGTCCACCTGGAAGCCGAAGTGTTCGACCTGATGACGAAATGGGTCGAGCGCTACCGCCGCCAAGCCGAACTGCGCTACCGCCGACTCGACGACCTGCTCGCCGAGATGAACCACGACCAGTCAACTCATCCCGCCATCCCCGACCAGAAGGAACAGTCAGCATGACCACGACCAACCACTTCACCGAAGCGACGATCGAGGCCGACCCGTCGTTGCCGATCATCTGGATCACCCGCGACTTCCACGCCACCCCGGCACAGCGGATGACCGCCCATCTCGACCGCGAGCTGTTCGCCCGCTGGGTCGGCCCCGACGGTTGGTGCACGACGGGTGGGATCGGCTGGGAGGGTGAGCGTCGATGTAAGGCGGCCGGGATCAGTTCGACCTGGTAGCCGGGGCTGGTGGCGGGTGCGATAAGCCGGTCGCGGCCGCAGTCGGGGACGTCGCGGCGGACGAAGTAGTCCTCACTCAGGTCGCGGGCACACACTCGGAGCCGCCCTGATGTGGTACGCCGCGACCAACATCTTGTGCCCGAACGCTACGGCTGCCTTCTTCTTACGGTTCACGCTGGCGCTGGGCCCAGCGAGCCGCCCCGGGAGGCGTGTCCACCACTCGCTGTGACCTACTGTGCATGCGTTGTCCGTGTCGGGTCATGCCTCGTGGCTTGTAGACGTTGAGGGTCTGGATCATGAGCAGGACGATCAGCCCGACGCCGGGGTGCGCCAGATCGCTGCGCAAAGCGACGGGATCGGCATCTGGTGCACGTGCCGTCGCCGCGGCGGCGCTGACGTCGGGCATGTGCAGCACCAGCACGACGGTGGCCACGAGCGTGAGCACCAGCGAGATGATCACCCAGTAGTGTCGGAACAGGCCCCAGCGCGTGCCGACGGCCATGACGACGCCGGTGACCAGGCTGGCCACGGCCAACGGCACGATCGCGTACCAGCCGGTCAACTCCATCGCGATCCACGCCGCTCGCACGGTCTGGACCTCGCCACCGTCGGCCGCGGCGACCGCGAGCACCAGGTAGGCGACAACGGCACCGATCCATCCGACCGACACCGTCAGATGAACCATCAGCGCGAGCTTGCACACACCGGGCGACATGGCCACCGCGGTCACGAGCGCAGCGGCACGACCGGCGATGGTCCGCTGCCGAGATCATGGCGGCCGGGTCCGTGATCGTCACCGAGCAGCACCAGGACCACCACCACGAGCGCGACGATCACACCTGTGGCGATGAAGCCCTTCACCCAACGCGGCGTCGCGTGTTCGACGGCGTCCGGTTCGTCCTGCTGTTGCTCGTCCATGGTGGTGTCCCTCTGCTCGGCATCTCGATTTTACGAGACATAACGTCTCTTGCAATACAACATGCGTTGTATCCGTCAGGTCGTATGCTTGGCGGAGTGCCGACGTTGTGGACAGACACCATCGAGGCGCACCGCCGCCAGGTGCACGACGCGATCCTGGACACCACCGCCGCGCTCGCCGATGAGCACGGGATGCTGGCAGTGACGATGTCCCAGATCGCCAAGCGCACCGGGATCGGCCGCGCCACGCTGTACAAGTACTTCTCGAGCGTCGAGGAGATCCTGCACGCCTGGCACGACCGTCAGGTCCGAAGCCACCTCGCGCAGCTGCGGATGATCCACGACGGCGACGGACCGATCGCAGACCGGCTGACCGCGTTCCTCACCGCCTACGCCGACATCCAGTCACAGCGCCACGACCACTCCGCGGACCCGCACGGCAACGAACTCGCGGCGCTCCTACACCGTCACGACCACATCGCGTCTGCCGAACGCGAACTGCACACGCTGCTGCGCGACCTGCTGACGCAGGCGGTGACCATCGGCGACGTCCGCCGCGACATCCCGGCCGCTGAGCTCGCCACCTTCTGCCTCCATGCACTCGACGCCGCACACGACCTGCCCTCGAAGGCCGCCGTGCAGCGCCTGGCTCGTCTCACGAACGCCGCGGTACGGCCACCGGACTGAACGACACCCCGGTCAGGTTCCGATGCTCCCCGATGTGTTGTGCCGCTGTCAGCCGATCGCGTCGATCAACTGCTGGCACGCCTGTCACAGCGGCGACACGCCTCTGCGCACGTGGCGCAATGCTGCATCCCGGCGTCGCCGTGCTGCTGGCGCTCGTCGCCGCAGGACCTACACGCTTGGGGCGCAGGCCTCGAGTGGGCTCGCGTGATGGTGGCGTCGTACTCGGTATGGCGCGACAACACGCCCATCGTCGTCTCGCAGGACGTCCGCACAGTCCCGGTTCGTGCTGATGCACTTGACCATCACCGCAACGTCGGGTCGATGCTGGCGCCGTGGGATGCCTGCGCGGCCAGATCAATCCGGCGGCCGAGTCGCAGGCGCGTGTGGGGGGTCAGCATCACGAACAGGTTGTAATGGTTGTCGAAGGCCTCGACGTCAAGCCGGATTGCGTCGCCGTTGACGTCGGTGGTAGTGATCGTCCGCCGCTCGGGATCGACGCTGCGGCGCGCCCGTGAGACTACGTCGTCGACCGCGCGAAGCTCGCCGCTGGACGTCGTGACCAGCAGCCCATCGGCGCCGAGGATCCGGGTCACCGGACCGAACCGGTCGCGAAACGACGGCGACTGGATCGCGCAGCAGATCGGCACGTGCCGTCGCGGCGTACCATGCGACCGGTGATGACCAGCCCGGTGGGTTCGGGTGGCGTTCGACGTACTCGCGGATGGTGGCGGGGATCCACGCGCCGATGTCGTCGGCGAGGCCGATCGGGGTGGCCAGTGCGTGGCGGTAGTCCAGCGCGGTGCATAAAGCGGTGGCCCTGGAACAGCAGGCCGGCAGCGGCGAAGTTGGCCTCACGCTCGACGTCCTCGCGGGCCTCGAGTGTCACCAAACCGCGCCGTCACCGGCGGACGCGGGGCGCTCACGGCACCTTCACACAACGCACCGCGCCCCGCCTGAGACCGCCGACGCCGCCGCAATCGGACCTACGCACCCGTGTCCACGACCATCTCAAAGGTCTGTCCGCCATCGGTGGACCTCACGATGCCCTTCCCCGCGACCGCGGCATAAATGGCGTCGTCCGCGGCAAGCAGCGCCTCGGGCTGCCCGCTGACCGTCCCCAGGGCGTCCCAGGTGTTACCGTCATCCTCGGACACGGTCAGTTGACCGTCCGCGGTGATCCCGTACACGCCACGGCTCCCCCAGTCGACGAACACCAACTGCTCGCTACTGGCCTGTTCCCACGACCGTCCGCCATCGCGGCTGCGACCGATACCTCCTTCCACGGTCGCGACGACGAGATCTGCATCAACGGGGCTGACGGCGAAGTCAACGATGCTCAGCTGCTCGGCGCGCGTGACCCACGTGCGGCGGTCGTCGCTCACCATGAACCGCCCCGTGGTGCCGTCGAAGCCGTACACCCGCCCGTGCGCGGCCTCCAGGCTGTGGAAGTCCGCCTCGCCGAGCAGCGACAGCGACTCCCACGTGTGCCCGTCGGTGGAGTGGACCAGGCCCAACAGCGGCGGCTTGTCTTCGACCTGCAGCTCCTCGACGCTCAGATCGGGATGACCACTGGCCAACAGGTCGCCGGGCCCAGCCACGGTGAATCCCATCAGATCATGCCCGGCGTCGCTTGCCGCACGGACGCTGTCGCCCACAACCTCATACAACCCGTGATGCGTCGCCACATACACCCCCTCCTGGCTCACGCCCAACCCGTGGACGTGCACAACATCCGCAGCAGCCACGGAACCCTCGTCAGCCTCACCGCTGCTGCACGCCGCGAGCAGCAACGCGCCGGCCACGGCAGCGGCCATCACGCCGGCTCCGCGGCGCCCACCGAGTACGGCTTGTCTCATGGCGTCTCCCGTGCTGAGGGCGATCCTGGAGCGTCGTACCGACATGTGTCGGTGGTGAACGACAGCCGGAGGGGTCACGACCGGCCTGGTATTGAGCCTACTCAGGCCACCACTTCATCTCCCACGACGGGCCAGTTCCCGAACGCGCCCGCGGGTGGTCACCCCGGTCGCCACGGGCGGCGCTCGTTTTACTGTCGGGTCCGTGAACCTGTCGCCGGAAGTCGGCTGATGATTGGTGAAATTTTCCCGATGATGCAGGTCTGCTGAGACGGCCAGCCGATGGCCTCGACGGCGGGGATCCCGCGTCGCGAAGGGCATCCGACAGCCGGTCATGACCGCGCGGTGTTTCGCACCGATGTCAGCGGGCCGGGCTACTCATGCCACTCGGCACCCGCCGCCGGCTGTTGGCCGACATCGCGCACGAGCTGCGCACACCGCTGGCGACCCTGGAAGGCTACATCGAGGGGCTCGACGACGGCGTCGTCGCCGCCGAACCGGCGACCTGGCAGACCCTGGCCGACGCCCTGGGGCGCCTGTGCCGACTGGTCGACGACGTCGCCGTGGTATCCCACGCCGAGGAACACCCGCCCGACCTCGAACTGCGACAGGTATCGCCAGCTGAGCTGATACGTCAGGCAGTGGGCGCGACGCAGCCGCTTGCGCAGCGACGCGGCGTCCGACTGCACAGCGACGTCACCGGCCGGCCCGCGGCCGTGCTGGTCGACCTCGACCGCATCGGTGAGGCGCTGCACAACCTGCTCGACAACGCCACCCGCCACACCGCGCACGGCGGCGACGTCACTGTCACGACACGTCGACGGTGGGTGGGTCGAGCTCGTCGTGGCCGACGACGGCGAGGGCATCGACGCCGCCGACCTGCCGCACGTGTTCGAGCGGTTCTACCGGGCCGACGCGGCCCGCGGTGACCACAACGCAGGTAGCGGCATCGGGCTGACGATCGTCGACGCCATCGTCCGCGCCCACGGCGGCAGCGTGCACGCCGACAGCCGCGGCCGCGGCACGGGCGCCCGGTTCACGATCCGCCTGCCCAGCGCCAAGGCGGCCCCCGGATTGATCGGATCTTGATCATCCACACGGCCGACGCTTGACCCGACCCGCCGACACTGCACGCACCGTCCCAGGGAGGTGACTGTCATGATGTTCTTCGGCTGGCTCTGGCCACTGCTCCTGCTCGGCGCGATCGTCGCCATCGCGCTCGCCATCCGCGACCGCGACCGCGACGGTGTCCGGGCCGCTGAATAGGCGCTCGCCCGGTGCTACGCCGAGGGCGAGATCGACGAAGACGAGTACCGCCAACGCGCCGCCACCCTCACCGCAGCGCGGCCGCCCACAACCCAGCAGTCGTGGTGGCCGCTGGCGATCGCCGTGGGCGCGATCATCCTGCTGGTCGTCGCGTTGCTGTGGGGCGGCATGGGCTCCGGAAGGATGTGGAACACCATGGTCACCAGCGCCGCTTCGGCGTCGCCGTGCAGCCGCTTGGGCAGCGCGGCCAGGACGTTCGCGACCTTGTGCACCTTATGCCGATGTCGGCATAAACCGGAGTTCCGCAGTTGTGGTGGCGCGCTGGGCATGGAATTGGTGGGTTGACCTGCAGGAACGCCGAGATCGCCCGGACACGGGTGTGTGCCTAGGCGCTCGGGGAGCGGTGAGGTGGCGGATCAGCCCGCGGTCGGGTCGACGTGGAGGAAGCGCGGCGG
>JAHWKT010000173.1 GCA_019347695.1 Actinomycetota bacterium | reverse complement strand
ACCGTCTGACCGCGCGCGCCGGTAAGCATCCCGTGAGCACAGGGGGTGAACGTGCAGGTCAGCGGCCCGCCGGCTCATCCCACGGTGGGCTGCTCCGCTTGCCCTCGTCCCGATAGCGGATCTGCACATCTCGGATCTCGACGCCGCGGATCAGGAGGGAGTCGACGTTGAGGCGCCTCCGGCTCCGCGTCATCATCGGTCTCGACCGTGATGAGCGGGTGAAGCACCAAGTCCGGTGCGGACGCCTCCGGGTCAACGCTGTAGCTGCCTAGCCTGCCCAGCACGTGTGCGTCGTCGGACAGGCGCACCTTGACCAGGCCCTTGCGACGGCGGCTGGCTCTCGTGAGCGCGTCGTACCAGGGCGTGCTGCCGGGGCGCAATGTTCCGTCGGCGCCGGGGCGCCAGAAGACCACGAGTGCGGCCAGTCCCGTCAGGGCGATGCTGACTGCGAAGACGCAGGCCACGGTGGTGGCGGTCAGCTGTGGATTTTCCTCGAGGTACTCGAAACCGCGGCGGATGACAGGCTCGAACCCGAGGTCGCCGATCCACATCACGATCCACGTGGCAATGCTGCTCGCGATGATGCCGACGAAGACCAGTTCAGCGGTCTCGGTGAGCCCGGACCTGTCGGGCCGGGGACGGAGCCTCTCAAGGAGTCCTTGGCGGCCGGGGTGCTCGTAGCTGGTGATGAGCTGGTCAGCGCGTCGGTGCCGACGTCGATCGCGGTCGGCGGTACGCGTTCGTCGGGTCGATGGATGAGGTCGGGGAGGTCGATGTCAGGCGGCAGGTTCATCGGGAGGAGTCCGTGGTGTTGGACGCCGTGGGCTGCGAAAGAGGCGCCGGTCCGGGCTCTCACTGCACGCGTGCGAGACGGGGACGGCTGCGGGGTCGAGGTCCGCAAGGGTGGCGCCAGTAGGTCGAGAAGAATGGTGTCAACGAAAAGTGGCGATGGTGGACCGACGTCGATGATCTCGATGTCGGTGTCGTCGCCGACGATGCCGCGGATCTGGCTGACGGCGACGCCGAAGTGTGTGGGGGTCAGATGTCGAAGGCCTCGCGCATCGCGCGGACGGCGACGGCCAGCGCGTCGAGGCCGGCCTGTTCCGCGGTGTCGATGTCAGCGGTCAAAGCGTCGATGCGCTCGCGCATCCCGGCCCGATCGTCCAGGTAGCGTGCGACGGCCTCGTCGGTCGAAGCCTCCGGATAGTCGTCCAGCGCGCTGGTCGCGGCGACGCGCCGGAGCCGGCGCAGATCGTCGATCAGGCCCCGCTGCTGACGACGCTCCCAGTGGCCGTGCACGTCCTTGAGGCCCTCGACGCGCACGAGCAGATTGTTGATCGGCAGCTCGTCGCCGATCTGCTGGAACAGGTCGGCGACCTCGGTGACGTCGCGGTCGCCGTTCGCGGCCACCGCTGCGACGTCGGGCACGATCGACAGCTCGTCGAGGACTGCGAGCTCACGGGCCAGCTCCTCCGAGGCGCCCAGCTCGACGTACCGGTCGTAGCGCTCCTGCCGCGCTTCGGTCCGGTGGTCGCTCTGCGCCATGTGGTCACGCAGACGCTCGAACGCCTCCGAGTCGCGCTCGACCAGCGCCGCGACGTCGATCGTCGCCGCGTGACGAGCGCCGGTACGGGCGTGCTGGGCCACGTACACCCGGGTCCACGCGTCGACCAGGCGGTCGACCGCCCACGTCAGTTCCGTGAGATCGCGGGGATCCATCTCGCCGTCGTACTCCTCGACGGACGCCCACAGCTCGTCGGCGGAGGTCGCACGGCGGGCCGCCTCGTACGCGGCGGTGATCTCGTGCGCGACGCAGCCGAGCTCGTGCATCGTGCGGTTGACGTAGGTCGAGCCGAGCCGGTTCACGATATCGCCGGCGAGCCTGGTAGCGATCAGCTCGCCGCGCAGCCGAAACTCGGCCATCTGCCCACCGCAGCGCTCGATGATCGGGTCCGGGAAGTAGGAGCGCACCAGATCGTCAAGGCACTCTTGGGCGAGCAGGTCGCTGTCGAGCAGCCGGCTGGCGACATCGCGCTTGGCGTGTCCGACCACGACCGCCAGCTCGGGACGCGACAGGCCCTCTCCGTCGGCGAAGCGCTTGCGCAGCTCGGCGTCGGACGGCAGCACGTCGACCTCGCGGTCCAGTTTGCCGTCGGCGGCCAGGTCCCTGATCAGCGACTCGTACGCGGGCTGCGCAGTGATGTCGTGGGACTCGTGGGTGATCGCCGCGGTCAACCCTGACGCGTCGGCCAGGACCCTCGTGGCGACGTCGTCGGCGACGTCGGCGAGCAGGTCGTCTCGCGCGTCGCGCTCGATCGCTCCTGCGTCGACCGCGTCCTCCAGCAGGATCTTCAGGTTGACCTCGCGGTCGGATGTGTCGACCCCGCCCAGGTTGTCGACGGCGTCCATGTTGATGCGCCCGCCGTTGCGCGCGAACTCGATGCGCCCGCGCTGGGTGATCGACAGGTTCGCGCCTTCGCCGTAGACCCGCGCGCCGAGCTCGTTGCCGCAGACCCGTACCGATTCGTTGGCCTTGTCACCGATGTCGTCGCTGTACTCGTCGCGGGACTTCACGAACGTGCCGATACCGCCGGCGAACAACAGGTCGGTGGGCATCCGGAGGATCGCCCTGACCAGTTCGGGCGGGCTAAGCTGCTCGTCGTTGACGCCGAGCAGCTCTCGGACCTGATCGCTGAGGTCGATGCTCTTCGTGTGCCGCGACCACACACCACCACCGGTGGAGATGACGTCGCGGTCGTAGTCGTCCCAGCTCGACCGATCCATGTCGTACAGCCGCTCGCGCTCGTCGAAAGATGCCTCTGGGTCCGGATCGGGGTCGATGAACACGTGCCGGTGGTCGAATGCCGCGACCAGCTTGATCGCGCGGCTGCGGCGCATCGCGTTACCAAAGACGTCACCCGACATGTCACCGATGCCCACGACCGTGACCGATTCGGTCTGGACGTCGACGCCAAGCTCGCGGAAGTGCCGCTGGACGGCGACCCAGGCGCTGCGCGCGGTGATGCCCATGACCTTGTGGTCGTACCCGGTCGAACCACCCGAGGCGAAGGCATCGTCGAGCCAGAAGTCGTACTCGGCGCTGACCTCGTTGGCCAGATCCGAGAACGTCGCGGTGCCCTTGTCAGCCGCGACGACCAGGTATGGGTCGTCCCCATCGTGGCGCACCACCCGGTCGGGCGGCCGGACCTCGTCGTCGACGATGTTGTCGGTGAGGTCGAGCATGCCGCGGATGAAGACCTCGTACTGCTCCTTGACCTGCCCGAAGTCCGGCGATGGCCGCTGCACGACGAACCCGCCCTTGGCGCCGGTGGGCACGATCACGGCGTTCTTGAGGACCTGGGCCTTCATCAGGCCGAGCACCTCGTCGCGGTAGTCCTCGAGGCGCTCGCTCCACCGCAGACCTCCACGGGCGACGTCGCCACCGCGCAGGTGCACGCCCTCCATGTCGGGGCTGGAGACGAAGATCTCGTATACGGGCCGGGGCAACGGGACGTTTGGGACATCGGCGCTGGCGAACTTGAACGACAGCCATGGCCGCACGGGCTGCAAGTAGCGGTTGGTCCGAGTCGTCGCGTCGATCAGTCCGAGGAAGCCGCGCAGGATCCGGTCCTGGTCGAGCTGGGTGACGTCGCTGCACGCGTCGACGACCTCGTCACGCGCCTCGTGGGCATCGCGCTGCGCGTCGGGATCGAAGCGGGCCACGAAGTAGTCGCTGAGCAGGCGCGCGATCCCGGGATTGTCCACGAGCACGTCGTTCTGGTACGCCGGGGAGAACGTCGTCTCGACCTGCCGACGGTAGCGGCGGTAGGCACGCAGGACTTCGACGTCCTGCCAGCGCATCCCCGCTGCGAGCACCAGGCGGTTGAGCGAGTCCGTGTCGGCACGCCCGTCGAGCAGCGCGATTGCGGCGTCGGCCACGCGCGAGCGTGTCTCGTCGTCGAGGTCGTCGTCGGCGGACGTGAGCTCGACCCCGACGTCGTGCAGATGTACCGGCCCGTCGGGCCCCGAGACACGGTGCGGAAACTCCTCGATCGCGCGCAGGCCGAGGCTCTCGAGCACGGGCAGCAGGTCGGCCAGCTCGGCCGCCTGACCTCGCCGGTACAGGGTGAACCGCCACGATGGGCCATCGTCATCGGGCGCCGGGTACAGACGGGCGCGGGTCGGTTCGTCCTCGGGCTGCTCGGCCAACCCGTCCAGCTCGGTGATGTCGGCGACGGCGTCGGCTGGCTCGACGCGGTCGCGGTAGCCGGGACCGAACGCCTCCGCCCAGCGCTCCGCCAGCCGCCGGGCGTCGTCGTCACGCTGTTCGACGAGCGCGGTCGTGACCTGGTCCGACCACCTGCGCGCCAGCGACGCGATCTCGTCCTCGAGGTCTGTGACGTCGACGTCCGTCGATGCGCCCTCGTCGGTGTAGAGCACGCAGTGCAGCAGTGCCGCGCCCTGGTCCGTGAACGACAGGTGCGTCTCGATGTCCTTGGCCTCGTACCGCTCCATGAGCCGCGACTCGATGCGGGAGCGGATCTCCGACGACAAGCGGTGCTGGGGCAGCACCACGAGTGCCGAGACGCCCCGGTCGTGGTCGTGGGGCCGGCACAGCAGACCGACCTGCTGTGACTTGCGTCGCCGCAGCAGCCGCACGAGCATGTCGTGCAGTGCGTCGACGCTGGCCGTGAACAGGTCGTATACGGGAATCGCGTCGAAGAGGCTGCGCATCGTGCGCTCGTCGTAGGAGTGCTCGACGATGTCCTCGCGGTCGAGGATCTCCGACAGCTTGCGGCGCAGCACCGGCACCGTGCTCGGCGGCTCGCTCATCCCGCGCTGCGACAGGAGCGCCAGGAAGCGTCGCTCACCGGTGATCTCGCCGTCGTCATCGACGGTCTTGGCGCCAAGGTACGTCATCCGCTCGCGCCGCAGCACGTCGCTGGCCCGGTTCGTCCACGACACAGTCAGCAGCGGTCCGTCGTCGATCCGCGCCCGCAGCTCGGGCCGAATGTCGTCCAGAGGCACCGGCTCGGCGTACGTGGACTCGGACTCGTCGCGCAGGATCCCTCGCCCCGAGCCCTTCACGACCGTCAGCGCCCGACCGCCTTCGACATCGACGAGTTCGTACTTCCGGTAGCCGAGCAGCACCCAGTGGTCGTCGTCGAACCACCGCAGCAGCTCGACCGCCTCGTCCACCTCGTCGCGGTCGTACCGTGCCGTGCCGGTCTGCTCCATGTCCTCGATCGCGCGCTGCGCCCGCTCGCACATCGGCTCGTAGTCCTCGACCGCGGCGAGGGCGTTGTCGAGCACGTCACGCAGCTGTGACTCGACGTCCTCGCGCTCGTCGGCGTCGAGCTCTGCGCCGAGGTCGAGCAGCACCCACGCCTCCCGACGGCCCGCGCCGCGTGCGCTGCCGATGTCGGTGATGCGGCCGTGGTCGTCGCGCTCGACGCCGACGACGGCGTGGTGCATGTGCTCGGGGTCCCGGCCGCGCTCACGCAGGGCCGCCATGAGGCTCGCCGTCAGGAACGGCCCGTCGGTCACGTTGACCTCGACCACGGTGCCGCCGGACGTCCACCCGTCGTCCTCCTCCGTGGGCTCGTACAGCCAGAGTCCGGTGCTCCCCGGGTCGCGCCGGTCCATCCGCCGCAGGGCTCCACGCAACTGCGCGACGGCCTGGTCGACGGTCAGCGCGTCGCGGCTCTCGACCGTCGCCCGCCGGTACACCGCGTTGCCGAGCGCGACCAGCCGTTCGGTGTCCGCATCGTCGCCGCAGCGCTCGCGGATGCGCTCGATCAACGTGTCTGTGTCGGCAAGCGTGTCCGCCATCGCCTCCCCGGATCTGGAGTCGTCCGTCACGGTGAGCCTGCCCGGCACGGGCAAGAGTACGCTGATGGTGCAGTCGGTGTTCCCCGGTCACCTTCATGCAAAGACCGTCGATGTCACTTCAGGATCTCAGCGGATCCGGGTGGTTGCCCCGACGCACCGGGCGTGTCGTGGCGTACTACGCGTGGACGTTGGCGCTGATCGAGATCGGCGCGGCGTTCATCGCGATCACTAGACCGCCAACCGCCCCGGGTCTTTCAACGGACGCCCTCCTGGCAACCGGTCTCGAATCTCCGCGCCTCCGTCGGCAATGATCGGAACACAGCAGGCATCGTCGGATCGAGGCCACCATGAGCGTCAACGTCTCCTCAATCCTGTCCCGCAAGGGCACTGACGTGATCACCAGCACGCGCGACGCCCCGGTGGCCGAGGCGGTGCGCGTCCTCACCGAGCACAACGTCGGGGCGCTGGTCGTCACAGACCAAGCCGGCGAGATCCCACCGCGCGGACCCACACGTAGCCGGGCAGCACGAAGGCCGCGAACAGCACGAGGCCGAAGAACGAACCGGGCACCGTTACTCGTCAGAGGACGCATCAATGGTGGGCGTGGTGCCTCCGGTGATCGGCGTCGACGTGAAGTCCGTAGGGTTTGGCTTCGCCAGGCACGACCGCCGCCGGGTCGACCGGTGTCGACGTGAAGTCCGCGGGTCCGACTTCCGTCGGTGTGCTGCTCCACGGTGTGAAGAACGTGCCTTTGCGCTCCTGCAGCTGCTGCAAGCCGTTGTCCTGCGGCGGT
>JAHWKT010000037.1 GCA_019347695.1 Actinomycetota bacterium | reverse complement strand
GTCGGTCGACTGCCGGGGCTGCGCGCGGCCACGCTCGGCCTCGCGGTGTCGCTGGTCGTGTTGTCGGCCGTCGCCACGACAGCACCGGTGCTGCTGCTCATGCTGGTGGTCGGTCTGGGCTACGGCGCGCAGTCGTCGCTCGTGCCGGCACTGACCGCCGACCTGTTCGGCACCGCGGACTTCGGTGCCAACTACGGGCGGATCTTCACCGGATGGGGCGTCGCGGGGGTCGCCGGACCGCAGCTCGGCGCACAACTGGGGTCAGCGGGCGACGACTTCGATGTCGCCCTGTGGGTGGGTGCGGCGTCGGCGACCGCGGCGTTCGTGTGCCACGTCGTGATCGGCCGCCGCGCAGCCGCCACCCATGCGACCGCGGGCGGTGGGTAACGATGGTCGGCCATGGACGTCTCGTGCTGGTCGACACCCACTTGACGCGCCGCTCAAACCGCACTCTGCCGCCGCGGGTGCGCACGTTGGCCGACGCTGCCGACCTGGTGGTGTTCGGTCACAGTCACATTCCGTGGAACACCTGTGTGCTGATCCAGTGGTGTATCCTATGTGTATGTCACGCACAAACATCGATCTGGACGACGACGCGTGCCGCGCGGTCATGCAACGCTACGGACTGACCACGAAACGCGACGCCGTGAACTTCGCCCTGCGGGCGCTTGCGGCTGAGCCACTCGACCTCGAGGAGGCCCGCAGCATGCGTGGCGCCGGCTGGGAGGGCGATCTCCCGGAGCTGCGCTCCAGCAGGGCCCGATGACACGCCGGCGCCCATGATCCTCATCGACACGTCAGCGTGGATCGAGTTCCTGCGCGACACCGGCAGTGTCGTATGCGAGCGCGTCGACGCACTGCTCGACGATGCCTTCGCGATCTGCGACCCGATCAGGATGGAAGTGCTGGCCGGAGCGCGGGATGACCAGCATCTCAACGACCTCCGCCGCCTGCTGGCGCGGGGTTCCGTCATCTCGACCACCGCCGTCGACTACGACCGGGCGGCTGCCCTGTACCGCATCTGCCGTCGCAACGGCGAGACGGTCCGCAGGCTGATCGACTGCCTGATCGGTGCGTCCGCGGTGCGAGCCGGTGTGCCCGTGCTGCATGCGGATGCCGACTTCGAGGTGCTTGCCCGCCGTACCCCGCTGCGCATTGGGTAGCCTGCCGACCGCGCACGGCGTCAGGCGACGGCGCGCCGACGACCCGGACGCGCGGCGCCATCGCGGCGCGGGCGAACGAATGACCAGACCAGCAAAGGAGCAGGTCCATGGGAGCAGCCGAGTTCTACGAGATCATCGATCACTTCGACAACTGCATGCTGCTGACGTTCACCGCCAACGGCACGCCGCACGCGCGGCCCATGGCGATCGCCGATCGGGACGGGTCGGTGCTGTGGTTCATCAGCGACCGTGACAGTGCGACGATCGACGAGGTGGTCGCCGACGACAGCGCCGTCGTCACCGTGCAGAGCCCGCAACGCTGGGCCGCGGCAACCGGCACGGCGACCGTGGTCTACGACCGCGACCGCATCGACGACCTGTGGTCGACGCCGATGAAGGCCTGGTTCCCCGACGGGCCCGCGGACCCGAAGCTGGTCGCAGTGAAGGCGGACCTGCACGACGGCGAGTACTGGGACATCTCGGGCGGCAGGCTCGTCAAGTTCGCCGCAGGCTTCGCCAAGAGCGTGGTCACCGATACCGAGATCGACGCCGACGAGGAAGGTGATCACGGGCGCGAGTCGCTGTAGGCGACGATCTGCGACCACCGCCCGGCGTGCGGTGCCGGCGTTGCGACGACCTCGTACCTCGTCAGTGGGCGCTCGCTGCGCGGACGCATCAGCCACTTGCGGAGCCGGCGAACGCTGGAACCGGTGATGACGATGTGACGGCGAGTGGAGGTAACCGTGGGTCGACCGAGGCAGGTCCATGGTCGAGCTCCGTCGACCACCACGAAGTGCGCCGTGAAGGCGGCCGACGCGCCCGACCGGCCGACCGACCGGCGTCAGCCCGAGAGACGCTCGGCGAGCGCGTCGACCTGCTCGCCCGCGCCCTCCTCGACCGGGTTGCCGTGTCCGAACAGCACGGTGTCGAACTCGAGGGCGGCGAGCTTGCGCACCGACGAGACCGCCATGGCCATGTCTGCGGTGAACGCCGCGTCCGGCCCGGCCACCTGACCACCGTCCGCGGCACCGACGAGGGCGTCGCCCGCCACGAGCACGCCGCCGGCGCGATCGAGCACGCTGATGTGCCCGGGCGTGTGACCCGGAGTCTCCACGATCTGGAGCCCGAACACCTCGTCGCCGTCGCCGACCGGCATGATCGGCCGCGGGCTGGTGATCGACAGGATGTCGGCCTCGCCGGCGTAGGCCTGCGCGTCCGGAGCCGCCTCGAGCACGGCCGTCGAACTGCCAATGTGGTCGGGATGGTCGTGGGTGAAGATCACGTGGTCCACCGCGTACCAGCCGAGTCCGAGCGCGGTGAGGGCCTGCTCGATGTCGGCAGCGCTGCCGTCCACGCCGGTGTCCACGACCACCGCCTGGTTCTCCTTGACCAGCAGGTACGCCGACACGAAGCCGAGGTCCACGCGACGCCAGTCGAAGGCGACCACCGCGGGCTCTGACGCCCCCGCCGATGCGGGGGCCTCCGACGAGAGGGGCGCCGCTGACGAGTCGGCGGCGGGCGCGGCAGTCGCCGGCTGCGGTGTCGACGGCGCAGCGTCGCTGACCTCCTGCGCGCCGTCGGTCGCGCACGCGGCTGTGGTGCCGACGATCACCACGCCGAGGCCGGCGCGTCCGGCACAGGACAGGAACAGGCGCCGGTCGTATCGACGTATCGCGTCCACGACGCTCCTTGGTTGGCTCGACCGCACTGGATGGCGGCCAGCATATAGAGACGACACGACGCCGCGTGCCCACGGCCACATCGAGCAGCGGCCGACGCGCGCGGTGTCGCTAGCATCGGCGCCATGACTGCCGCGCCCAGTGACGATCCGTACCTGAGCTCCGTGCTTGCCGACGCCGAGGCGGGTCGCGTCAACGAGGGCGAGCTCGAGGACCTCGTCGACAAGCTGGGCACGGTGGTCGGTGACCGCGTGCGCGAGTTCCGCAACTCGCTCGGGCTGACCGTCGCGGATCTCGCCGACCGCATCGGGATGTCCAAGGCGATGCTGTCGAAGGTCGAGAACAACCGCGCCTCGGCCAGCCTGTCCACGCTCGCACGGCTGTCCACCGCGCTCGGGGTGCCGATCACGGCGTTCTTCCGGGGCCTCGACGAGGAGCACGAGGTCGTGCTCGTCAAGTCGGGACAGGGGCTGACGATCAGTCAGGAACACCCCAAGCCGGGCTCGGACTACAGCCTGCTCGGCATGATGCGCGGCCAGCATCAGCGCATGGAGCCGGTGCTCATCACGTTCACCGAGCCGATCGAGCACTTCCCGCTCTACCAGCACGGGGGCTCGGAGCTGATCTACATGATCTACGGGACCATGGAGTACGGCTGCGGGCGCAGCCGCTTCGTGCTCGAGGCGGGCGACGTTCTGCAGTTCCAGGGCGACGTCAGCCACGGCGCCACCCAGCTGATGCGCCTGCCGATCCAGTTCCTGTCGATCAAGGCCTACGGCAACGTCAACGACCCCGTGCAGCTGTCACCGTGACGCAGCGGCGCACGGTGCACCTCACCTGTGACCGGGCAGCGTCGCGCCGACATCGGCGGCGGCGCGGCGGCCGAGAAGCCGCCGCCGCGCTTCGACCACGTTCAGATCGAGATGGTTGCGCACGTACTGGTTGGCGCTGTCGGGTACCGGCACGTGGTCCCACGGCGCGTACCGCCCGATCCGCAGGGCACGGTCGACGATCCGGCGGGCCTGCTGGCTCGCGAGCACCTCGCGATGGATGCGTGGGGGGTCCCAGTGGATCTCGACCTCGTCGCGCAGGCGCGCCGCCAGGGCCGCGTGCGCGACGTCGTCCGCCAGGTTGCGCAGCTCCTGCGGATCGGCCGTCAGATCGTACAGCTGGGCGCCGTCGGGCTGTGACCACACGTACTTCCACGGTCCGCGTCGGATCATGAAGATCGGCGCGACCGCTCCCTCGCCCATGTACTCGCCGAGGACCGTGCGGTCGGGGTCACGGTCGCCGTGCAGCTGCGGGACCAGGCTGGCGCCGTCGACGACGTGGCCGAGGTCACCGTCGGGATCACCGCCCGCCAGGTCGACCAGTGTCGGCAGCACATCGAGCAGCGACACGTGGTCGGCGACGCTGACACCCCGTCCGGCGCCGGGAGCGCTGATGACCAGCGGGATGCGCGCAGCGTGCTCGAAGAAGGACATCTTGTACCACAGCCCCCGCTCGCCGAGCTGGTCGCCGTGGTCGGCGGTGAAGATCACGATCGTGTCCGTGGCCATGCCGGTGAGGTCGAGGACTTCACGCAGCTGGCCGAGCCAGTCATCGACGTAGGAGATGGCGGCGTAGTAGGCATGCCGGGCGTTGCGCACCATCGCCTCGGTGAGCTCGACGGTGTCGAATGTGGACATCCGGCGCAACCGGCGGCTGTGCGGGTCGGCCTCGACGTCGGATCCGGCGACGGCCGGCAGATCGATGTCGTCGTGGTCGTACCGGTCCCAGTAGCTCTGTCGCATCACGTACGGATCGTGTGGGTGGGTGAACGAGACTGTCAGGAACCACGGTCGATCGTCTGCGGCACGGGCGACGTCACGTAGCTCACGCACGGCGAGGAAGCCGACCTCGTCGTCGAAGTCGAGCTGGTTGGTCGCCTCGGAGACACCGGCGTTCACCACGCTGTCGGCGCTGTGGAACCACCAGTCGAACCGCCGGTCGGCGTCGCGCCAGTCCGGGGTCCACCCGAAGTCGGCGGGATAGATGTCGGTGGTCAGGCGCCGCTCGAAGCCGTGGAGCTGATCCGGGCCGATGAAGTGCATCTTGCCGCACAGCGTCGTGCGGTAGCCCAGCGCGCGGAGGTGGTGGGCCACGGTGGGCACCGAGGCGGCGAGCTCCGAGGCGTTGTCGTAGGCGCCGATGCGGCTGTTGCGCTGGCCGCTGACCATCGCGAAGCGCGCGGGCGCACACAGCGGGTGGTTGGCGTAGGCCGAGGAGAACACGACACCGTCGGCGGCGAGGCGGTCGATCGCCGGCGCACGCACGACCGGGTGTCCGTGGATCGGCAGGAACGGTGCGGCGAGCTGGTCTGCCATGACCAGCAGGATGTTCGGCTGCGAGTGCATACCGCAGCATAGCAGGCGAGTTTCTCTAAAGGATGCGTTGTTTCTTCTCAGTTATCGACCGCAACTGTTAAATCCTCCACTGGGATTCCGGCCCGAACAGGTGTACTACCGGCCGGCTGTGATCGTTCCTATACTGGTCGTACCGATGTGGCTCCACCAGCGTCTGCCAGTGCCCGTGAGCCACCCGTAGGGAGGGCACCGTGCACCACGAGCACGCATGACCGTCGCCGACTACCTTGCGCGCCGATGGGACGACGTCATCGAGCTTACGATCGAGCATCTGCTCGCCGTGGCGATGGCCGTGGGCATCGCCACGGTGATCGGGGTGGCACTGGCGGTGCTGGTCTATCGCAGTGACCGTGCCGTCACGCTGCTGCTGGTAGCGACGAACACGCTGTTCACCGTGCCAGCGCTCGCCTACTTCGGCGTGCTGCTGGCCATCGTGGGACTGGGGTGGACATCGGCCATCACCGTGCTGGCCATCTACGCCCTGCTGCCGATCGTGCGCAACACGGTCACCGGGCTTCGCGAGGTCGACCCCGCGATCGTCCGCGCCGCGACCGGCATGGGCATGGGCAGGTTGCGGCTGCTGACGAGGATCGAGCTCCCACTGGCCTACCCGGTCATCCTGTCGGGGATCCGGGTGTCGACGGTGTTGATCGTGGGCATCGCCGCGATCGGCGCGTGGGTCAGCGGACCAGGGCTCGGCGCAGAGCTGTTCGGCGGCATCGGCTCGTTCCCGTCGGCTCGCGCACGACCGCAGATCATCGTCGGCACCGTCGGCATCGTGCTCGTCGCGCTGATCCTCGATGCGCTGCTCGCGCTGATCACCCGCCTGACCACGCCGAGGGGACTGCAGTGACCGCGAACGCGACACCGTCGACGCCCGACGTCATGATCCGCCTCGACGAGCTGACCAAGCGCTACCCCGGTCAGGAGACGCCGGCCGTCGACGCGATCGACCTCGAGATCCCCGAGGGTGAGATCGTCATCCTCGTCGGGCCGTCGGGCTGCGGCAAGACCACCACGCTGGAGATGATCAACCGCCTGATCGAGCCGACGTCGGGACGGATCTTCCTCGAAGATGACGACGTGACGCACGTCAACGCCGACCAGCTGCGGCGGCGGATGGGCTACGTCATCCAGCAGATCGGCCTGTTCCCCCACCAGACGATCGCCCAGAACATCGCGACCGTCCCGCGCATGCTCGACTGGGACAACACCCGCATCGCCAACCGCGTCGACGAGCTGCTCGACCTCGTCGGCCTGGATCCCGACACGTACCGCGACCGCTACCCCAAGGAGATGTCGGGCGGCCAGCGGCAGCGCGTCGGCGTCGCGCGGGCGATGGCCGCCGACCCGCCCGTGATGTTGATGGACGAGCCGTTCGGCGCCACCGATCCGATCACCCGCGAGCGGCTGCAGAACGAGTTCCTGCGCATCCAGGACGACATCCGCAAGACGATCGTCTTCGTGACCCACGACATCGACGAAGCCATCAAGATGGGCGACCGCATCGCCATCATGCGCGAGGGATCACACATCGCCCAGTACGACACGCCCGAGCACATCCTGTCGGATCCCGCGAGCGAGTTCGTCGAGCAGTTCCTGGGCTCGGGCATCGTGCTCAAGCGGCTGAACCTGAGCCGCGTGCACCACATTGACATCAGCACGGACGACTGGCCCACGATCGCGGCCAGCAGCGACACCGACGAGGCCCGCGCGTTGCTGCGCGACACCGGCCGCACGCACCTGCTGCTGCTCGACGACGACCGCCGACCGCAGCGCTGGATCGGGGCGCGCGACCTGGGGCAGCACGGCAGCCTGCATGACACCGGCACACCCGTCGAGGCGACCGTCGACGAGCAGGCGACGCTCAACGACGCGTTGCAGGAGATGCTGGTCAGCGCCAACGGCGTGGCAGTCGTGGTCGATCGCGGCGACGCGTACGTGGGCACCGTGGATCTGGAGACGATCATCGCCGCGGTGCGCGAGATGCGCGCCGAGGCCCACGAGCGCGACAGCGCCGTGACGGCGCTCACCAGGGACGACGCATGACCTCAAGTAGCGTCAGCGGTAGGTCGCAGGCATGACCTCAAGTAGCGTCAGCGGTAGGTCGCAGGCATGACCTCGGTCGCCGCTGGCACCGCTGACACCCGCGTCGACGAACGCGAGCACCGCGTACTGCAGATCGCGCGGTACGTCGCCGTGCCCGTCGTGGTCGCGCTCGCGTGTGGCCTGATGTACCTGTACGTGCAGGGACGGGAGCTCGATTCCATCGAGGGACGGCTGATCAACGCGTCCAACATCCGGCGCTTCGCGACCGAGCAGATCACCATCTCGCTGTGGGCCACCGCGTTCACCCTGCTCGTCGCCATCCCCCTGGGCATCGCGCTCACCAGGCCGTGGGCGCGGCGCATCTCCCCGTACATCGTGGCGATCGCGAACGTCGGGCAGGGCACGCCGGCGGTCGGCCTGGTGTTCCTCGCCTTCGTCCTGCGCATCTCGCGGGTCCCGACGCGGGCGACGATCATCGCGATGGTGATCTACGCCATGCTGCCTGTACTGCGCGGCACGATGGTCGGTCTCCAGCAGGTCGATCGTGGGATCATCAAGGCGGCCCGTGGGATGGGCATGAGCAAGCTGGCCGTGCTGGCCCGCGTCGAGATGCCGCTGTCGGTGCCGATCCTGCTGACCGGCGTGCGGACGACACTGGTCCTGACGGTCGCCACCTCGGTGCTCGGCGCCTTCATCGGCGCGGGTACGTTCGGGCAGCTCATCGTCGGCGGGTTCGCGCAGAGCCGCATGCTCGCCGTCGCCGTCGGCAGCCTGGGTGCCGCGGCGTTGGCCATCATGGCCGACTGGCTCGGTGGCATCGCCGAGGACTTCCTGCGCCCGAAGGGCCTGTGATCACCCGTAGGAAAAGCACGCACACAACCCTGGAAGGGACTGACATGCATCGCGTAGTGACCACCTCGCGTTGGTTCGCACTCGTGCTGGTGCTGATGCTCGGACTCGCCGCGTGCGGCGGTGGCGAGGAGTCCGGCAGTGGCGACACCGGCGGCAGCGAGGCGGCCGCCAGCAGCGGCTCGGAAGCCGGCTCCGAGGGCGGCGGCGGACAGCTGATCAGCGAGAACTTCGACCTGTCGGGGACCACGGTGCGATTCGGCTCCAAGGACTTCACCGAGCAGCTGATCCTGGGTCAGATCGCCGCGCAGGCGCTGCAGGCCGCCGGTGCCGAGGTCGACCTGACCGAGAACCTGCCGAGCCCCGCGGGTCCGCGCGACGCGATCACGGCCGGCGAGCTCGACGCCGCCTGGGAGTACACCGGGACGGCGTGGATCAACTACCTCGGCAACGAGCAGCCCATCGACGACCCGATGGAGCAGTGGCGATCGCTCAAGGAGCAGGACCTCGAGGAGAACAACATCTTCTGGACCGAGCCCGCGCCGTTCGACGACACCTACGGCATCGCGACCAACCAGCAGTTCGCCGAGGAGAACGACCTCGAGACGCTCGAGGACGTGGCGAACTTCGTCGAGGAGAACCCCGACGAGGCGACGTTCTGTCTTGACAGCACCTTCGGCTCCCGCGACGACGGACTCCCGAGGTTCGAGGAGACCTTCGACGTGACCTGGCCGGAGGACAACCTGATCGTGCAGGACTTCGGCGTGATCTACGACTCGACGGCGAAGGGCAACCCCTGCAACTTCGGCGAGGTCTTCACCACCGACGGGCGCATCCAGAGCCTCGATCTGGCGCTGATGGAGGACACGAGCAACGTGTTCATCAGCTACCTGTCGTCGGTCATGATGCCCAACCAGTTCTATGAGGACAACCAACGGCTCGCCGACCTGTTCGTGATGGTCGGACAGCCCCTCGATGAGGAGCGCATGACCGGGCTCAACGCGGCCGTCGACGTGGACGGCGAGTTCCCCGAGGACGTCGCCGCAGAGTACCTGCGCGAAGAGGGCTTCATCGAGTAGCGCCAGTACGCCGGCGGCCGGTGTGCCGTCGGGCGGCCGACCCCGTCCCGTGCTCGGCATCGACCTCGGGACGGGGTCGACGAAGGCGGCGGTGGTCGACGAGCACGGCGTCGTGCGGGGCGCCGGGTCGGCGGACCACCACATCGAGCATCCGGCACCGGGCGCCGCCGAGATCGACCCGAACGCCTGGCTGGCGTCGGTGGCTGCGGCGACGACGGCCGCACACACGGCGGCGGGCCGCCCCGCCGTCGACGCGGTCGGGCTTGCCGGTCAGATGCACGGCGTGGTGTTCGCCGGGCGCGACGGGACGATCCTGCGGCCGGCCATGCTGTGGCCGGACACCCGCGCGGTAGCGGCGTGTGGGCGCTACGACCGACTCGACCCGGCGGTGCGTCGGGCGCTGGCCAACCCCATCGTGCCGGGCATGTTCGGTCCGATGCTCGCGGCCGCCCTGTCGTGGGAGCCCGAGCTCGGGCGGCGGCTGCGGTGGGCGCTGTCGCCGAAGGACTGGCTGCGCCTGCGGCTGACCGCGACCGCCGCCACCGAGCCGTCGGACGCATCGGCGACCCTGCTGTGGGACATCGCCCGCGACGACTGGTCCGACGAGGCACTGACGGCGCTGGACCTGCCGCCCGCCGTGCTCCCCCCGGTGGTCGCGTCCGCGGCACGCGCCGGCGAGGTCATGGCACACGGCGCCGAGGTGCTGGGGGTCGCACGGGGCACGCCGGTGGCCGCCGGCGCGGGCGACACCGCCGCGGCGATCCACGGGGCGGGGTTGCGTGCGGGTACCTGCCAGGTATCGGTCGGCAGCGGCGCCCAGATCGTGGCCCCGCTCGACGAACCCCACCTCGTCACGTCGCCGGTCACCCACCGGTACCGACGGGCGACGCCGACGGGCTGGTACGCGATGGCGGCCATCCAGAACGCTGGCCTGGCACTGCAGTGGGTGCGCGCCATGCTGGGGGTGTCGTGGGACGCGCTGCACGCGTCGCTCGACACCGTGGCGCCCAGCGCCGACGGCGTGACCTTCCATCCGTACCTCACGGGCGAGCGGACACCGCTGCTCGATGCCGACGTCCGCGGTGCCGGGAAGGGTCTGGCGCTGCGGCACGATCGCGCGACGCTGTGCCGCGCGGCGCTGGAAGGTGTCTCCTTCTCCCTGCGCGACGGCGTGCGGGCGCTGGAGGCCGAGGGGATCGCGCCCGGTCCCACGCGTCTCGTCGGCGGCGGGATCGGTGATCCACGCTGGCAGCGGCTGCTCGCCGCCACGCTCGGACGACCGCTGCAGGTGCACCGCGCGACGCAGGTGACGGTGCTCGGCGCCGCCCGCCTGGCCGCGACGGCGGTGGGCCGGCAGCTGCCGATGCCCGTCGAACCGCCCGTGTCGACGGTCGAACCCGACCCTCGGCTGACCGACGACATGGACGTGGCATGGCAGCGATGGCACCTCGCACATCATCAAAATACTACGAACAGTCGAGGCAGTATCACTGAACGATAGAAAATGTCACCAATCGTAGTTGTGCAATCACAGGATTAGCAACCGCGCTGCGTCCTGCTGACCCGATGCGCAGTATGGCATTCGTCACGTTCCTGTCAGGTGGCGACACGTGCCTGCGTAGAGGTGATGGAGGAACGATGCAACGCATCGAGCAACGCGGCTACCGGCTGGGCCTCGGTCTTGCGACCCTGCTGGTGGCGATCCAACTGACCGACAAGGAGGCCGACGAGCGGCGGCGCGCCCGCAAGCAGTCGGTGCTCGCCGAGAAGTGGACCGTGCTCCGCACCGCGTTCCCCGAGGAACTGGCCGACCTGCAGGGCTACGGCGGCACCGGCCCGTCGGTGCGACAGCTGCTCGCTGCATTCGAGGCGGCCACCGGCGCATGGCCGGTCGAACATCGGCGCACGCTGCTGATCGACGTGCTGATGGGTGACCCGTTCGCGCCCTACGAGTTGAAGGTCGCCGTCGACGACGCCCGTCACGCCATCCGCACGATCGCCGTCCCGCTCGGCCTCGACGAGACCGACATCGGACGGCTCTGGCAGGTGTGGGACGACGCGCTCTCTGCCTACCGGCCGTCGCGCTGGCGCCGGCCCGACCACCGGATCAAGCGGATCCCGGCGCTGGCGACCGTCGAGCTGGTGGTGCCACCGCCACAGGTCGACACGGCCGACGACGGTGGAGCCGACGACGTGCTCGCCAGCGACCACAACCTGGCGTTGCTCGCGGGTGGCAGCCTGTCGGTGACCGACACCACGATGGCGGGCGGGATGTGGTTGCTCACACCACCCGGTCCGGATGCGCACGAACAGCCCTCGCGACAGCTGCTCGCGCTCCCACTGGCCAGCGCCCGCGCCGAGCTCGTCAAGGCGCAGATGGCGCAGGCGTTGATCGTGGAGCCAGGACACCGCGACGGATGCACCACCGACGGCGTCGTCGACGCGCTCGAGGCGCTACGCGACGACGTCGCCGAGCGGCTCGACGCCGAGCGCGAACGCAACGAGGACGACGCGGTGCGGATCCGCACGATCGAGGCGCTGCTCCAGGCCATCGTGCGCACCCACGACCGGGTCCGTCACACCCCCGCCACACCCGCCGCGGCCTGACCCTCGTCCGACCCGCTATCGGGGAGCGAAACGACCGGATACATCGGTTCTACTCCCCACAACGTGCGATCGGCTCCCCAGTCGTAGCTGTCGGTCCGGTTGGGGAGCCGAACAACCAGATAGCCCTGTCCGACTCCTCAACCCACAGGATTGGCTCCCCAACCGGTGACGGTCACGCGCCCGGTGCGCCCGACGCGATGCCTAGGTTCCGGCTGCGCGGACCGGCAGCTGTGCGTGGTCGCGCAGGAACGCCGAGACCGCGTCGACGAGCCGTGCGCCGTCGAGCAACGCGCGATCGTTGTGCCCAGCACCCGCGATGCGGACCAGCTCGATGTCAGGGCCCGCGGCCGCGGCGACGCTGCGGCTGAGGTCGGCCGGGACGACGCCGTCGCGCTCGCCGGCGACGACGAGCACCGGTCCGTCGTAGTCCGCGAGCCACTCCCCGGTCGGAAACTCGTCGCGCAGCAGCAGTCCCACCGGCAGCCACGGGTAGTGCAGTCGGCCCACGTCGGCCAGGCTCGGGAACGGCGAGCGCAGGATCAGCGCGGCGGGCGGCCGCTCGGCGGCAAGTCCGGCGGCGACGGCGGTGCCGAGCGACTCGCCGAAGTAGACGGTCCGGGACGCGTCGAGGCCGCTGCGGCGGCGCAGGGCGGCAGCACCCGCGCGGGCGTCCGCCAGCAGCCCGTCCTGCGATGGTCGCCCGGGGTTGCCGCCGAAGCCGCGGTAGTCCAGCAGCAGCGTGGCCAGCCCACGGTCGCGCAGGGCCGCCGCCAGCGGCCCTCGACCGCCGCGGTTGCCGGCATTGCCGGGCAGCATCAGGACCGCACCGACCGCCTCGCCGGCAGCGGGCACGTACCACGCCGCCAGGTCCAGCCCGTCGTCGGTGGTCACTGTGATCGTCTCGGCATCCGGGACGCCAGCGGCAGCTGGTGACGGCACGACGTCGGACGGGAAGTAGATCAGCGCACGCTGTCCCAGCCAGGCCAGCCCCAGCACGGCCACCGCCACGCCGGCCAAGGTGCCGATCATCACAGCCACCGCGACGCGCAACGGCTCAGGTGGCCGCCCGGGCGGCGGCGCGGCGCCGGTCGGCCTGGCCGAGGCGCACCTTGCGCAGGCGGATCGCGCCCGGCGTGACCTCCACGCACTCGTCGACGCGGCAGAACTCCAGCGCCTGCTCCAGCGACAGCGGCCGCGGCGGCACCAGCCGCACGAGTTCGTCCGCGGCGGCCGAGCGCATGTTGGTCAGCTTCTTGGGCTTCGTGGGGTTGACGTCCATGTCCTCGGTGCGGGCGTTCTCACCGACGATCATGCCCTCGTACACCTCGACGCCCGGACCGATGAACAGCGTGCCGCGCTGCTGCAGGTTGAACAGCGCGTTGGCGGTGGCGGCGCCCGCACGGTCGGCGACCAGGCTGCCCGTCGGGCGCGTGCGCAGCTCGCCGTGCCACGGCTCGTAGCCCTCGAACACGTGGTGCAGCACACCCGTGCCGCGCGTCTCGGTGAGGAACTCGGTGCGGATGCCGATGAGGCCGCGGGCGGGCGCCACGTGCTCCAGGCGTACCCAGCCGGTGCCGTGGTTGACCATCTGCTCCATGCGCGCCCGGCGCAGGCCGAACAGCTGGGTGACGACGCCGAGGTACTCGTCGGGCACATCGACCGACACCCGTTCCATGGGTTCGTGGCGGCGGCCGGCGATGTCACGCGTGACGACCTGGGGTTTGCCGACCGTCAGCTCGTAGCCCTCCCGGCGCATCAGCTCGACCAGCACTGCGAGCGCCAACTCGCCGCGTCCTTGGACCTCCCAGATGTCGGGCCGCTCGGTCGGCAGCACCCGCAGCGACACGTTGCCCACCAGCTCCGCGTCGAGCCGCGCCTTGAGCAGGCGGGCGGTGACCTTGTCGCCGTCGCGGCCGGCGAGCGGCGACGTGTTGGTGCCGATGGTGATCGACAGGCTGGGCTCGTCCACGCGCAGCGCGGGCAGCGGCAGCGGGACGTCGGGATCGGCGAGCGTCTCGCCGATCGTCACGTCGGGCAGGCCCGCGATGGCGATGATGTCGCCGGCGCGGGCCTCGTCGGCCGCGACCCGGTCGAGCGCCTCGGTGACGTACAGCTCGGTGACCTTGACCCGCTCGACCGTGCCGTCGAGCCGGCACCAGCCGATCGGCTCCCCGCGCCGGATGACCCCCTCGTGCACGCGGCACAGCGCGAGCCGGCCCAGGTAGGGCGAGGCGTCCAGGTTGGTGACCGCCGCCTGCGGCGGGGCGCCTTCGGTGTAGACCGGCGCCGGGATGTGCTCGAGCAGCACGTCGAACAGCGGCTCGAGGTCGGTGCCGCGCACCTCCGGATCCAGACTCGCCTGTCCGTCGCGCGCCACGCAGTAGACGATGGGGAAGTCGATCTGCTGCTCGGTCGCATCCAGGTCGAGGAACAGCTCGTAGACCTCGTCGACCACCGCGGCGACGCGGGCGTCGGGCCGGTCGACCTTGTTGATCACGAGGATCACCGGCAGCGCCGCCTCCAGCGCCTTGCGCAGCACGAACCGGGTCTGGGGCAGCGGCCCCTCCGAGGCGTCGACCAGCAGCAGCACGCCATCGACCATCGCCAGCCCGCGCTCCACCTCGCCACCGAAGTCGGCGTGTCCCGGCGTGTCGACGATGTTGATCGTGACATCGTCGTACGCCACCGCGGTGTTCCTGGCCAGGATCGTGATGCCCTTCTCACGCTCGAGGTCCATCGAGTCGAGCACCCGTTCCGCCACGTCCTGGTTGCTGCGGAAGGCACCGGACTGCCACAACATCGCGTCGACCAGCGTGGTCTTGCCGTGGTCGACGTGGGCGATGATCGCCACGTTACGCAGGTCGCTTCGGACAGCCATGTGGGCTCGCAGTGGAGAAAGGTGATGCCGCAACGGCGGCCCGGCGATGGTAGCCGCCCTCGGTAGGCTGCGCGTGACGTGTGGCGTCTGAGCGAACTCGCGATCGACCGCAGCCCGGCGCAGCTCCGTCGGGCTGTGGAGCTGACGCTTCGCACGATCGAGGACACCATCGACGACCGGGTCCCGGGGCTCGCGGCCGAGGTGGCGTTCTTCGTGCTGCTGTCACTGCCGCCCCTGCTCCTGCTGGGGCTGGGCACGATCGGCTACATCGGCGAGGCCGTCCCCGGGTTCGCCGACGATGCCGCAGACCGGCTGGTCGGGTTGGCGTCGGTGGTGCTGACCGATGAGACCGTGGCCCTGCTGCGACCGGTGATCGACGGTGTCCTGACGCAGGGCCGGGCCGATCTCGCGTCGCTCGGCGTCGTGCTGACGCTGTACTCGGCGTCCCGCGCGTTGCGCGTCATCGTCGTCGCGCTGACGATCGCCTACGACCTGCCCGAGCACCGGCCGTCGTGGCAGCAACGACTCTGGGGCCTCGGCCTCACCGTCGGAGCGGTGCTGCTGGGGGTCGTGGCGATCCCGCTGCTGGTCGCCGGCCCCGGGTTCGGCGACCAGCTCGCCACACGGGTGATCGCCGGCGGCACCGTGATCGACGACGTGTGGCGGATCGGCTACTGGCCGGTCGCCGCGGTGATCGCGACGGGCCTGATCGCGTCGCTGTACCACTTCGCCGCGCCGTGGACGACGCCGTGGCGCCGGGACCTGCCCGGCGCGGCCCTCGCAATGGTCCTGTGGCTGGCGGGCAGCGCCGGGCTGCGGATCTACACCGCCGGCTCGGGGTTCGACGACCCGGTGTTCACCCCGCTGGCGGGACCCCTCGTGCTGATGCTGTGGCTGTACGTCTCGGCCTTCGCGGTGCTGCTCGGCGCCGAGCTCAACGCCGAGATCGAGAAGATGTGGCCGACCAGCGACCGGTCGGGCAATGAGGCCGCCCCGGCGGTCGAGGAGCAGATGAGCTGACCGCGCAGCGCGCCCGCCGAACACGTCGGCGAGCGCGCTGCAGTGGTCGGTGCACTACGGGGTCGTGGACACCCGATCCGGGTTGTTCAGCTCGTAGCCCTGGTGCGGCGTTCCCGGCGCGCGGACGTCGCATGGCAGGCTGGCGGCCGACAACGTCGCGACATCTGGGGAGTGGCCATGCCCGAGCTCGTGCTCGGACCGCTGCAGCGGTTTGCCGACGACCGCCGCGCGACCGTGTGGGTCGAGACCGACCGCACGTGCGAGGTCTCGGTGCTCGGGGCGTGTGCCCGGACGTTCCAGGTGCACGATCACCACTACGCGCTCGTCGAGATCGACGGGCTCGAGCCCGCCACGACGTACGCCTACGAGGTCGCGCTCGACGGCGAGCGCGCGTGGCCGCCGGCCGACTACGAGCTGCCCGCCCCGGTCATCCGCACCCGCAGCACCGACGGTGCACGGATCGCGTTCGGGTCGTGTCGCGGCGCCGCGCCGCTGGAACCGCCGTGGAGGCTGGATCGCGAGGACGACGAACGGGCGTTGGGACCCGACGCGTTGACCGCGTACGCCCACCGGATGATCGGCGCCGATGCGGGCCAGTGGCCCGACCTGCTGCTGCTGCTCGGTGATCAGGTGTACGCCGACGACGCCTCGCCGCAGACTCGCGAGTTCATCCGCCAACGGCGCGACACCTCCCAGCCACCCGGCGAGGAGATCGCCGACTTCGAGGAGTACACCCGCCTGTACCACGAGAGCTGGTCGGCGCCGCTGGTGCGCTGGCTGCTGTCGACCGTGCCGGTCGCCATGATCTTCGACGACCACGACATCATCGACGACTGGAACATCTCGCGCACCTGGCTCGACGACATCCGCGCGAACGACTGGTGGCACGAACGGATCGTCGGCGGGCTGGTCGCCTACTGGATCTACCAGCACATCGGCAACCTCAGCCCGTCGGCGCTCGCCGACAACGAGCTGTACCAGCGGGTCCGCGGCGCCGACGATGCCGGCGAGCTGCTGGATCGGTTCGCCGAGGAAGCCGATCGGGACCCCGAGACGGTGCGCTGGAGCTTCGAGCGCCAGCTCGGCGCCGACCACCTGATCGTCGTCGACAGCCGGGCTGCGCGCGTGCTCGACGAGGGTTCGCGCGACATGCTCGACGACATCGAGTGGCGCTGGCTGCAGGCGCAGGCCGCCGAGCCGTGCCGGCACCTGCTGATCGGGACCTCCCTGCCCGTGCTCATGCCGCGTAGCGTGCACGACGTCGAACGCTGGAACGAACGCCTGGTGTCCGGCGCCTGGGGGCGGCGCGTGGCGCGGTGGGCCGAGGACATCCGCCAGGAGTACGACCTGGAGCACTGGTCGGCGTTCCCGCGGGGGTTCGCGCGGATGCTCCGACTCATCGCGGACGCCATCCGACGAGCCGACGGACCCGCATCGGTCACGTTGCTGTCAGGCGACGTCCACCACGGCTACGTGTCGCGGTTGCAGCTCAACGACCCGACGCCGGTGTACCAGGTCGTGGCGTCCCCGCTGCGCCAGTCGGTCGATCCCATGCTCATCAAGGCCTACCGCCTCGGGGTGGGCGCGCCCGGTCGTGCGGTGGGCAGCGTGCTGCGCTGGCTGGCCGGACTCGGCCCCGTCCCGGTGGTCTGGGACCGGGTGACCGAGCCGATCTTCAACAACCACGTGGCGACGCTCGACGTGTCCGACGCCGGCGTCGGTCTGCGCATCGAGACGGCCCATCAGACCCGACCCCACGGCCCCGCCACGCTGCGCGAGGCGATCGCCCGCCAGCTCGCCTGAGCCCGACGACCGACCTCCACACGCGGTGCGAACGGGCGGGACGTTACCGTGGCGCGGTGCACCAGCGCAGCCTCTCCCACGCCCTGGCCGTCCTGGTCGTGCTCGTGTTGGCCGCGAGCGGATGCCAGACACGGCCCCGCGCATCGGATCAGACCGCAGGTGCGACCATGACCGACCCACCTCGAGCGGCGGCACCGTCGACGCCGCCGGCCGCCACCCCGCCAGCCGCGCGGTCGGCAGACACCGCGGCGGCCGTCACCCTGTCGCCGTCGTGTGCCGCGCTGTCCCTGCCGCGCCGAGCCGCGCTGGTGCTCGTCGTGGGGATGCCCGACGTGACCGACCCGCAGGATCCGCTGGTCGACGAGCTCGTGGAGCTCGGTGTCGGCGGCGTGTTCCTGACGGGCTACAACGTGGCAAGCCGTGACCAGTTCACCGCGCTGGTCGACGCGTTGACCGCCGGGCCGGCGCCACGCCCGCTGATCGCCACCGACGAGGAGTGGGGCCGGGTGTCGAGCTTCCGCGGCCTGTTCGGCGCCACGTCGAGCCCCCGCACGCTGGGTGCGACGCGGTCGCCGGCGCAGGTGCGTGTGGCCGCCCGCGAGCTCGGTGCCGCGCTGGCCGACCTCGGCGTCGACTGGAACTTCGCGCCCGTCGCCGACCTCGATGACGGCCCGTCCAGCGGCGTGATCGGCGACCGCGCCTTCGCCAGCTCACCTGACGCGGCTGGCCGCTACGCCCGCGCGTTCTCCCGCGGTCTACGCGACGCCGGTGTGCTGCCGACGGTCAAGCACTTCCCTGGCCACGGCGCGGTCCCTGCCGACATCGACCCCCACTCGAAGACCGTGCCGTCGACCGCGACGCTCGACGAGCTGCGCCGGCGGCACCTCCCCCCGTTCGAACAGCTGATCGCCGACGACGTCGGTGTGGTCATGCTCAACCATGTCACCTACCGGCGGCTCGATCGGCTGCCGGCGAGCATGTCGCCGTGGGCCTACGAGCTGCTGCGCTCGACCGGCTTCGACGGTGTGGCCATCACCGACTCGGTCGGCATGGGGGCCGTCCACCGGCGCTGGGACTTCCCCGCCGCCGCGGAGCAGGCCGTCCGCGCAGGTGCCGACGCGGTGCTGGCCACCGATGGCCGGCAGGCACGGCGCATGCGACGCCGGCTGGTCGCCGCCGTGCGCGACGGACGCCTCGACGAGACGCGGCTCAACGAGGCGGTGGGCCGCATGCTGCGCCTGCGCGCCGACGCGACGCCCTGCGACAGCTGACCGCAACCACCAGCCACGCTCGGTCTGCAACTGCTCGGCGAAGTTACCCAATGTCGGGGATCCGGTCCGCGTCCCTCATCGATACCGTGCAGTCACACGGCGCGAAGGGATGCGGGGACAGTGACGACGAGCGGCACGACACGCCTGCTGGGGGCGCTGGTCGTGGTCGTGCGCGTCGCGCTGGTCCTCGCGCTCATCGCCGTCATCACCCCGATGGTGGTCGGCGAGCCGGGCGTGCTCGACCAGGTCATCAACCGCGGCCGCCCGGTCGACACGTGGACCGAGGCCAGCGTCGTCTTCACCCGCGATGGCGCCACCGCGGCCCAGCGGCGGCAGTTGCGGTCCCGGCTGCAGGCGCACCTGGCACACCACGCCACCCTGAGCGTGCGCTTCATGCGGGCGACCGTGTCTGGCGACCCCGGCTTCGTCGACGCGGCGAACGCAGTGCTGGTCCGCAACACCAACGACCTGCGCGAGACGCTGCAGCCGGCGTTCGGCAAGAAGCACGCCGAGGCCTTCGCGTCCGGGTGGGAGCAGCACACCCGCCATCTGTTCAGCTACGCGGCCGGCGTCCGCGACGGCGACGAGGCCGCGATCGACGACGCCAAGGCGCAGCTGGCGGAGTACGTCGACCAGCAGTCGGCCCTGCTCGCCGACGCCACCAACGGCAAGCTGAGCGCCAGCCTGGCCGCCACCAAGCTGCAGATGCAGATCGACCTGCTGTTGTTCCAGATCGACGCCTACGGCACCCACAACTACGCCCAGGCCTACGAGCTGGAGCGCGCCGCCTTCGCCAACATGTACCCGCTGGGCGCCGCGATCGCGGCGGCGGCCGCCGGCGAGGACCCGCGCACGATCTCGACGTCACCGCGCGAGGAGACCGCCTCGTCGCTGGCGCTGCTCATGGACGAGCACGTCGAGCTGTCGATCGACGTCGTGCGGGCCGGCGCCAGCGGCGCCAGCGAGTTCGGTGCCGCCGCCAGCGCGCTCGACGATAACACCGCCGACCTGACCTCGGCGCTCGACACGCTGCTGGGATCCAGGCGCGCCAAGCGGTTCAACCGCCGCTGGGTCCGACACGTCGACCTGCTGATGCGCTACACGGTCGCGGTGGCCGAGGACGACGTGGCCGCCCGCACCGCACTGCAGCGCAAGCTCGACAAGACGATGAGCGGGTTCGGCCCGGCGCTGGCGAAGGCCACCGGCGGCAAGGTGAAGGCCAAGGCCATCGCCAACGACATGACCACCCACCAGTACCAGATGCTCGACCAGATCTCGGCCTACATCAACGCCAACTACGAGCAGGCGCACGACACCGCGTACGACGCCTACGTCCACATGAACGATCTCGCCCAGCGGCTCGGCAACGCGCTCGGCAAGGCGGTCCGCGACGGCCTGCCCCGCGGCGGCGCCGCGACCGGTGGCGGCGGGACCGCGACCCAGAGCGCATGACACGGACCGGCCTCGCCGTCTGCGCCCTCGTGCTCGGCACGGTGCTGCTGAGCGGGTGCGGTGACGTGCGGGCCGTTCCCGGCGCCGCCTACGACCGTGCCGTCAGCTACTTCGACCGGTGGGCGCAGGAGCGCGAGCCCGAGCCGGCGAGTGTCGCCGACGGGCTGCGCGACTACGCGCCGACCGCGCACAGCGCGACCGTGGCGAAGCCGGTCCGTGTGGAGATCCCCTCGGTCGGCATCGCCAGCGACCTCGAGCGCCTCGGGCTCGCCGGCGACGGCGCCATCGAGACGCCCGACGACTGGGCGTCGGCCGGCTGGTACCGCGGCGGGCCCCGACCGGGCCAGCAGGGCGCAGCAGTGATCCTCGGCCACGTCGACTCGACCACCGGACCGGCCGTGTTCTACCGGCTGCGTCAGCTCGAGCCGGGTGACCGCATCACCGTGGAACGCGCCGACGGCACAGCGGCGATCTTCGAGGTCGACCGGGTCGAGCAGCATGGCAAGACCCGGTTCCCCACCGACGAGGTCTACTACCCGACGCCCGAGCCCACGCTGCGCCTGGTGACCTGCGGCGGCGCCTTCGACACCGAGGCGCGCAGCTACACCGACAACGTCGTGGTGTTCGCCCGCCTGGCCGCCGACGCGGCGTAGCGGACCGGCACGCCGATCCTGCCATGTGACCGCTCGTTGACGCTCTGAGGTGGCGTGGGGGTCAACCACCCCGCGCCCACGTCACCCCGTCGGCGGAGGTCCACACCATCCCACCGTCGTCGGTGGCGCCGACGGCCAGCAGTCGCCCGTCGGCGGTGGTGGTGAGGTCATGGATCTGCTCGGACGGTCCGAACACGTCGGCATCGAGGTCCGTCCGCTCCCAGCTCCGGCCGTCGGGTGACGTCCAGGCGACGGGTCGCAGGTCGGCGACGCCGCGACCGAGCGCCACGAACCCGTCGTCGGTGACCGCCACTCCCTGGATGGTCGACCCCTCGAAGCCATCGGTGATCGGCTCGCGCCGCGGCTCCGTGTCGAGCCACACCGTGCCGCCGTCGACGTCGAAGCCGACGATCACCAGCCCGCCGTCGCCGCCGACGACGTCGCTGACCGTCGCCTCGCCGACGAGCAGCTCATCGGTCAGGACCGACCACGAGCTGCCGTCGTCGGAGACGTAGACCGCGCCACCGACCGCTTCGCCGCCCTCTGTGTCGATCAGATCGCCGACCGCGAACCACTGTCCGTCGTGGAAGGCGACCGCGTTGATGCGCCCCTCGATGCCGCTCGCCTCGACGGGTGCCCATGCGCCGCCGTCGTCCGACGTCCAGACCGTCGAGGCGCTGTCATCGGCACCGGCGAACGCCACGAGACCATCGTCGCCGGCGGCGACCGCGCGGAACCGCGCCGGTCCACCATCGGACGCCACCCAGGCGGGTTGCCACACCTGTCCGTCGGCCGAGGTCCACCCGGCGGCGAACTCGTCGGCCGATCCAACCGCGACGACGCCGGCGTCACGGCCGGTCACGCCGTACAGGGTCGCGCCTCGCAGGCCCGACACCGCAGCGGTGCCCGTCGCCGCTGCCGGTTCGCTGGCGGGCGGCGACGCGGCCGGTGACGGCGCCGCCGACGCGACGGCGGTCGTCGTGCGCTCGGTGGAGAAGTCCGCGGACCCCGGGCCGCTCGGCGCCGCCTCACCACAGGCGGCGAGCACGACGAGGCTGCCCGTCACCGCGGCCACGCGGAGGCGCCAGTGGCGGGAACGAGACGGTGACCGGACCATCACAACGGCTTGTTCCGCAGCGCGTGGGTGGCCAGCCGCCACAGGAACCGACGGTAGACCCGCGGGCTCACCGTGACCCGGTGCGGTACGTCGACGCGGTTCTTCATCTTGTGGAACGCCCGGTCGGTCTTGGGTCCGTAGGTGCCGTCGACCTCGAGGCCGGCGCGGATCATCAGGTTGGCGGCACGCTGGATGAACACGGTGTCGGACCGGTAGCCGGTGTTGAACACCAGCGCCCCACCACCGTCGTCGAGGTGCAGGTGGTCGCGGTGTGCCCCGTTGTACCAGGCGTCGAGCACGTACTTGAACCAGCGGCGGGCCAGGGCGTCGACACCGATGTAGCGGCGCCGCTGGCTCAGGTGGCGGCTGGCGTGATGCCCCGCCAGCGGCCGGCATGCGGCGTTGCGCCACTTGACGACATCCAGGTCGAACGCCCGCCCACGTCCGTGGAACGTGGGCTTGTTGACGTACGCACCGGCGCTCGCGATCCATCGCAACCCCCCGTACCACCCGGGCACCGCGGTGGCCAGGTTGTAGGAGAAGTGGTCGAGCTTGTGTTCGAACTCGTGGGTCGAGCGCGCGTACATGGGCTGGATGTGCGGCGAGACGCGCACGTACCGTAGCGGGACGCCGCCGATCGTCTTGTAGGCGCTCTCAGTTGGCGGCATACAGTTGTCCTCCCTCCAGCACGGGTGCGTTGCGGTGGGTGCCGACCACGACCACGTCCCCGGAGATGACCGACAGGTCTCCCACCACGGCGTCGGGCCCGGCGAGCATCGAGACGTCGAGCTTGGCCGTGCGCCATCTGCGACCGCCATTGCGTGACACGTAGTACCGGGGTTGCGGGTCCATGAGCGACGTTCCCGCGACCAGCAGGCGCCGGTCGTCGACACCGATGCCCTGCAGGGCGGTGCCACGAAAGAACCGACGGCTGCCCGGGATCACCGACCAGCGGCGCCCGTCGTCGGATGACCACACGGCGCCGCCGGTGATGTCGACGCTGGTCGCGTACCAGCGGCCGTCCGGGCCGGCGGCGACGCCGGTGAACGACCCTTCGGGCAGTCCACCCTGGCCTCCGAGGTCGGCCCGGCGCCACGACGCGCCGTCCGTCGACACCAGGACCAGGCCGGCGTTGCCCTGCACGGCATCGTCGTCGAGGGTGCCGCCGACCGCGACGATGCGGTCGTGGTGGCTGTCGATCGCGATCAGGTGAGCGTGCGGACCGACGACATCATCGAGCGTCTGGCCGGACCACTTCGCGCAGTCGGTGGTCCACCAGACCGACGGCGATCGTCGCCGCTCGGTGTAGGTGACCTGCGCACCGCGACCCGGCACGATGCCGCTCTCGGCGATGCGCCGCACGTCGCGCTCGGTGGTGGCGCCGACCGCGAGGAAGTGGCCGTCGTACGCGGTGACACCCCACACCTCGGTGACCAGCCGCTCGGGTGTGGCGAGCGTGTGCTCCAGCCACTGGGTGCCGTCCTCGGTGAGCCACCCGAGCGGCTCACCGTCGGACGACACGCCGACGACCAGCACCCCGCCATCGCCCTTGGTCACCGAACGGGGTCGGCCGCCGTCCGCCAGCTGTGCCCGGTGGATCGCCCGGCCGGTGGCCGGCTGCCCGTCGTTCGGCTGCTCGGTGCTCGGCGCGGGCCCGCCGGTCCTCCCGCCATCGGCCGCCGGGGTCGCTGCGCCCCGTTCAGGTGCCGGGCCGACCGGGACAGGATGCGGCGGACGGGACGGTGCCGCCACCGTGTCGACCCGCGAGCGGGTCACGTGATGGAACAGCAGCGTCGCACCGATGCCGTAGGACGTCCCGGTGAGAATCTGCCGCCGTGACAGCAGCACCTGGGTACCGCCACGTCGCGGTCCGCCGACCTCGGGCACGCTGGCCCCACCCCTGTCGTCCGCGCCCGGCGACGCGCGTGACGAGGCGCCGATGCCCCACCTCCACGCATCCGCGGCCGCCGGGTAGCGGGGCTGGGGCGGACATTAGCGAGCGCGTCGCGAGAAACCAACGATCCTCGACGTCGCCACCGCCCGCGTGGACGCCAGCACCCACATCTGGGCCCCAGCGGCCACACCCTTCCGGGGAAGGTCTGAGGCGGTCGCGGCGTTGGTAGGACGAAGACAGCGGCGAGGAGGCCCTGGTGCAGGTCGAGATCTGGTCGGACGTCGTGTGTCCGTGGTGC